>DATGEP010000146.1:0-21642 GCA_035310125.1 Ktedonobacterales bacterium
CGGCTGGGCAGCCGCGTGCTTGTCGTGGATGTGGACGGCCAGGCCAATGCCACCTACGCCCTCACTGGCCGCGTCCACCCGCGTCCCTCGCTCTATGATGTGCTCGTGGGCGACCGCAAGCTCGAAACGCTCATCTGGAAAACGAACGAAGAGAATGTCTGGCTCGTTCCCGGCGATGACCGCCTGCAAAACGTGGATGTCGAGCTGGCCGCCCGCCCTGGCCGCGAGTGGCGCCTTGCCCGCGCCCTGAGCGGGCAGGAGTTCGACTACATCGTTCTCGACACGCCGCCCTCGCTCGGCCTGCTCACTCAGAACGCGCTGGCCGCCTCACATCGTGTGCTCATCCCCGTCTCGCTCACTGAATTCAGCCTCATCGGCATGGACAAGCTCGAAGCCACCATCGAAGACCTGCGCGACCAACTCGACCTCGACGATCTGCGCGTCTGCGGCGTCGTCGCCACCTTCTACGAAGAAACCAGCACCGCCCGCGACACCTGGGGCGTCCTCGAAAAGAAATACGAGGGCACGCTGTTGGAGACGCGTATCCCCAAAAACCTCGACCTCGAAAAAGCCCACCGCGAGAACGAAAGCGTCCTCAGCTTCGCGCCCAACAGCAGCGGCGGCAAAGCCTACATGGAGCTTGCTCGGGAGGTAAAACGTCTTGTCCCAGCCCACCCGCGTCCGTACGACCGGCGGCGCTCGCAAACCGCGTAATGCCGTCGTGGATGTAGCACCGGCGCCCGTTAGTCCAGCATCCGATGCCGCCGCAGCGGCGGAGGCAGCTTCCTCAGCACCCGCAGTGGCGTCCGGCGAACGTCCGTCCCCTTCCGTGTCCGCGGAGGAAGTACAGGGAGGCTCCTCTTTCGCACCAGAAGCCCTCGCGCGCACGCTGCGCGCCGTTGCCGCCGAGCTTGAGCGCGATCCTGCCCTCGCTCGCCGCGTCGCCCAGGCCGTCGCTGCCGATTCCGCCATGCCCGCCGCTGCCCCATCCGTAGGGGCGTCTGATGGACGCCCGCGCCCTCCGGACGGCACAGCCGCGCCGGAGCACGCCGCGTCCCCTACGCCTCGCCTCGCGCGCACCTTTCGCCCCAAGCTCGTCAGTGGCGCCAGTCCCGACCTTGGCCCCGGCATTCCCGATCCCTTCGCCCTCTACAAGAAGCTCGGCGCCGATGACTTCCGCACCGCTCTGGATGAGCTGCGCCTTGGCACCTTGCGCGCCATCCTCAGGGAGCATGGCCTCGATCCCAAAGGCAGCCTCTCGCGCCAGAATGACGTCGCAAAGCTCCGCGCGGCCATTCTTGCCGCTGTTGTGCGTCGTGGCGCCGGACGGTAGCGCGCTGCCAGGGACAGGCAGTACAGGCAGTATGTGACCGGGCGGACAGCGTACGTGCCGTTGGGACGACGCTCGACACGCGGCGCACGAGGGACGATTCCCGCACCACTGCGTACGAATTCTCACGGGCCGCATCGTTTCTTCTTCCTGCAGGCTCCGGCCTCTCCATATAAACCCTGGCGTCACGTATTTACACAGGGTAGTCCCACGCCACCGTTTCCGATCCATCAGGTTGGCACACTGCTTGCGTTTCATCTCTTCAGGGCGACTGTCGAAGCCTCCCGAATTGGGCGGGAGCGCCTGACACTGGAAAGTCATGCGGCATTGGCGCCGCATCTCAGTTGAGAAGAGGAGCGGATCTGTGAGTATTTTGGGATGGATCATTCTGGGTGGTTTGGCTGGCTGGCTCGCCAGCATCCTCGTTCGCGGCACCGGACTCGGCATCGTCGCGGACATTCTCGTGGGCATTGTGGGCGCGTTCATTGGTGGCATCATCGTGGGCGCGTTGGGTGGCACAGGTGTCAGTGGCTTCAACATCTGGAGCTTCGTCGTCGCGGTGATCGGCGCCGTGGTGCTGCTGTTGATCGTGCGCCTCTTCACCGGTGGCCGCCGCCGGACCGCCGTTTGATCGGCGCTTGTTCACGCAGATCGCGCACAACCAATTATGGAGCCACCGATATGCGGTGGCTCCTGATTTACCAGCGCCATCGCTCCGCCACACTGGGCGATATGGATAAACAAACACAGTGAGCAGACACAAGCGGTCCAGTCCGAAAAAGCAAGTCATCAAGCAAGACATGGAGGTCGCCGCCACCGAAGGCGATCTGGGTGAGCACGATATAAGCGCACCCAAAGTCGCGGATGTCGTGCGTGACTCGCATGGCAACGTGGAATCGGTCGTCGTCGAGAAGGGCGCGATCTTCAAGAAGGAGCTAACGGTTCCCGCCGAGCGAATTGTGTCGGTCGCATCTCAATCTGGTGCGGATGCCGGATTACTGACGATTGCCACCAACGACCGGGAGCTTGACGCGCTCTCCTCAGCGGGAGCCGATGATCTCACCGCATCCGGTGCTGACGAGCCAGCGGAAAACGATCTGTTGGAGCAGGTCGAAGACGAAGTACCGACCACCGAAGGCATGCGGCGTAGAGAGGGAAGAACAAAGCGACACACGCGCCAGCAAACGTCCGCGCCTACCGAAACGCCGGCCCAAACCGCACCCGTGGACACGGCGCCCGTCCTTTCGCTCAAGACCATTGGACCCGGCTTTCTGGCAGGCATGGCTGGCAACGACGCCTCAGCCGTCACCTCCTACTCCATCAATGGCGCGACCAACGGTTACGGCCAGCTCTGGCTCATGCTGCTCTCCACGCCGCTTCTGCAAGCCGTGCAATACACCTGCGCCAGGATTGGTCGCGTCACGCAGCAGGGTCTCGCCGAGCTGCTGCGCGCGCACTACGGCCGGAAAGTCGCGGTGCCAACCAGCCTTATCCTGATCGTCGCCAATATCGCCCTCATCACCGCCGATCTCGTCGCGATTGGAAGCGGCTTGCAGCTCATCACGGGCCTGCCCTGGGAATGGTTTGTCCTGCCCGTCGGCGCCATCCTTTGGTATCTCACGGTGTATCGGAGCTTCGCGCAGATCAAACGGATTTTCCTTCTAATGAGCCTCGCTTTCATCGCCTATCTCATCTCCGGCTTCTTCTCAGGCGCCAACTGGGGCGCCGTCCTCAAGAACACCTTCGTGCCGCAGCTCGACTTCAACTTCGCCAGCATCAGCGCCGCTGTCGCGCTACTCGGCGCCACCGTCTCGCCGTACACGATGTTCTGGCAGGTCCGGGCCGAGAAAGAAGAGTCCCGTGGCGGCGCTACCCGGCACCAGGTGCGCGCGGCGGCGGCGGATATCGCCGCCGGTACGCTCAGTGGCAATCTTATTGCCTACTTCATCATTGTTTGCACGTCGTCCACGCTCTTTCTTCACCATCACCAGATCACCACGGCGGCGGACGCCGCCAACGCCCTGGCGCCGCTCGTCGGACCGTTCGCGAAATACCTCTTTGCCGTCGGTCTCATCGGCGCCGGTGTTGTCGCGATTCCTGTCCTGCTCGCCAGTACCTCCTATGCGGTAGCCGGCACATTCGGCTGGCCCGGCAGCCTCTCGAAAAAGCCCTGGCAAAACGAAGGTTTCTATCTCATTCTCACCGTCGCGCTCGTCATCAGTCTCGTCCTGGCGCTGCTCCGGCTCGACCCAATCCAGCTCATGTTCTGGGCTAATGTCCTTCAGGGCATCCTCTCGCCTGCCCTGGTTGTGTTCCTCCTCCTGGTCGGCAACAATCCTGCGATCATGCGCCACTACCGCCTGGGTCGAGTCACCAATGTCGCCTTGATCATCACCGCCCTGCTCATGTTCGCCGCCACCGCGCTCCTTTTCTACGGGTTGGCAACCGGACATGGCGGCTAACCGTCTGGTGGAACTGGCACGACACCGGCTACAGGTGACTGTATCTTGGTATATTTCAGGACAACCTAGTATGTATGATGCCAAGCACAACGTGCTGTGACAAAACAGTGGTCTAGCCACATGACGATTATAAAGCGAGAGCGAGTGCAGGATTCGTATGCGAGCGAGGCACCACCTTCCGATCATGTGGTCCAGTTCTATGAAACTGACGAGTTCCTGCTGGATTCGCTAACCGGATTCGCCAGCGCCGGGCTGGCCACCCGCGACGCCTGTATCGTGCTCGCCACCGAGGCGCATCGCATAGCGCTTGAAGGGACAAGAAGCTACCCGGCGTATCTCGATTCTGATACTCTCCGACCACCCGGCAGCGGAACAGGAAGCTTGAGCTGCCGGCGCGGACGACTTGCTCGCCAAGCCGTTCGAGCTTGATACCCTCATGGCGAAGGTCGCTCTCACACCACCCCGTACCGCTTCGTGTATCCAGGGATGATTGCGGCTGGGTCATGAAGCTAGACGTCGTAGGTCCAGGCGCCGAAACGCTCGATGTAGCGTCGCCACGCACGGCCCGCATCCCGCCCAAGAGCGTCCCCCTCACGCCAGCGTGAGTACGACCCTGCGCGAGAAATGAAAAGTCATGACTTTCGTCATGCCACATTGCACGTAACAAATCTATCCTCTGACACGTACTCCTAGAAAGAGGATGCGCTACACTTTCCAACGTGGACTGATACCGATCCAGCCAGACGCTGCACCGAGCGGCGCCCGCACACGAGGGGGCTTACTACATATGCCGAAATCTATGCCGCAACCCGATCCCGAAGACGCCCATACCGATTTGCTGGC
The DNA here is from genome assembly GCA_035310125.1 of Ktedonobacterales bacterium. Classification (GTDB taxonomy): domain Bacteria; phylum Chloroflexota; class Ktedonobacteria; order Ktedonobacterales; family JADMIN01; genus DATGEP01. The sequence goes on from DATGEP010000146.1 coordinate 4,636, forward strand.
AACCCTGGCCGCGAGCCGCGAGCTGGGACCGGAGATGGATAAAGCGCTGGCTGAGTCGTACATGCAGAAGCACACGGCGGCGGTGACGCCGGCACAGGCGCCTTTGACTCAAGATGTTACCGAGCCGCGCCGCTTCGGCTCGTCTGACTGGGCCACTGCCGTCGTGCTGGTCGCCGGAATCGCCGCCTTCACAGTGGCGATGGTCGCCACGGGCGGACACGCGATTGGCTTCATCTGGCTATTCTTCGTCTTTGGCGGCTGGCGGTGGTGGGGGTGGGGGCACCGCAACGCCGAATATCGCGGCCGCCGCATGGAATACCGCCAGGCGCACCGTGAGATGCGCGACGACTGGCGAGCGATGCGGCGAGGATATTACCGCATGAGCGACCCCGACCGTCCGAGCGCTCCCACGCTGCCGGAGCCAGTCCCGTCACCGGTAAGAGCGCCGTCCGCGCCAGCTCAGCCTCCTAGCGCCGCGCCATTGCCGCCGGTAATGCCAGCGCCCGTCGCGCCGCCCGTGCAGGGCGGAAGTGGCACGCAGCCGCCGACCAACCCCGCCGGCTAGCGCGCTCAGCATTTCAGAAAAGCGTTAGCGCACTTTCCATCAGCGCCGTCCCAACCCACGAGAGTCCCGCCGCAACGGAGGAGCGTACCGCGTACGCCCTGGCGCCCAAGAGCAGGCGGGACTCTGGCGCGCTTGTAGGAGCGTACCGCGTACGCCCGTCTGCGCGGTTTCACCCGCCAGCCCCAAGACGTGCTATGATAGCTGTTTGGCGGCAACGGTCCGCTTACAGCATTTGCACGTTCAAGAGGAATGAAACAGTGAGCTCCGTTGGTTGGGATAAGATGGCCGAGTGGTGGGATGGGAATCTGGGCGAGGACGGCGACCTCTGGCACCGCACACTGATTGATCCTCCGCTGTTGCGGCTGACCGGCGACGTAAACGGCTTGCGCGTGCTGGACCTGGCTTGCGGCAACGGCTACCTGAGCCGCCGCTTCGCCCGCCAGGGGGCCAGGGTCGTCGGAGCTGACGCAACCGCCGCGATCATAGAGCGCGCCCGCGCGCGGGAGGCGCAAGAGCCGCTGGGCATCGTCTATCACGTTCTCGATGCCGCCAATCTGGAGCCGCTGGCCGGAGACTCGTTCGATCTGGTCATCTGCAATATGGCGCTCATGGACATCGAGAACGCCGCTGGAGCCATCCAGGAGGTCGCTCGCGTGCTGCGCCCGCGCGGGCGCTTCGTCGCGAGCCTGTCGCATCCCTGCTTCGATAAAGTTGAGACCTCCGGCTGGGACATCGAGTACGTCTATCCAACCACCACGATCTGGCGCAAGATGAGCCGCTACCGCGAGATCGCCGCCACCGCTTTGCCCTGGCTGCGCATAGGCGACCAGACTGTCTATACGCAAGCGTACCACCGCCCGCTCTCCTGGTATTTCCGGGAGCTGCGCGCGGCGGGCCTGCTGGTTGCCGCCCTGGAAGAGCCGGAGCCGACCGAGGAGTTTCTGGCGAATTCGCAGCAGGGACCGTGGATCGCGGAGATTCCGCTGCACTGCGTTCTCGAAGCCTGGAAGGTCACTGAGTCCGAGAAGCGTTAGAGCGGCGTAATGCGTAGGTGGTCAATCTCCAGCCATTCGGCGCCACTATCGAGGAGGCCGAAGCGGAAGACGCCGTGTGGTGTAGCCACAGCATATTGATTGTCAATCCAGGCGACGAATCCGAGCGGGCCGCGTGGGGGATCGGCGGCCGCCAGCACCTCATTTCCATCCATCCAGAAGTAAGCCCGCTCTGCCCGCCACTCTAGCGCATACTCATGCCACTCGGTGAGGGATGTATTGAGCACGGCCTCCTGGGCTCCGGTGACACGTCGCACCCACCGCGCGGCGGCGCGATCATCGCGAGAGATCCGTGCCCAGGCCATCGCGCCGAGTGCGGGCGCACCTGCTGCGAGCGATTGCCAGCGGTGGGCATGGATCACCTGTGCTTTCCAGCCGCAGCCCGGCATGCCCGGTACGAGCGCCATGTTGGAGGGCGGTGACGCCGCGAAGAACCAGACCGCATCAGGCAGGCGCGGCATACCTCCGGCCAGGGTCAGCGGATAATTCCAGAAGCCGAAGCCCGCCGTGCCGCGCAGCGACACCAGCGGATCGGACACCGTCGCTTGGATTGTGTGCGAGGCACGGGCACGAACTTCAAGTCGGAGCGGCGGACGCCAGGGATAGCGCGAGAGCGGGCGGTTCGCGTAATCGTCTATCTGCGCGTCGGCGTAGCGGCGGCTGGTGGCCGCTGGCAGCGCCAGCCGCAGTGACGAGTCGGCGATGTCGAGCGTGCCGCCGCCAGCGAGCGTGGTCGTCCAGTGGGCGTCGAGCGTCCCCTCGAACTCGTCATCTATGCGTAGCCGGGACATACCGCCTGCTCGTCCTTTCGCGCGCCGGTTGCGGCAGTTTGGCCCGCATTGTACAATATCCAGGCTTACCTGAAAACGTGAAACTGGCGCATGAATACGCGCACCTGTCCGTTCTGCTGTCGCGCCTTTTGGTGCTGGCATCCAGTGAAAGGTGTGCCGCGCGCCTCAAAGAGGAGCCTGGCGACGTGTCCGATCCCACCGATTATATGACTCGCGACCTTCCCGCGGGCCTTCGCCTCGTCGAAGGAGGCGTAACCGCCGCGCCCGGATTTCGTGCCGGCAACACGAGCTGCGGAATTAAGTCCGATGCTGGCACGCCAGATATGGCGATGCTGGTCGCCGATGTACCCTGCGTGACTGCCGCAATGTTCACCACGAGCAAAACCGCCTCCCATACTGTGCATGTCTGCAAGGCGCATCTCGCGGAGGGCGGCAATCGCGTGCGGGCGGTGATCGTGAATAGCGGCAACGCGAACTGCGCGAATGGCGAGCGCGGCCAGCGCGACGCGGTGCGCATGGCGGAGCTGGCGGCGGCGAAGGTGGGCGCTCATCCAAATGAAGTGATGGTCTCGTCCACCGGCATTATTGGCCGCCCGCTGCCAATGGAGAAGGTGGAGCGCGGCATCGCACAGATCGAGGTGCGCGCGGACGGCGGGCCAGATTTCGGCGTCGGCATCATGACCACGGATACGCGCTCGAAGACCAACGCCGTCGAGTTCGCGCTGGGCGGCACGACGGCTCGCCTGGGTGGCTCCACGAAGGGCGTCGGCATGATCTACCCGAATATGGCGACGATGCTATGCTATGTAACGACTAATGCCGCCGTCGAGCCGGAATTTCTGCGGCAGACATGGAAGGCGGCGATAGATGACTCGTTCAATATGGTCTGTGTGGACGGAGACATGTCCACCAATGACTCCGCCTTCCTTTTCGCGAGCGGACAGGCCGGCAACGAGCCACTGCGTGAGGGCGCACCGGGCGCCGAAACATTCGTCAGCGCTGTACGCTACCTGACGCGCTATCTAGCACGTGAGATGGCCCGCGACGGCGAGGGCGCCGAGCACCTGATGATCGTGCGCGTGCGGGGCGCCGCCTCTGAGGCGGATGCGCGCAAAGCCGCGCGGGCGGTCACGGCGTCCTCAATTTGGAAGTGCGCGGTGGCGGGTGAGGACCCAAACTGGGGCCGTATTTGGTCCACGATAGGCGCGAGCCAGGTGCGGCTCGATGCGAATACGCTGGATGTGTCGCTCGGAGGAGTGCCAATCGTACGGGGAGGCGTAGCGGCGAGCTTCGATCCGACAGCGGCAAAGCAGGCGATGAAGGGCGCCGACGTCTATGTGGACGTGGACCTGCACCAGGGCGCCTTTGAAGCGACGGCGTGGGGCTGTGATCTGACCCACGGCTATGTTGATGAGAACGCGACATACACGCGTTAGGAGAGTTAAGAGCAATGACAACCACAACGCCCACGACGAACTCAACGGCAGCGCAGCCGGAGCAGCGCGATTGGAAGGCGCTTGAGCGCAAATATTACCAGCACACGTTCAATCGCGAGCTGGTCATGGAGCGGGGCGAGGGCGTGCGTGTATGGGACGCGAACGGCAAGGTCTATCTCGATCTCGTCGCGGGTATCGCCACCAATGTGCTGGGGCACGCCCACCCTGCGGTCGTACGGGCCATTCAGGAGCAAGCCGCGAAGCTGATCCATGTCTCGAACCTCTACATTAACGAGCGGCAGGTAGAGCTGGCCGAGGAGCTGTATAACGTCAGCGGCGGCATGAAGTCGTTCTTCTCGAACAGCGGCGCCGAGGCGAACGAGGGCGCCATCAAGCTGGCTCGGAAGTATGGCCGGCTCAACCGCAATGGCGCGTTCGAGATCATCAGCATGGACCACTCGTTCCATGGGCGCACGCTGGCGACGACGGCTGCTACCGGCCAGAAGAAGTATCAGGATACATGGCTTCCGCTCCCCGACGGCTTCAAGCAGGTGCCATTCAATGACCTGGATGCGATCAAAGCGGCGACCACCACGAAGACCATCGCGATCCTGATCGAAGGCGTGCAGGGCGAAGGCGGTATCCATCCGGCTTCGCAGGAGTATATGCGGGGACTACGTGCCTTCTGCGACGAGCAGAACCTGATCCTGATCTGCGATGAGGTACAGGCGGGCATGGGCCGCACGGGCCGGTTCTTCAGCTGGCAGCACTTCGGCATCACGCCCGATATTACGACGATGGCGAAGGGTTTGGCCGGCGGTGTGCCCATCGGCGCGATGCTGGCGGCGCCGCGTGCGGACATCTTCGAGCCCGGCGACCACGGGACGACGTTCGGCGGCAATCCCATCGCCTGCGCGGCGGGTGTCGCCACCGTGCGCACGATACGTGACCAGCACCTGCTGGAGCATGCGACGGAGATGGGAGAGTATCTCAACGGCAAGATCGCCGATCTTGCCGCCAGGTATGACATCATCACCGACAGGCGCGGCCTCGGCCTGATGCGCGCCTTTGATCTGAAAGAGCCGCGTGCTCAGGAGATTATGGACCGAGCGATGGAGCGCGGTCTGCTCGTCACCAACGCTGGCCCGTCCACCATCCGTATCATCCCGCCCCTGATTCTTCAGAGCTCCGAGATTGACGAGGCGATGGAGAAGCTGGATGCGGCGATGGCCGCGCTGTAGGAGGTACTATTTACCACGGAGACGACGAGGATAACAGAGAAGCACGACGGGAAGCAGCGTCTGGCGTGAGTCGCCAGTCCGCGTTACGCGCGGCACGGATTCGCATCCGCCCGCTTCGCGCCTCTTCGCTTCCTCTTTGCTCTCCGTGGTATCTCCTGATGTCGGTGGAAAGCGCTCAACCAGGCGACCTGGTGGGGCCGGCATTCCTGCCGGCCTGCGCGGACATTCTTGTCCGCGCCACCGGTAGGAATCACTGCCAATATCAGTAATTTTCAGGGCGCCGGAGCGCGCCGAAGCATGTGTGAGGAGAATTGACAATGCCAGAGGACGCACGCACAGGTGAACAGCCCGGCATAGACCGACACTCCGCCAATGGGAATACCGCGGCGAGTGGCGCGGCGGCCAAGGCATATCTGGACGAGGGGAACACGGCTGCCGCCGACGGTGACTTTGAAGCCGCGGAAGAGGCGTTCGAGCAAGCCGTGGCGGCGGATCCCGCCGACGCGCGGGCACGCTATAACCTGGCGCTTGCCCGGCAAAATCTTGGTGATCCCGAGGGCGCCATCGCATCGTACATGCGCGCCATTCAGCTTGATCCGCATCTCATCGAGGCGTACATCAACCTCGGCAACCTGTACGGCGAGCTTGGGTTGGAGGAGGAGGCGCTGGAGGTGTTCCAGCGTGCGCTCGATCTCGATAGCGGCAACGACGAGCTGTTCATCAACGTTGGTGACTCGTATCGCAACCTGGGCTTCTACGAGGACGCTATTCTTGCCTACCGCCAGGCGCAAATCCTCAATCCCGACAACCCACTGGCGGCCGACAACCTGCGCGATGTGCGTGAGCGGTTGAACGAGCAGGCGGAACATATCGCCGATCTGGAGCGGCATGTGGACGAGGACCCACGAGACGTGTCGCGCTACTCCGATCTGGTGAGCGCCTATCTGGAGGCGCATCGTGAAGAGGACGCGCTCAATCTGGTAAACCAGATGATCGCCCTCGACCCGGAGAATCCGGCGACGTACGAGACGCAGGCGACCGTCTACGAGGCGATGAGTCGCGTAGACGAGGCGGCGGATGCGTGGGAGCGTGTGGTGCAGCTCTCCCCCGACGATTCCGAAGCGTGGCAGCATCTCGGGCTGTGGCGCGAGGAACAGGGCCGGATGGATGACTCCATCGCCGCCTATCGCAAAGCCGTCGAGACCAGCCCAGAGTCCGCGGCGGCGCGGTTCAGTCTGGCGGAGGTGCTGCGCGACGCAGATCATTATGACGAGGCGATTGCGACGTACCAGCAAATCGTGGCCGCGTACAAAGATGCGGGGTCCGAGCAGGATGAGGAGACGCTGGCGGATGCCTACGCCGGTCTGGCCGCGAGCCAAAATCTCGCGGCGCGGTTCGATGATGCGCTGGCAACCTCGGCGGAATTCTTGCAGCGCTTCCCGGATCAACCAGAGGCGCTGTATGAGCAGGCATCCGCGTACGACGCGCTGGGCCGCCATGACGAGGCCATTACCGCATACGAGAGCGCTTTAGAGGGCGACCCACTCAATCCGGGCATCTGTAGCGACCTGGCGAACACGTACCTGGAAGTTGGCCGCGTGGACGATGCGATTGAGATGGCGGAGACTGCCGTGTCGCTGGATCCAGATTTCGCGGCTGGGTATGATACGCTGGCGCAGGCGCTGGAACGCGCGGGCCGGACGGCTGAGGCGCAGGCGGCGATCCAGCGCGCGGATGCTATTCGTGCGGCTGAGCAGGATGAGGAGGACGACGACTAGTTCAGAGCCGTTCGCACGCACGTAAACGTACCATGCACGGATGGTAATCGTTGCCGCTTGCCATCCGTTAAACGCTATAAGAGCAAATGGCTGTGGTTGTGTACGACACATGCGGAAAGTGAGCGGCGGTATGTTCTGTCTGGGGTGCGGGGCTGAGGCGCCAATGAGCGCGGTCAAATGCTCCGTGTGTGGACGTGACCTGGGCCGGCCCACCGGCGAAACGCAGTTCGCGGACAGCACATTGCCCGTATTTTCGCCAACCGCATCGTACCCCCGCTACACCGTGCCCACCATGGTTCCCGCTATCCCTGCTGGCGGGGCCGCAGGCGCTCGTGGCGCTCTCGATAAGCCAGGGTTGCCCAGCGACACCTATGGCCGGGCGGCGCTGGTGACTGCTATCGCGATGGCGGTTGACCTGTTGCTGCCGTGGGTCGTGATGAGTGGAACGCATCGGTCGCTTGCGTCTGTCGGAGCACCTGCGCTGCTGGTGCTGCTGACGCTCGGCGCGGCGGCCTTGCCGCTCTTCAATTCCGCGTGGCGGCGCAAGCCGGTCTATGCGGTATTGCCCATGATTGCCGGCAGCCTCTCTGTGGGCGGTGTCTGTACGCTTTGGGTGGTACTCACGTACCTCTCGTATCAGATATCGGTCGTGGGGGCTGCCGTTTCGAGTGGAGCTGTACCGGCGAGCACTCCCCCATCCAGCTTTATTCCAGACGTAGGTATCTATCTATTCCTGCTCGGCGGCGGGGTGCTCATCTTTACGGGATATCATGTGTTTTTGGCGGCGGTCAGCGAGACGTCTCGTGGGGCGATATCGTTCACGCCTGCCCCCGCGTTCACGCCACCTTCGCCTTCGCCCGCGCCACAAACCATCCCTCCATACCTTCAGCCGCAGCTTGGCATGACGCCCATTCCTGCTCCCGCATCGGCGCCGCTGCCCGCGAGCGCTTCTCGACCACTCGCAGGCATCTCTGTACCTCACGGAAACGGCAATGCGGACGGTCAGGCGGCGTCTCTCGGTGTTTCGCACGGCAGTGTTGCGACGCCATCCGCTCTCGCGATGCCCGATGGTGTGCCACAAGAGGGCGCGCGAGCGGCGGCGCAAGGTGCGGCATCCCGTGTGCCGCTGCCAGGAAGCGCGGAATGGAGCGAAGCGCCGCGACAGCCCGAATATATGCGGCCGTCGCTTGGCTGGCAGCGGGGTCCGCGCGTTCGACGCTAATACGCCTACGTGGTTTAGGACGCGGCGGCATGCTGCACGCGCCCCATCACCGGCGGCATCTGGATCTCAGCGACGAATGCGGCGAGGGTGGCTACGAGCTGGAGCACCTTGTCCAGCTCGAAAGGTTTGCGCAGCAGCACATGCACCTCTGGCGGACATTCATCGGCGGGAAGCCCACTGGCGGTCATAAGCGCCAGACGGTACGGTGGCAGCGTGCCGGCGCGCTGGCGTAGCCGGCGACAGACCTCCCAGCCGTCCACATACGGCATCATCAAATCCATCAACACGACACAGCCATCCGGCTGCTCTTCCAGCGCCTCAATCACCTTCGTTCCATCACACAGCAGCGTGACCTCGTACCCGTCACACTCGAACGCGAAACGCAGCAGCTCTCGGATGGCACGATCGTCATCCACGACCAATACATGAGTCATGACTCGCGCTCCCTTCGGACCCCGTAGCGTCGCGTCCGGCGGTAATCGCAACAGCCGGGCGCATCATTTAGAACTTATGTTCTATAATAACATGGACAGTTCACTCTGGCAAGCCTCTCTTTTCGGTTTCTGTCTCGCATCAGGGCCGCTGGTTTTGATGAGCGCATCAAGCGTGAAGCTCGCCGTGTAAAACGCGGGGGCAGTTCATCACAACCGTCATGTCCCATAGTCGTGCGGCTGTGTAACCTTCCTGTGTAATAGCGTCTCAAGTGAAGGCTTGCTACCAGTTTGATGTCTGGTTCGTATACCGATGCGGAACCGTCATTCCAATCACGAATAACGACATGGAGGGGTTTCATGGGGACGAACGCATCCGTCATTGTGGCGGAGAATCTCCGCAAATACTACGGGGAGACGAAGGCCGTAGACGGCATTAGTCTGGAGGTAGCCGAAGGAGAAATCTTTGGCATGCTCGGCCCGAACGGCGCTGGCAAATCTACCACCATCGAGATGCTTGAGGGGCTGCGTACCATTGATTCCGGGGCCGCGTTGATTCTAGGGTTGACGCAGCCGCGCGACGCCAAAGCAATCAAGAGCCGGATCGGCATTCAGCTTCAGGCCACGGCGCTCTACCCACGGCTGACGGTAACGGAGATTCTCGATCTGTTCCATACATTCTATCGAAACCGGCAAACGCTACCGACGGCGGAGCTGATTCGCCTGGTAGATCTCGATGAGAAGCGCGATACGCGCAGCAAGGCGCTCTCCGGCGGCCAAAAGCAGCGGCTGAGTGTGGCGCTGGCGCTGGTGAACGATCCCGACATCGTGTTCCTGGATGAGCCTACGACAGGTATGGATCCGCAGGCGCGCCGCCAGCTCTGGGATGTCATTGCGGATCTCCGCAAACGCGGCAAGACAATCCTGCTGACGACGCACTACATGGAGGAGGCCCAACAGCTCTGCGACCGCGTCGCCGTCATAGATCATGGCAAGATCATCGAGACGGGTTCGCCGGCGGAGCTGATACGGCGCCACTTCAGCGAAATCGCGATCCAGTTCCAGGATGGGCATGGATCGGATGCCTACGCGACGTTACCGGGCGTGACGCACGTGGCGGCGGAAGATGACCGCGTAACGGTCTACAGCACCGACGTGCCGCGAACTATGGCGGCGTTGTTGGAGCGCGAAGTGCGCGCGGGTGACGTGCTGCAAGACTTGAGCGTTCACGGTGCGACGCTTGAAGACGTGTTCCTGAAGCTGACGGGGCGGGCGCTGCGCGATTGAGCGAGTCAATGCATCCGTGACGTGTGCATCACACGAGCGATTCCGCGCGCGAGCGCCGGAATGGGAGATAGATCATCATGGGGACAGTGTTGAGTCTTTATCGGGCGAGTGTAAAAGAGTTTGTGCGAGACCGGGCGGCAATGTTCTGGACGCTGGCGTTCCCGGTCCTGTTCATCATCCTCTTCGGTCTGATCTTCTCCGGGAGCGGCTCGCCAAGCTACACGGTGGGGCTGGTCAATGAGGATGGCGGGCAGGTCGGGAGCGCTCTCACACAGGCGTTCCACAGCGTCAAACCGTTCAACATCAAAGCGGGAACGTTCGACAACGAGCTGAGCAATCTCAAGAAGGGGCAGCTCGATCTGGTCATCGTGATACCGGCTGGCCTGAGCGATCAGGTGCGGGGCCAACAGACGGCCCAGGTCGCCATGTATTACGACCCCTCGACGAATACGACCAACGCCCAAATTGAGCAGAATATCGTGCAGCAGGTGCTTGCCTCGTTCAATGCGCGCTATACGCAAGTGGTGCCGCCGTTGGCATTGAATACACACACGATCACCACCCACACCTTGAGCACGGTGGACTTCCTGATGCCGGGCATCCTGGCGATGGCGCTGATGCAGCTTGGCCTCTTCGGAACCGCTTCGCCACTGGTTTCGCTGCGCCAGGAGGGCGTGCTGCGCCGCCTGGGCGCAACGCCGCTGCCGCGCTGGACGCTGCTCGCAAGTCAGGTGCTGCTGCGGATCACGATTGGCTTCGCGCAGTCGGTGGTCATCGTCGGCTTGAGCGTCTATGCGTTCAAAGTGCAGATCCAGGGGAATATGCTGGCGCTAGCCGGATTGATCCTGCTGGGCGCCATCTCATTCGTGGCCATCGGCTATCTCATTGCGGCGGTATCCAGGTCGGTAGAGACGGCAGGTGGTATCTCGTCGGCGGTCAACTTCCCGATGATGTTCCTCTCCGGCATTTTCTTCCCGCTCGCGCTGCTGCCGGCATTCCTGACGCCCATCGTGCGGGCGATGCCGCTGACGTATCTGGCGGATGCGTTCCGGCAGGTCACCATCGGCAGCGTGCCGGAGTTTCCGATGCTGGTGGACATCGGCGTGCTGGTGGCGTGGGCTATCGTCTGCGCCTTGCTCTCGGCTCGGCTATTCAAGTGGGAATAGTCCGCTATCTCGCGGACTAGAAACGCCGCCAGCTAGTATCAACCGGCATGGCGCTTCTGACACGCAAGGCACGGCTGCCATCCATCCGCCTGGGCCGCGGCCACTGTCACGAAGATGCGATTGGGTATGAGGTGGTGGCGAAGGGAGTGCGGAGCATCGGGCCGGCAATACTCCCCGGTGGCACGGACGCCGAGCGCCCACTCCCGGGATCCCAGGCGGCTGCTGACGCGCTCGACCCAGGCAGGATAGTCGCTTTCTGACGCCGGGATAGCGCCTTCCATAACGAGAAGGCGCTGCTTGAGGGGTAGGCCGGGACCGTAGCCAGTGAGCCAGCCAGTGCTGCCGACAATGCGATGGCACGGAATGAACGGCGCGATGGGGTTGGCGCCGTTGGCGGCCCCGACCGCGCGCACGGCGAGCGGGGCGCTGATCGTGCGCGCGATGTCGCTATATGAGCGCGTCTCGCCATATGGAACCTCCGCGACGGCGGCCCACGCGCGGCGCTGGAACGCCGTGCCGTGCGGGTCAAGCGCGACCGTGAAGCTTTGGCGCTGGCCACAAAAGTACTCGGCCAGCTCCTGGAGGGCATGCAACAGATGCGCTCGCGCGGCGCCGTCGCCTCGTTCGATCACAGCAGTGGATTTCGAGAAATCCGCAGGCTGAGTAGCTACTGTCCACGCGGGGAGCCAAACGGAGCGCACGCCTGCGTGCGAGGTCGTGACGTGGGTGGTTCCGGCCCAGGTGGTGACGGTTCCTTCAGCCAGCTCATCAGTCATGGACATAGTGCGTGTGTCTCCTTCAGGACGCGCCGGTTGAGCTACTCGGTCGCGTCGAGCGTAGGCTGGGAGGCTGTGAGGCGCGGCGGCGCGAGCCGTGGCCGTTCGGCATAGTCCGCCGCTGTGGAAGACTGGCCGATGAAGAGCGAGAGCGTAGGCTCGGCGCTTGCCAGCGTTCGCATCTCAGCGCCCTTTTCCGGCAGCGGCTGATCTTCAGTTGGCGTGGCCTCGCACCGTAGCTCGATCTCGCCCGCGCGCAGCACGTCACCAGCCAAAAGGAGCGTCGGCACGGCGATGGCATGGCCGTTGAGGAAGGTGCCGTTGCTGCTACCCAGGTCCGATACGTAGTAGCCGCTCTGCTGATGAACAATCTGGGCGTGTAATCGTGAGACAGAATGGTGCGGAAGACATATCTGCCGCTCGGCGTCACGCCCAATCGTGACGACCGCGTCGCGAAGCTCCCAGCGCTTTCCGGCGAATGAATCTGTCATACCTACCAGTAACAGCGGCACTTCCGCCGGAGTTGCGGCACGTGCCGGCGGCGTGCCCGGCATTTTGCGCGTCTCCTCGTCGGTCACGGTGGTACCTGTCATGGGTGAAGCGGTGAGCTCGAAGCGATAGCGCTGCGCGCCGAAGTCGAGCACATCACCGGATTGCATCGGCACCCGGCCATGCACGGTTCTGCGGTTCACGAGCGTTCCGTTCATGCTGTTCCGATCAACCAGCTCGACGTGCCCGTGGTCCCAGTGAATTTCCGCGTGGTGGCGCGATGTTCGGTCATCGTCTACGACGATGTCATTGTCAATCTCGCGGCCAAGCAGCGTGAGCCGCCGGGAGAGGTGCAGTGGCGTGCCCGCGAACTCACCATTCAGCGGCACGAGCTGCCCCCAGGACCGCCCCGCTCCCAGCGGCTCGACATGCCGGGCAGGATCGGTGAGCGCCGCGAGCGGGACGGAGGAGCCTGCGTTTGTTCCAGCGAGCGTGAGCGCTCCAGGCGCTGGCGTAGCTTGTGGCGCCGCGAGCGATAGATAGCCGGCCAGCATGCCAAGCGGCGCACACCAGCCGGCGAGTATCGCCAGCGTCAGCCAGAAGAGCACTTCCCGAAGGTCCATCGCGGGGCCGTAGAGCTCGAGACGGTTCTGGTCCCACCAGATGGCCGGAAGGATGAGGCAGCTTCCCACCAGGCATACGAGGATAGCGCGGGCGATCTGGCGTGGCTCGCCACGGTGGCGCAGCAGCGCGTACGCCGCGATGCCGGCGCCCGAGAGCACGCTGCACGCAAGGCCACCGTAGCAACCCACGCTGAACCAGATCGGAAAGTCGAGGTTTTCCATATTCCACTCAGCTTTCGCGCTACTCCATCGGTCCGATACCCTGGCCGCGCTCAAATGCGACATCTACCGTCTGTAATATCTGTCCCTGTGCGCTGTTGCCCACAAACTCGCTATTCCCGTTGACGTTGGCCTGGGCGCCCACCACACCATCGTTCAGGTCCGACGTTTCCCAGTACTCCACCGGCGCGGAGGAGTCTACGCCGAGCGCGACCCCTAGGAAAGCATGACCGGGCACGATGACAAAGAACGGACGCATACCCAGGTACTCGACGGCAGAAGCGAGAATGGCCGTTGTTTCCAGGCACATGCCAGTCGGAGCGGCGCCGCTCAGGATGTCCTGAGGAAGCTGGATGCGCTGCTCTCCGCTGTAGACGACATTATCTTGCGCATAATGAACGTGATACACCGATTGCAGGGTATCGTACACGACATCCACCTGATTGCGCACATCCTGTACGGTTGCGTGTCCCTCACCGTAGCCATCCAGGGCAGTGGTGCCGGGGTACATCCAGGGATGATCGCGCAGCCATTGCGCCGACCGGCCAATGAGCGTAACAATCGCGGGCACATGAGGCGTTACCCAGCCGGCGAGAAACTTCGCGCTATCTTGAGACGTCCCATCGAACCAGTGCATCCAGCGGCGCGACTTGAGCACCACCGGCGCGCTTGTATCGCAGACAGTGCCCGCCGCGGATTCGACACGCAGATGAATCTGACCCTCCGCTTGATCGGGACCAATGAAGGCATCGAGCGCCGCGTCACCCAGCAATGGCGGCTTGAAAGGCGCGACCTGGAACGCAGGCGCAGCGGCTAGCTGTATGCTCTGGTCCTGCGTAAACCGGGGAACACCAACGGTAATACGCAGCATCTGCGGGGTGGGACTGCGGTAGCGAATGGTGAGAAAGCTGGCTGAGTTCGCATAAAAAGCGCTGTAGATAGTAGTGGGCGGGCTCCACGCGATGAGCGCGCCGCAAGGCGCGGTGGGGGCAATTTGATAATTGGCGTAGGCGAGGTGGTATTGTGTGTAGAGGCGCGCTCCCACGGCGACATAGCCGACCGAGCCGGCTACGAGCGCCAGACAAGCCAGCCCCAGACCAAGATACCTTCTCCGCATCCGCCGTACTCCGCTTCCATCTGCACACGCGGCGGTCTCGCGGCGGCGCCTGCCTGCCAGGCAGTGCGCAGCGCCACCATTATCCTCAGACTAGCACCGCGAGCGGCGGAAACGCAACTATGGCAGGACCGGACACGAGTCACCTGCCACTCTCGGTAGCGAAAATACGGTATCCCCGGCGGGCCTGCCCGCCGGGGATACCGTTTCGGACATCCTGTGTCTACTCGCTACCGCGAATTCGTGTCGGAGGGCAGCGTAGTGGCGCTGCCACTGGAAATGGGAGCGCTGTTGTGATGGCCTGGTATATGGTTGGCAACACCATGCTCGACATCGCCGAGCGCCCCCCCAACTGCACCGGCTGCTCCGCCAATGGTGCCCGTGACGAGATGGCCAAGTGAGCCGGCATCATGCGCGGCGTTGCGACCAAGTGAGCCGGCGTCGGTCACGGCGGCACGCCCGAAGCGGACCGCTTCCTCCTCGGCTTTGTGGCTGAGCACCTCGATCTCTTCGACGGCCTTCTTCTCGACCTTTTCGGCTTCCTCGACAATCAGCTCGACGGCTTTGATGATGGCGCGAAGGATTTCTTCGATGGCGACGGTGATGGCCGCGGCGTAGCCGAAGGCGATGGCGATGGCCGCCGCCGCCAGATGCGTCGGCCCGCTCGGAGCCTGGTGCGTCAGGAACGCCGCGACGACCTCGGTGGCCGCCCCCGCGATCAGAGCGACGATGATGAACGTGAGCGCGACGGCGCGTAGAGCCTGCCGTAAGCCGTGCAAGATATGTTTCGCGATTGTTCCAAAGAACGCGACGAAGCGCTTCTCCATGAACCTCTCCTCTTCCACCTCCACCACGGGAGATGCTACCCACCTACGGAGCTGGCTGTCGCTCCACCACTCGCACTAGTGTGCCAGATTTGCTTCGGGCTGGCAAGTATCAATCCCTCGTCAGCAGGGATACCATTTCCTGTGGGCGGTTGCTGATACTTATACGAATGAGCCGGAGGGCCAGTTACGCCGCGCTCCGAATGGAGCGAACGGCCTTCACGAAGGCGCCCGACTTCGTTCTGCGTGCGGCAAAGGATGGCGGTTTTGAGGCAGATATTTTTGTCGTGAGCGTGCATGAGCAGTCAGCTAGCTGAGACCCACCTCGCGAGCGCGGTGCGGGCCCGTCCTCGTCGGATCCGCGGACAGAATACCTGAGGCCGTTTCCCAATGAGAGGGGGGGGCGGCACCCTGATGTGTTCGGGAAGTTTTCCCGGCATGGGCAGGGAAGAGGCGACGATACTTAGCGCGGCCAGCGATCGGTGACGGCACGGAGGCCATCGAGCACGGTCTGCCAGGAGACGTTGGTAAGCGCTCCATCGCGGAAGACGGTGCGCCCGGCGACGACCACTTCACGGATGGCGTGCGGCGTCATGGCGTAGACGATGTTCTTCTCGTAGCTGAACGGCGGCTGCAGCGAAGGATCATCCATGTCGAGCAGCACGAAGTCGGCGTAACAGCCGGGAGTGATGCGACCGGCGGGTAGCCCCAGCGTATCGGCGCTGCCAGCGGTACCCATCGCGAAAGCCGTCTCAGCAGGCAGGACGTTTGAGTCCAGGTGCGTGACCTTCTGGAGGAGCGCGGTCATCCGCATCTCGTCGAAGACAGAGACCCGGTTGTTCGAGCAGCCGCCGTCGCTACCGAGGCCGATCTTGACGCTGGCGGCGAGCATATCGAGAATGCGCGTCACGCCGTCGCCCAGGAACATATTGCTGGCGGGATTGTAAACCAGGCGCACGTCGCGTTCGCCCATCAAGCGAATGTCGTCGTCTTCGAGCCAGACGCAGTGAATAGCCGTCATGCGCTCCATCGCGAGGCCAAGCGATTCGAGCCAGCGCATGGGCGTTTTGCCATGCTGCTCGCGAATGGTGTCGCGCTCGTAGCGCCCCTCCGCGACGTGGATGTGGAAGCGCGTATCCAGCTCTTCGGCGAGCCGCGAGCCAGCCTGGATCATCGCGGGGCTGGCGGCGTGGGGCGAGTGTGGGGCAGGACACACATGCACATCGTCGCTGCCGCGATATTCCTGCCACAGCTCGCGCGTGCGGGCGACGGCGTCGGGGATGGATTCCTGATACTCCCTGGGCGCACCCTCCCAGTCATACATCGTGCGGGCCAGGACGATCCGCATACCCAGGTCGCGGGCGGCGCGAATGACGGCGTGGTCGTTTGCGTTGCCGTCGCGGTGGATGTAGAAGAAGTCGCAGACGGTGGTAACGCCGTTGCGGATCATCTCGGCGAAGGCGAAGCGGGCGCCCTGATAGACAGCCTCCTCGTCCATGTAGGGCGTGTAGCCATAGAGGGCGCGGTCGCGCCAGGTGAAGAAGTCGCAGTCGTCGGCGATGCCGCGTAGCATGGACTGGAACGAGTGATTGTGCGCGTTCAGTGTTCCCGGCACAAGCAGCCGGCGTGCCAGGTGCTGCACAGGCGTGCCAGGCGGCATCTCATCCAGGGTGCAGACGCGCACGATCCGCCCATCCTCCACGACGACGGCGGTATCAGCCTGGAATGCGCCATTGATGAGCGTCCACTCAGCGGCGAAGACGGTTTGCGGTACGGATGTTACCAAAGGGAATAGCCTCGATTCCGTGGACAAAGGTGCCAGTTTGACGAGCAGCGGGCGCGGCAGGCAGCACCCCTACCACGTCGCGGCGGATGAGAGCGGGCGCGGCAGGCAGCGCCCCTACATCATAGCGCAACGGGCAATGAGCATCAGGCGCTCCGCGTCGCGGTCGGCCAGTTGCGTATAGCCAGAATTGGCCCCTTGCCCGATAGC
>DATGEP010000147.1:0-1288 GCA_035310125.1 Ktedonobacterales bacterium
TGAGCTGCTCCCCATAAACTGAGCCATGTGATATGAGAGTCTAACGGTCCGCCGAGGCGGACAGGAAGGACTCTCGGATGAAACGCAAGAAGCATACACCGCAACAGATCCTAGTGAAGATACGACAGGCCGAGGCGGAGATGAGCCAAGGCGTGGAGCTGGCCGAAGTGTGTCGCAAGCTGGAGGTGAGTGAGCAGACGTACCATCGCTGGCGCACACTCTACGGCGGCATGAAAGGTCCGGAGATGGCGCGACTGAAAGACCTGGAGCGCGAGAACACGCGGCTGAAGAAGATCGTGGCCGAGTTGACACTGGACGTGGAGATGCTCAAAGAGGTGAACGCAAAAAAATGGTAGGCCCGCACAGCAAGCGGCGGGCCGTGGAGTATCTGTTGGACCGGCGCGGCACCAGTGAGCGTCACGCTTGCAGGTTGATCAGGCAACCGCGCTCGACCCAGCGATACCCCGTGCGCGTACCGAGTGAAGAACGCAGACTCGTAGCGCGGATCCTGGCACTCAGCAGCCGGCATCCGCGCTACGGATACCGCCGCATCTGGGCGATGTTGCGCCAAGAGGGTTGGCGGGTGAACCGTAAACGAGTGCATCGACTGTGGCGGCAGGAAGGGCTGCGAGTGCCCTTGAAGGCGCGTAAACAGCGGGCGCAAGGACACAGCGGCAACAGCAGTCAACGCTACAGAGCGCAA
Organism: Ktedonobacterales bacterium; assembly: GCA_035310125.1. GTDB lineage: Bacteria > Chloroflexota > Ktedonobacteria > Ktedonobacterales > JADMIN01 > DATGEP01. The sequence continues at coordinate 704 of DATGEP010000147.1, forward strand.
CACAAGAACCATGTGTGGAGTTACGACTTCGTGCACGACAAGACCGAAGACCATCGCGGACTCAAGTTCCTGGCCGTGGTGGATGAGTACACGCGCGAGTGTCTGGCGCTGGAAGTGGCTCGTTACATGTCCGGAGAAGAAGTGGCCGTCGTCTTACAACGGATCGTCGCCCAGCGCGGTGCGCCACTGCATCTGCGCTCGGACAACGGCGCCGAGTTCATCGCCACGAAAGTAAAACACTGGCTCGCACAAACCAACATTGCAACGCTGTACATCGAACCCGGCAGTCCATGGGAGAATGCGTACAGCGAAACTTTCAACAGCCGCATGCGCGATGAGTTCTTGAATCGCGAACTGTTCACCAGTCTGGCGGAGGCGCAACTGCTCGCCACCGAGTACCGCCAGGAATACAATCACCGTCGGCCGCACAGCGCACTGAACTATCGCACTCCGGCTGACTTCGCCGCACAGACTCACTCCGGCGCCGTTCCGGCTGCTTCGCAGCCTGCACTCCGCCTCCGCGAGTCTATGCGCTACACCAGCCAAACTCTCATATCCACTGGTACATAATTCGGGGTCAGGTCA
>DATGEP010000148.1:0-10757 GCA_035310125.1 Ktedonobacterales bacterium
GAAATAGAGCATACCAGCGTCGCCCCAGCGCATGTCCGCGCCCGGCTCAGAATCAAGCTGAAACAGCAGCCTCCACACGTTCGCTCCTTTGGCGACCTCGGCGGCGCGCGGGTCAGCGCCCGTCAGACCGTTGGCGCCGAGCTGGCATTCGCTGCGCATATCGTCCTGGATGGTATCAGGATAACCGAGCAGACGCGAATGTAATCCATCATGCTCAGCCTTAGTTGGAAACGTGGCAAGAAACGTCTCGTAACGAGTCTGCTCGTCACCTTGCCAGCTCCAATTCGGCGTTTCAAGCTCCGGCTGCTGGGGCAGCGTTACCGCGGCGGCGTAGGTTATCGCGCAGGAGGTAATGTGCCCGGCGGCAGGCATACCGGGCGGTGCCACTGTCCGCTGAAACTGCGACGTATCGCCATCAGAGTACACCACCTGCCAGCTTCCTTTGTCCGCGGGATTGTCGCCGTACGTCTGTTGCCGCGCGTCATAGAAGAATGACAGCAGACCCGTCGCGGGCAGCGCGTGCGCCGTATCATACGCATGCGCGTCTTCAAGGCGAATCTGCGCCAGGAACGCCAGTGGCGCTCCTTTGAAATATGGCCACGCCGTTCCCACCGGCAAATCAGGCGCGCCGCCCAGCTTCGAAGCGCCAGCGGCCAGTGCATCGTCGCCAGTAGGCACTGCCGTCAAGTGAATTGATGGTTGCGCCAGCGCGGACAGTTGCGTCGCGATGCGTGCGAGTCCGGCGGCGGTAAGCGCCGCTGTGAGATCGGCGGTAGCCATACTCACCTTCCCTTGCATGTGCCAGAATCGTGCCATTGCGTCACAGTTCCGGCCCGTTACTGCAACTACACACTTCCCGCAATTATACACGATGCTGGCAGTCTTCGAGGCCGCATCACCGCGACCCGCCTGCGCCGAACCCTCCGCATGCGGTACAATATGGCGCTGTAAGCCATCAGTGTGCGCAGCATTCAGTCGCTCATATGCTCACTCGTAGCTCAGATGGTGGAGCCTCCACCACATGACCTCAGACTGCGAAGTGCGGACAGCGCAATCAACTCAGAAGGGATCGGATCAATGGCGATTCAGAAAGTCGGTGTCATCGGCGGCGGACTCATGGGCAGCGGCATTGCTCAGACCGCCGCCCAGTCCGGGTATGATGTCCTGCTTGCCGAAGTCAACCAGGAGCTGCTCGACAAGGGCATGTCCCGTGTCCACGGCGCCTGGCAGATGCTCACGAGCAAAGGCAAGATCAACGAGGAACAGGCCGCACAACATCGCGGGCACATTCGCGGCACCCTCGATCTTGACGAGTTCGCTGACCGTGATCTCGTGATCGAAGCCATCATCGAAAATCTCGACGAGAAGCGTGTGCTCTTCAGAAAGCTGGACGCCATCGTCAAGTCCGGTGCCATTCTCGCCAGCAACACGTCCTCGCTGCCAATCATCGAGATGGCTGCGGTCACCAATCGCCAGGATCGCGTCGCAGGCATCCATTTCTTCAATCCCGCTCCCGTCATGAAGCTTGTCGAGATCGTGCGGACCATCTCTACCAGCGACGTGACCGTCGAAGACTTGCGCGGCTTTGCGCAGTCCCTTGGCAAGACTCCGATCGTTGCCAAAGATACCGCCGGCTTCGTCGTCAACTTCCTGCTCATTCCCTACATGCTCTCTGCCATTCGCATGTATGAGAACGGGCTGGCGACCATGGAAGACATAGACACCGGCATGAAGCTCGGCTGCGGCTACCCAATGGGTCCTTTCGAGCTGCTGGACTACGTCGGCCTCGACACCACCCTCTATGCCGCCGAAGCAATCTACAAAGAATATCCCGACCAGGCCTATGCGCCACCCACACTGCTCCGCCGCATGGTGCAGGCAGGTCGCTACGGCAAGAAGAACGGCAAAGGCTTCTACGCCGGCAACGAATAGGTTGGGGCGTCCGGTGGACGCCTATCTTCCCTCTCCCCACCGTAGGGGCGCCGCCTGCTGCGCCCGCCGGGCTATGTGGGGTCAGGACTCCAGGAGGCATCGTATATGAACATCCAGGATCGCGACATCGTCGTCCTCGGCGGCGCTCGCACGCCATTCGGCACGTTCATGGGCGCGCTCAAAGACGTGTCCGCCATTGACCTCGGCGCCATCGCCGCCAAAGCCGCCCTTGAGCGCTCCGGCGTGGACGCTGGCGATGTAGATCAGGTCGTTTTCGGCAATGTCATGCAGACGAGCGCGGACGCCATCTACTGCGCCCGCCACATTGCCCTGAAAGCCGGTGTCCCCATCGAGGTTCCGGCCCTCACCGTCAACCGCCTCTGCGGCTCCGGCCTACAGGCCATCGTCAACGGCGCCCAATCCCTCATGCTGGGCGAAGGCACGGTTGCGCTTGTCGGAGGCGCGGAGAACATGACCCAGGCGCCTTTCGTGATTCGCGGTGCCCGCACCGGCCTCAACCTTGGCGAGCATAAGCTGGAAGACTATCTCTGGGAAGCCCTTGTGGATAGCTACATTGGCTGCGGCATGGCCATCACCGCCGAAAACCTCGCCCAGCAGTACGGCCTCAGCCGCGAGGAGGTAGATGCATACGCCCTGCGCAGTCAGGAGACCGCGCGCCACGCCCAGCAGCAGGGTTGGCTTGCCGAAGAGAACGTCCCCGTCACCGTCAAAGATCGGAAGGGCCGCGAGGTCATCGTAGACAAAGACGAAGGCATCCGCGAAACCTCGATGGAGGCGCTTGGCAAGCTCCCCGCGCGCTTCAAGCAGGGCGGCGTCGTCACCGCCGGCAACGCCAGTGGCATCAACGATGCCGCCGCCGCGCTCATCATCTCCACCGGCGACTTCGCCCGCGAGCGCGGCCTCACGCCCCTCGCCCGCCTCGTCTCCTGGGGCATCGTCGGTGTCGAGCCGGCCATCATGGGCATTGGTCCCGCACCCGCTATTCGCCAGGCACTCAAGCGCGCCGACCTCACACTCGACCAGTTGGACCGCGTGGAAGTCAACGAAGCCTTCTCCGCGCAGTACCTCGCCGTCGAGAAAGAGCTAGGTCTGAAGCGAGCGATTACCAATGTCAACGGCGGCGCCATCTCTCTTGGCCATCCGCTCGCCGCCAGCGGCGCCCGCCTTGCCCTCACGCTGATTGCCGAGCTGCGGCGCAACCATCTCAAGTACGGCGCCGCCTCGCTCTGCATCGGTGGCGGCCAGGGAATCGCTGCCATCTTCGAAGCGCTATAACTCGTTCGGGTTGAGCAAACGGGCCATCTATGCTACACTGCTTCCGGCAATCTCCAGGACATATCACGCACAACGGGAAGGGTGAATGCATGACGGCCCCAGCAGGTCCGCCGCCGATATTTCTCAGTCACTCGCATCAGGACAACTCCTGGTGCCGACAGTTCGTGGCGCATTTGCGCGCCGCGCTCGGCAACGTCGACCCCCGCTACATCTTTTACGATGAAAGCTCGCTCCAGCTTGGTGACAACTGGCTGGACCGCATTCAGCGCGAGTTGATGGCCCGACCGATCTTCCTGCTCGTGCTCACGCCGCGTGCGATATCATCCGACTACGTGCGGCGTGAGGTCGCGATGGCCCTGCGAGAGACGGTGTCGCACCCGGAGCGGCGGCTCATTACCCTGAAGGTGGCCGAGTGTAACCCGAACGACCTGGCTCCGTGGCTCCTGGATTACCAGATGGCCGATTTTGTTTCTCGCCCGTTCGACGTGACCTTCTCTGGCCTCGTCGGCGCTATCCGCGCCTACAACGCTGCCTGGGCAACTCAACACGCGCCACAACAGCCACAATCACCCGCCCCTCCACCTGCCTCCACCCCACAGCCGGGAACATGGGCGCCACAAGCATCCCAATTCCAGCCGCAACCGGGTGCCTGGGGCACAGCATCACAGGGACAGGGAACCGCACCTATGCCAGGTTCGCAACCGGCGCAAGGCTGGACTCAAACGCCGCCCGCGGCATCACAGTGGTCAGCGCCACCCACAGTGGCACCACAACCAGCGGCTCCCGCACCACAACCAACCAAAACCACAGATGCCGCCCGTGCCCCTGCTCCTGAATCGGTCCCGGCGCCGGCCGCTTCTGCCACTCCCGCTCCTCCCGCGGCAGCGGATTCTCCGCAGGTGCAGATGGCGAAGAAGCTCGCCAAAGACACTCACGAGGCGTTTGTCAGTGACCAGTGGGTTGACGTGCTGCGCAAAGGCGAATTCGCGATGAGCCTGCCGGAGAACGCTGGCGACGCAAAGCTTGTCGCTGAAGTGACTGTTGCCTATGCCTTCTTGCAACGATGGGAGCAGGCCCGCTCCCTCGCCGAACGCGCCCTCGTGATGAATCCATTTCGACCCGATGTCTGGTGGTCGCTGGCGCGTGCCCAGCTTGCCGTTGGTGATAAAGTCGCCGCTCTCCGCTCCTTCGATAGCGCCTTCGCAACCTTCTGGTTGCCCACACTGCGCAGGGCGTTTCAATTGCCCATTCTCCGTGAGCGGCGACGCCTGCTCATGGATCTACAGTTGCATGACGAGGCGCTGGCCGCCATTGAGCGCGAGATCGAATGGACCAAGGACCCCGACCTATTACGCGAACGGGCCGACCTGCTGATGCGATTGGGCCTCAGCGACGATACCGAGCGCGACTATTTCCAGAGCAGATTACCACGCCGCCTGCGCGACCTGGGCTTCACCGAGCGCCAGGCGGCCGGAGTTGATCTGATCCTGCCGCCGCTCTGCGACGTGCCGGCTGGCGAGTTCCTCATGGGTTCCGATCCAGACCGCGACCCCGCTTCGGATGACTAAGAGCAGCCCGTCTATCCTATCACCGTCGCCGATGTTCAGATCGCGCGCTATCCAGTGACCGTCGCGGAGTACGCGCGGTTCGTACGCTCTGGCGGTCCCGTGCCCTCCGTGCCTGGCGGCGGCAGTCTTTCCGTGCCATGGGAGGAGCAGCTCAAGTGTCCTGACAAACCGGTCGTGTGTGTGAGTTGGCGGAACGCCATCGCCTACACCGAATGGCTCGCCGATATGACTGGGGAGCCGTGGCGCCTCCCCACCGAAGCGGAGTGGGAGAAAGCCGCCCGGTGGGATGTCGCTGCTCGCCAGGCACGCATCTACCCTTGGGGCGATACCTGGGATATGGCGCGATGTAACAACCTCGAGAGCGATATGGGCGAGATGATCGCCATTGGTAACGTGCCGGCGGGCGCAAGTCCCTATGGTGTGCAAGAGATGATGGGCAACGTGAGCCAGTGGTGCTCATCCATCTACCGCCGCTACCCATATACGTTGCGCGACAATCGTGAAAAGCTGGACGAGCCAGGATCCAGAATAATTCGCGGCTCGTCCTACTCGGCCGGCGCGAAGTTCTGCCGCGCGGCTGTGCGCAACGCCAGCCGGCCGGACGATGCCGATAAGAAAACCGGGTTCCGCCTGGCTCGCGGCCCCATGCCTGGCGGCGCTCAGGCCAGCCGTGTCACGAACAGTGTGGCAGCGGGCGCGGGCGCGGCGCCGGTGGCTGGAGTAGCGCCTTCCGCGACACCAGGCCAACAGCTTGCCCATGAGGCGCACATCGCCTTCCGCGCCGGCCAGTGGGCGGAAGCCGCCGGAAAGGGTGAGCAGGCGCTGGCACAGCCCGAGAACGCCGCCAATGCCGACCTGGCTATCGAGGTCGCGCAGGCCTATGTCGCCCTTCAGCAGTGGCAGCAAGCTTGCACGGCGGCCCAGCATGCCCTCAAAATTGACACGTTCCGCGCCGAAGCCTGGCAGGCGCTCGGCCAGGGACAGCGCCAGCTTGGGCAAGCCAACGAAGCCTTCAGCTCGTATGATCGTGCGCTTGCCATCGCTCCAGCCGATAACCGCGCGCTGCGTATCGCCTTGCTCACCGACCAGCGGATTCTTCTGATGGAGCAGCAGCGGTGGAGAGAGGCCTTTTCCGTGCTCGAGGAAGAGATACGTCTTGGCGCGGCGGATCAAGAGCGGCTCCAGCTCCGTGAGTCGCTCATGCGCCAGATGTAGTCGCTTGGCCCGGTACGTCTCCCCGACACTCTACTGAATGCCCTTCTCAGCAATGCGGGAGGGCATTCTCATGTATTGTGGGATCTGTCGCCGGGAAGTTGTGTGCGTCATGGGCTTTGGGCCGTCAAAGTAACGATCTGTTTCGTGGCCAGCTTTGGACTCTGGCCTGTAAACCGCTCCCGTAGCGTATAATGGCACAACTGCGAATTTGCGAATGGAGGGCACCTGACGATGTTTGCAACGATTGATGGCGTGCGCATCTTCTATCAGCCGGCGGGCGCCGAGGCCGGCTACCCTCTGATCGTGCTGCACGGTGGACCCGGCTTCGACCACACCGAGATGTCGCCGTGGCTGGACCCGCTCGGCAACACGTTCCGGCTCATATATGTAGATGAGCGTGGCCAGGGACGCTCCGACCGCGTGGATTCCACCACATTGACATTGTCACGCTTCGCTGAGGACGTCACAAAGCTGACCCACGCGCTGGGTTTCGAGCGCTACGCGCTGCTGGGCCACTCCTTCGGCTCATTCATCACGCTCGCACATGCCGTCGAATTCGGCGACGCAACACACTACGTCATCTCCGGCGGCACCGCCAGCTTCACCAGGACCGCGCCCGAGGTTGAGGCCAACCTCGCGGCCTTCGAGCCGGTAGAGCTGCGCGAGCAGGTCACCCAATCCTGGGCACTGGAGCCGCACGCAAAGACGGATGAGGATGTAGACCGCCTCTGGAAGATGCAGGCGCCGTTTCACTTCTACCGCACCGACACCGACGCCTACCGCCGCTACATGGCCGCGTCCGACCAGACCATCTATTCCCCCGCGGTCCTGGCCTACTTCGCGGAAAACTCATACCCCATCGAGTATGAGGATCGACTGCCCACAATCGGGAAACCCACGCTCGTCATTACCGGCCAGTACGACCGCACGTGCACACCACGCGCCGCTCGCGACCTGCACGCCGGCATCCCCGATAGCGAGCTGGTGATCCTTCCTGACGCCGGCCACATGACGTTCGTTGAGCAGCCCGGCATGTACTTCGCCGCCGTCCGCGACTTCTTCGCCCGCCATCCCGCACCATAGACCCGCATGGTCGAAGCATACTCGGAGCACATACAGAGCCTTAACATCGCGCCGGTACACTGCGCTCAGAATGATGTGCGAGTGATTGGAGCGGCAGGGCGGCACGATGACGAGCATGCTTACATGGGCGCAGCATCTCCCCTCAGGTCCGATGTACACCTTCATCTTCCTCTGGCTCTTTGTTGAAAGCACTGGCTTCCCTATCTCTGACGAGCCGGTGCTCCTCATTGCCGGCTACCTCACACACATGCGGCGACTCGATGTTGTCGCCGTCGTCGGCGTCGCCCTCCTCGGGAAACTGATGGCCTCCTGCCTGGCGTATTGGCTCGGTCGTCGTATCTCCTTGCTGTGGATGGCCCGCCCAATGATACGGCCTGCGCGGGGCATCGGTCGTTGGCTTCACGTTGTTAGGCCAACCGCGGCGGCCATTCTCGCCGCCGAGCAACGATTCCGGCGCTTCGGCGTCTGGAGTGTCTTCCTGGGACGGCTCGTTCCCGTCGTGCGCAGCTTCATCAGTTATCCCGCCGGTGCGGCGCGACTGCCCTTCTGGCTGTTCTTTGCTGCCACCGCCGCCGGCTCTTTTCTCTGGATCGTTACCTGGACGCTGCTTGGCATCGGACTGGGCGCCTCATATCAGATTGCTCTCACTCGTTGGGGCAGCCTCAGCCGGCTCATTCTCGCCGCATGTGCCTTTGCCCTCGGCGTCCTTTGGCTCTGGAGCCATCGTCACACCAGGCGACAGACCCAATAAGGGCGCGCGCTCAGCCAAGCGACCTGATGGGGCCGCCACTCCTGTCGGCCCGCGCGGACAAGCATGTCCGGGTCACGTCTAGGTTCTGTTGACATTTGAATAGGACCAGGTAGAATCGAGGCATGACAGGTGTCCGCTTGAGCGACGATGAGTAGGGCAAGATTCGGTGTTTCAAACCGAACTAAGGGGATACGTATGTCTAACGTAAGTGATTCTTATACCATTGAGTATGGCAATATTGCCCAGCCGGTACTCGCAGCGATCCGCCAGGAGGCGTATGGTGAAGACATTGGTCAAAGTGGTTGGTTGACCGCCGATGAGTACCGACAGTTCATTAGCTGGTTAGAATTGGACTCCTCATCGCGCGTTCTGGATATTGCCAGCGGGGCGGGAGGTCCCGCGGTCTTTCTGGGGCATAGCGTTGGCTGCCATGTCAGCGGCTTAGACATCAATCCGAGTGGTATCGCTGCAGCAAACGAGTTGGCCCAATCGCAGGGACTTGACGCGCTCGTTCACTTTCAACAGGGCGATGCCAGTCAACGTCTCCCGTTTGAGGATCAAACATTTACGACGGTGATCTGCATTGACGCGATGAATCATTTGCCTGGTCGCTTGCAGGTCTTGCAAGAGTGGCGTCGTGTCTTGCGTCCAGGTGGACGCGCGCTCTTCACTGACCCGATCATCATCACCGGCATGCTCTCGAACGAAGAGATCGCTATCCGGAGTTCTATCGACTACTTTCTCTTTACCCCGCCCGGTGAGGATGAACGACTGATTCAGGAAGCGGGTTTTGCGTTGGTGCGCACGCTTGATACAACAGAACAAGTTGCGGCCATTGCCAAACGCTATTATGACGCTCGCGCCAGGCGCCGGGATGATTTGCTCACGCTCGAGGGGGAAACCGAGTTTGAGAAAGTGCAGCACTTCCTGGCGGTGGCCCATACACTCACCAATGAACGGCGCCTGTCTCGCTTCGCATTTTTGGCGCAGAAGTAGTGGAAGACTCTTCTCCTAGAGCCTGTTATGAACCTGTTTGGAATGGCCGAATCCGCAGGCACAATCGCGGTTTCGAGTCATCCTGGTGGCCTAAGCAGGCGGCAAGACCAACACGAATCCACCGTCGCTCCGGTCTTTCTACGGCATTTGGGACGAGTTCATAACAGGCTCTAGTACGCAGTCCAGTTGGGTTTTGACAACTCAGATCAGATGATTGGGTGCGGGCTCAGGCTCTCAGCAAGGTGGCCACTGCCAAGCCTCATTGTATACTCTGTGTTATGAAGACTTGGCTGAACCCCAAAATCGAGGTAAGAACCTCTCCAATTGAAGGGAAGGGGCTGTTTGCGAAAGAGCCACTGGCACAGGGCGAACAGCTCACGCGCAATGGCGACGATGTCTATGTCATCATGACTGACCAACAGTTCCAAGCCTTCACGAAAACAGCTCACTCCTACGACGCCATGGCACTCAGCAACGGCAAGCATCGAGTCAGTACAGTCTCACGCGAGCAAGACCCATCGAATTACGGCAACCATAGCTGTGATCCAACTGCAGAGATGAACGCCTTCGGTCTCGTTGCCAAGCTGGATATCCAGGCTGGTGAGGAGATTACCTCTGACTATGCCGTCCACAGCAGCAAGGAGTGGTCAATGGTCTGCAACTGCGGCGCGAAGAACTGCCGCAAGCTCGTCCAGGGAGTGCTGTAGCGAGAGAGGGGAACTCGTGCTCAGCCTGGATGGCTTTGGGCAACCGGATACAGGTTCTTGAGCTTGACACGAACCTCTATCCCTGATCCCTGCCTAACCCACATGACGAGCAACGAAGTGGCCTATGAGGTAGGCAGAGGTCGGGTGCTGAACGCGCTCGATCGCTTTGATGACCGCCTCGCGGTCGTATGCCACACGCCGCAATTGGATGCGGTAGCCGTGTGTGTCGGCATCCAGCAGCGCATAGCTCGCCTGCACGTCTGGCGTGACCGGATTGCTCACACTGCCCAGATTGATGACCCGTCTGCGGCCCACCCGTCGATCCATCGGCACATGCGTATGTCCGACAATCACCAGGTCGGCCTCACAGCCCGCCAACCGCTGGTCGATGTCGTCATCACGGTGCTCTTGGCGCAGACCCGGCCCGTCATCTTGGCCTGGAGCGGCATGGACGCCAAGCAGGCGTGTGCCATCGGGTAAGGTCAGTCGCAGTTCCAGCGGCAAGCCCGACAACCAGTCCAGCCAGCCCGCGGCACTGAGATAGCCCCGAGTCCAGGAGAAGCTTCTCGTCGCCTCGATGACCTCGTTGAGGAGCGTGGGCTCTTCCAGGACTTTCTCTGGGACCACCGGCAGATCGTGGGACACTACATAGCGATCCGTATTGCCACGGGTGTAATTGATATGTGGCAGGGCGGTAATCGTCTCCAGCGGGGTCACTGGATCGTAGCCAATTGCGACGAAGTCCCCTAGCACCCAGTATGCATCAATCTCGCCCTGGCGCTCCAGATCAGCCAGCACCGCATTGAGAGCGAGCGGATTGCCATGAATATCCGAGAAGAGCGCCAGACGCATCAGCGCCTCCTCACGTGAGCTCGTGTGTGGTTACCTGCCTCTCCTGCATCGTAGCACGGCAGAGCAGGAGCGCGCGACAGAGCAGGTGTGCCGAATGAAGATTGATCGGATGGCCCGAGTCAAGTTCTTACTGGACTGAGTACTAGGGTTCTGTTGACATTTCACGCAACCAGATAAGCGCACAGACAAAGTGGAGAAAGCCCAAGTAGGAGCGATAAGGTCAATCCGTCGAGCAACGCCTCGGCTTGCGTGCTGTCATGGCGTTGGCCGGGCGTCAAGAGCACTCGTACGGGATTGCCTAGCCCATCCACGGTGAGATGGATTTTGCAACTGAAGCCGCCGCGCGAGCGTCCGAGC
>DATGEP010000149.1:0-5040 GCA_035310125.1 Ktedonobacterales bacterium
GCATGAGCGACACACAGCGCAGCAACCTCCCGGGCGACCAGGTAAACCCTCCCGGCACGAGCGGACCCCTCATGCCGGGAGAAGCGGCACCCGAGGAGCAGATAGAGGTAGTCGAGTTTGTAGCAATGGATGATAGCTCCGACGACATCTTCGATAATACGGCGCCAGGCGGCTTCCGCTGGTGGTATGTGCCAGCCATCGGAGTGCCCGTCGCCGTCGGTACCGGCGCGGCCATCTGGTATCTCGCCAAAGGATCGAAGCCATACCAGAACGCCTGGGAGCTGGCGACACGGTCCGTACGTACACTCACTGGACAACCTCGCGTGGCAGCCACGACGAAGAAAGCCAGACGCAAATCGCGCGCGACACCCGACACGCTGCGCGATAAAGTAACCAGCACGCTCAGCGGCTTGGACGCGACTGAGCTGACGCGAAAGGCGGGTGACCTGTGGGATGACGCCCGCGATTCGATGGTGGACCTGTGGGATCAGGTCACTGATCGCGACACCATCAGTCAGGCGCGCGGCGCGGCCTCGGATGCTAGCGATGCGGCGCGACGCCAGATCGGCGCAATGGTAGGCAGTATCGCCGCGGCAGGGACGGCGCTTGCCATTCAGAAGAAGGCGGGCGACCTGGCCGGTGCCGCACGCGAGCGTGCCAACGCCGCGCGCGCGACCACACGGGATACGGCGCGGCGCATGGTGAAAACAAACGTAACTCGCCCGGCCAGGAGGGCGCTACTTGGTGCTGGTATGAAAGGTGGCGCGTGGCTCGTGAAGAACCGCGCGCGATCAAAGGCCAGCGACCTCACCGACAGTGCACGAGAGAGGGCCGAGCGCATCCAACGACGCGGACGCTTCTGGATGGCCCGTAATCGCGCTCAATCCACCGCCGCTGTCAACGCCATAAGAATGCGGCGCGCGAACGCCGCGAAGCAGGCACGCACGCGCATCTCGTCATCGTTTCGGCGCACAGGCACATTTGCGCTCTCCGCGCTGGTAACCGCGATGATCATTTACGTCCGCTCATGGTATTCGCGCCGCGGCGGACCCGCGGACAGCCGCGATGCTGGAGATGTGCGTGAAACCGCCGGCGGACGCATGGTGACGGGTACATGGCCGCGCATCAGATACCGCGCATCAGACGCCGCCGCGCCCACCACCGCCAGCTCGCCGGTCGAGTAGTCGTGTCGAGTAGTCGTAATGCCTGATGCCGTGCTAAACGCGGCAATCGAAACATGAAGACGCCGCGCCCACGACTTCATCGGTCACGGGCGCGGCGTCTTCATCCCTTTTTATAGCACGAGCTCTGCCATCACACGCAGCGCCTCAGGCTGTATCGTGCCGACAATGAGCGTCGTCGCGCGGGCGGTCTTCCACGGCGCCAGCAGCTCCGCGATGCGCTCCTTAGGGCCACAGAGCGCTACCTCATCCACGAGTGAATCCGGGACGGCTGCGGCTGCGGCTTTCTTCTTGCCATCCAGATAGAGGTCCTGAATCTCTTTGGCGGCGGCCTCGTAGCCATAGCGGCAGGCCAGATCATTGTAGAAGTTCTTACCGCGCGCACCCATACCGCCGATGTAGAGCGCGAGCATGGGCCTCACCATATCGCGGCATGCGTCTACGTCATCTCCGAGCACCACCGTCACCGACGGGGCGATATCAAATGGCTCCTCGGCGGTGCGCTTCGCCAGTCCAGCATCCAGCGGACCCAGAGAAAGGCTTTCCCTGGCTGGAGAGTAAAAGATAGGCAGCCAGCCATCGGCAATCTCGCCCGCCAGCTCGATGTTCTTCGGCCCGATAGCGGCGAGATAGATGGGAATGCGCTTGCGCAGCGGGTGGATGGTAAGGCGCAGGGGCTTGCCCAGGCCGGTGCCGCCCTCGATAGGGATCGTATACTCCTGGCCCTGATATTCCAGGTTCTGCTCACGCGCCCAGATCATACGCAGAATCTCGATGTATTCGCGTGTTCGCACCAGTGGCTTGCCGTAGGGCTGTCCATGCCAGCCTTCCACCACCTGCGGCCCGGAGACTCCCAACCCCAGCAGCACACGCCCACCGCTCAGCAAATCCAGTGTCGCGGCGGTCATAGCGGTGTTGGCGGGCGTACGAGCCGGCATCTGCAAGATGCCAGTGCCCAGCTTGATCCGCGAGGTGAGCGCGCCGAGCCACGCCAGTGGCGTCACGCCATCCGAGCCGTACGCCTCCGCCGTCCAGATGGAGTCGAAGCCCAGGCGCTCCGCCTCGCGCACCATATCCGTCGCGTCGTTGGGGCGCGCCCCCCAATAGCCGAGGCTCAATCCCAGCCGCATAGAATATCCCCTTCGTTCGAGCACCACAACCGCATGGCAGCCTCAGCATAGCACGCACGCCGGAGACACAACCAGCGTATCCTGGGACGGGCGAGCAACACCCAGAGGATACGCTGGAAGGAAACGGGAAAGAACCGAGAATGACAGCGGATCAACGCTACTTCTTCGCTTTGTCCGCCTTCGGCTTGGGTTTCTTCTTCGGGTTCTTATCGCCCATCGTATGACCACCCTTTCAATTAGCCGGAAATATCAGCACAGCTGACGCGGACCTCTTCCGCGATTGCGTTCAGTATGCCACACCGCGCCACAAGATGAAACACAATTTTCTGAATGTTTCGTGAACACGCGGCGTTATGCATGGGCGGAGGCCGAAGTCATCAGGATGGCAGTCTGCCATAGAGATGAAATTCGCAACAATCTACGAAGCCGAGCCGCTCATAGACGCCGTGGCCCAGCGCGGTCGCCTGTAGCACACCTACACGATAGCCGATCGTGCGCGCGTGCAGCAGCGCCGCACGCGTCACCGCCGCGCCAATGCCCTGTCGCCGGGCCGCCGGAAGCGTTGCGACGCCATAGATTCCCGCGACACCCGCCGCCAGCAGAAGCTGCGCGGTTGCCACAGGCATCCCATCCAATCGCGCCAGGAAAAGCCGTAACGGCTCATCCTCGCCAAAGCGTTTCGGCACGCAGCTCTCCATAAGCACTGGCGGTGCGCAGGCGGACACCGCCTCGCCATTCCGGTACGCGCGCAGCCAGGTCGCCAGCGTGTCCTCATTCCGCACACGCTCGATCGTTAGCCCGTCAGGCTGGGGTATATCGTCGCGCAGTGCGTGGAGATCCACCGCCATACCCGGCTCGCGACCCACGCAGCGCAGCCCGTGGGCTTCCAATCGCTCGCCAAGATTCGCGGGCCGGTGCGCCGGACCAACGAACCATGCCACCGGCAGATTGTGAGCGGTGAAATGCGCCAGCGCCGCCGCGATACGCGCGTCGGCAATCTCCGGCTCCAGTCGTGCCTGAACGATGCCGTTCGCGAGAAGCCTGTATCTGCCGCTGCGATACCACGTCAGGTCACCCTCATCACACATCTCCCAGCCGGCCAGATACGCACGCCGAAGCCAGTACGCGGCTTCGTTCTCGTCGGCGGCGACGAGCAAACCGGGCGCCGAGAGATCGGGTGGTATCGCATCCATGATCGGCTCCTACCCGCGGATCACCAGGCACGTCGTCGTTGCATGCGCATAGAGCTTGCCTGCTGCATCCACCAGCCGGCCCTCGGCGAGGGCGATCCGTCCGCCCAGGTGGATCACGCCACCCTCGGCGCGCACCATGCCCGTGTCGCGCGTCATCGGGCGCACATAGTTGACTTTTAGCTCCAGCGTCGTGTATGAGACCCCACGCGGCAGCATCGTATTGATGGCGCAGCCCATCGCCGAATCCAGCAGCGTCGCCGCGATGCCCCCGTGAACCGAGCCGATGGGATTGTAGTGAAACTCGGCGGGCTTTAGCTCGAACACAGCGCGCCCATCGCTCACCTCCACCAGCCGCATGTCCACCAGCGCGCCGATGGGCGACATGGGGATGCGCCCATCCTGAATCGCCCGCAGATACTCCAGGCCGCTCATCTCGCGGGCGCGCATGAGCGCTGGCAACGGATCCTCCCAGGTCATCGTGCGCGTGCGCTTATGTGTTTTCTCGTCCTCGCTCAATTTCTCACCCACTTCCCCCTACGGCGACTCGTCTGTATCTGACTGATGTTGGCATTGATTACTACAGGTGGCGCGGACATTCTTGTTCGCGTGGACCGGCATTCCTGTGGGCCTCACCAGGTTGCTTGGTTGAGCTCTTTCCACCGACACCAGTAAGCGCCAGCGCCGCTGTCCCTGCACGCCCACTGGTGTCACGGCCATCGCCGAGGGCCGCCGCCCCGGACCTACCCGGCCCTTCGCCCGCAAACGAGCGGGAGCGCTTCGCCAGAAATACCGCTCGCGATGCTCGCGCAGCCGGGCGAGCACCTGCCCGACATGCTCGTCCGGCGGAAGCACCGGGTAGATCACATGCTCGATGATGCCATCCGTCACCACGAGCGTCAGCCGTCTGAACAAGCGCTGCCCCTGAGCCTCAAAGGCAGGCAGCCTCAAGCCAGGCAGGTGTAGCGCGGCGCCATTATCTTCGGGCGCGGGGAGATTCGCCGGCGGGCGTGAGTCCCCGCGACTGTTTACACGTCGCCGTCCTTGCGCGCTCGCGGCTGGTAGGTGCCGGCGGGCGTGCGGAAGGCAACATTCAGACGATTCCAGCCATTGATGGCAACGATAGCCAGCGTCAGGTTCGCCAGCTCCTCGTCGCTGAAGTGCTGGCGCGCCTCGTCATATACCTCATCGGCCACTTCACGATCAGGCAGCAGCGTGACCGCCTCCGCCCATGTAAGCGCGGCACGCTCGCGCTCGCTATAGAACGGCGCCTCGCGCCACGCGTCGAGCAGATAGAGACGTTGCTCACTTTCGCCACGCGCGCGGGCATCCTTAGTGTGCATATCCAGGCAAAAGGCGCAGCCATTGAGCTGTGAAGCCCGAATGCGCACAAGCTCGAGCAGATCCGGCTCCAGCCCGCAGCCGTGAACATAATCCTCCAGGCCCTGCATAGCCCGATATACTCCGGGCGCGGCCTTCGAATAGCGAATGCGCGATGTCACACTATGCCTCCATATCCCATTCGTAATACACCTGTTT
>DATGEP010000150.1:0-11512 GCA_035310125.1 Ktedonobacterales bacterium
TGATATTGGAAGCCTTGCACAATCCGCAAATAAGTGGCAAGGTCCCGTTGCGCGTTCTCCGTGGGCGAGCGCATACCGATGAGATACTCATGCCCACCGAATTGCGCCGTGGCGACATGCTCCGGCCAGCCGGCATTGGGATTGCTGTCGTACATGGTTGCCGGCGCGGCGCTGATGGTGATAGGTTTTGGCTCAGGCGTGTAGAACTCATCATGGCCTCCGATGGGCCATCTATCGCATCCCAGAATAACGCGGACATAGACTTGCTCGGCGACTTGCGATAGCTCATTGTTCATGTCAACTTTGGCGTCGGGTGGGAACACTCTGACGGTGTAGTCGCAGGTCGCTCCAGTGCTGAGCGTATTCGTGATAGGGCTGACATGCCAGTCAGGCGGGATCGGAAGCGCGAAGGGAAAACGGTTGTCATGATAGACAATCCACCCCTGCGATTGCTTAGCTGTGGTCGAGCTTCCACACGCCGTAATCACCAGGAATACAACACTCAGAATCAATGAACCTGCGCCGCGTCGCAAGATGCTCGCTCGTTGCATGGCTTTCCTCCAGATGACATACGGATGACCATTTCACGATCTTGGCTCTCATCCGATGCCGGCGAGCCGCGTGCCACAACTGCCCAACGCTCCCCTGGCCAATGCCTTGGGCCGGTGTCGTAGGCATGCCTCGCGGGCTGAAGGCCCGCTGCGCATTCCAGCCACTATCCAGGTCGTAGAGAGTCCAACAACTCATCACAAACTGGTATGATCCTCCAATATCGTGTTGGAGCGGCCCTGAAAGACAGGGGGTTCACGAACGGGCCAGCTACTGCTACCGTTCGCGGGGATCCTGGAGCAGCTCGATGGCGGCCTGCGCGACCTCATCCGAGGAGATAGCATTCAGACAAGCGCCTGCATGGCATGGCTTGGGCAGCCACGGGGCATCGTTGCCGATGAAGTTGAAACACGGCGCGCAGGATAGATTCGAATGCACGATGCGATGGCGATACGAGCGCTTGCCGATGGGATGGAACTGCTCGATATTCGATGGCCCGAAGATGCCCACAGCGGGTGTGCCAACGGCGGCGGCGATATGCAGCGGGCACGAGTCGTTGCCGATGAAAAGCGCGGACATCTCGATCAGCGCCCCGGTCTCCTTGAGGGATGTGCGCCCCGCGACAACTGTAGCGTTGTGTGGAATGAGCGCGGCAACTTCTTCGCTCAAGGCAACATCGTCCTTGCCGCCGATGAGAAGCACATGCGCGCTGTACTTCTCGATAAGCGCGTTCGCGACTTCGGCAAAGCGCTGCGGCGCCCAGCGCTTGCGTCCATTGAAGCCGTCGCCGCCCACGTGCATGGCGATGAGCAGATTCGCGGGCGATAGGTCGCAGCTACGCAGCAACCGGCGCGCGGCGGATCGGTCGCGGGCGGTCAGGTACAGACGTGGCTGCCGCTCTTCGTCGGTCAGCCGGTGGTCCAGAATGGAGACGATGGCTCGCAGATAGTGGTCTACCGCGTGACGGGCGCGAAATGTGCGTGAGCGCGTGCCGACCAGCCACCAGAGCGGCGGCATCTCGACATGCAGCGGATGGTGATAGCGCTGGGCCATACGCAGCACGATCGAGCCGACGGGCGAGAGGTTGATGACGAGATCGTAGTCCTGCTTGCGGATCCCATTCAGCCCGCGCATGAAACGAACAAAGGACGGCTCGGAGCCAGGCTCCGACACGAAGATAAGCGCATCTACATTGGGATTATCCTGAAGGATTCCGGCGTTGCTATGCGAGACCAGCACACTGATCTTTGCCCACGGGAAACGCCCACGCAGCACGCTCAGTGCCGGCGTTGCCAGGAGCGTATCCCCAATGGGGAGCAGCATGCCCACGAGTATATGGCTGGGATCTAACGGGGCGTACTCGTCCTGAGAATGCCGATGCCCCTCATCCGCTTCCATCCGGGCGAGCCGACCCGCCGGGGTCTCAGCAAGACGCGCGGGTGTCGAGAATACCGCTTCGTACATGGGCCTTCCAATCCGGCTCTTCGCGCTCAACGCGGCGCGGAACCAACTCGGCACGAACTACCCACCTTTAGCCAACGACACCTACAGGGACGGAACTTTCCTGTTTCATACTACGCCAAGTCTTAACAACATCACTCACGGTAGCCCAAAATGCCGAACGCTGACTCCGTGATTCTACGTAGTCTTCTTGAGAGATTGTAGCGTGACGGCACGTTTCCGCGCCGCCTCAGCGCGGACGGGACTGCGCCTGCCCTCCGCTGCCAGGAGGGGGTATCGCCTGTGTCCTGGCGCGAATGGCGGCAACAACGCTCGCCATGCCCGTCACGCCGATACAGAGCGCCAAAATGTCCATCGCCGGAAGAATTCCCAACCGGTCGAAGGCAATACCCATCAATGGCACGAAAGGAACGGTCACGGCATTCAATAGCATACCCTGTACCGCCAGCACGCGGCCCTTGATCCAATCTGGCGAACGCTCCTGCATGACGGTCTGCGCGGGCACGTTGATGAAGTCCAGGGCGACACCGATGCAGAAGGTCAGGAAGATCGCGGCAATCAGATAGGGCGGGGAGACGAACCAGTGGTGTGGCGAAACGGCCACAGCGATGGGCCGGAGAATGGTCAGCAGCACGATGCTGACGGAAAGGATGATGACACCTGTCGCGATTGTCATGGTGTAGCGCAGACGCTTTACCACGTTGGGCGTGAATGCGGAGCCGAGCACCAGGCCAACGCCCGCCGGCAAGAAGACGAGAATGGCGTGGTCGGCGGTGGTATGAAAGAACGTCTCGACGAAGCCGGGCGCTACCATCGCGACGACGGCAATGGTGGTGCCGCCGATGGTAAGCTGAAGCACGGAGACGAGCAAGCGGTGGTCCACCCGGATGAAATGCCAGCACTCGATGATGCTGGTCCAGATACTGTGCAGCTGGTGCGTCTCCGGCACCTGCCGGCGCCGGCCTTGCTGGGCTGGTTGACGCACCTGTAGCCGCTTCTTGGGAATGGAGAGGATCAGAGCCGCGCACAACACATACAGGACAGCTACCACCATGAACAGCATCTCGATGGGGTCCAGCACGATGTTATGCTGCGCGGTGCCAATGGGAATGTGCGGCAGCACGAGAAGCAAAATGGGACCCAGGATGATGAGTCCCAGCGCCTGGGCGATGGTGAACGTGATGTTAAAAAGTGAAAGCGCGTTGATAAGCTCTTCGGGATGCACAAGCAGCGGAATCGAAGCGCCCTCTGCCGGGGCAAAAAACTGCCCGATGAGCGCGATACAAAAGCTAATGACGTAGGCGGGCAGGATCGCATGGCGATCTATGATCAACGAGATGGCGAAGATGGTGGCGAGCACGCCGCGCAGGATATTGCTGATCCAGAGAACCGGCCGCCGCGGGAAGCGATCTACCAGCACGCCAGCGGGTGCGCCGAAGACGGCAGCGGGGAGCGCGAACGCGACGATGGCGAAGCTGGAGGCTAGATAGCTGGTGTTGCTGCGCGTGGCGATGACGATGAGGAGGCCGTAATTTGCGGCGTTCATGATCGTCTGCGAGATGAGCTGAGCGCCCCACAGCTGGAGAAAGTAGCGGTTGCGCATGACCGTGCGGAAACCACGGGTGGTCGCGCCCCTTCCCTGGGAAGGAACAGCGGGTGGTCGCACTACGCCTGCGCCGGCGGGTTGTCGTGAGGGAACCGGACGGAAGCGGTCCGCGCGTGCGGCGCGCTCCGGCTCCGGCAACTCTCTCGCTCGTCGGACGTTAGCCATGCTGGCGATCACTCCCCATGACGGTCTCTTCAGCGCCGCGACTGAGAATCTGCTTAATGCGCTGTTCAGCTTCACTGCGTGGGAGCAGCACACGGCGGCCACATCCTTCGCATTTGAGGCCGATATCCGCACCGAGACGCACCACGCGCCAGTCCGTGCTCCCGCATGGATGAGGCTTGCGCAGGCGCACGCGGTCGTTTAGCCCAAGATCAGCGTACTTCAAGGCCAGACCTCCTCGTGCGTGCGTTGTGTGCTCCAGCTGAACGCGCTGAGCCCCGTTCCCTGGTGGGAGCGTACAAGCCGCGCTGCTCGATATAGCGCCGGACGGTATCCGGCACAAGATAACGGATAGGCAAGCCCGATGCCACCCGTTCGCGGAGGGTGGTGCCAGCCACATCGAGCTGAGGGGCGGGCAAAACCGCGAGCTTCTCGCGCAAGCCGGGCACGAGCGTTGTCAGTCGCTCGATCTCATCCTCCGCAACGGGCACACCAGGCCGGTGCGATGTCGCCAGCGTATCCACGGCGGCGACTACACGCTCAGGCGCGTGCCATTGGGGGAGAAACAACAGCATATCCCAGCCCATCATGAACACCATCTCGACATCGCTCCACAGGGCGCGTAGCATCTCTAGCGTATCGGCGGTATACGATGGACCGGTGCGCTCCAATTCGAGCGTTGAGACGGCGAAACGATTATCCTCCGCGATGGCCAGCTCGACCATTGCCAGCCGGTCTTCGGCGGAGCTGATGGGCTTGCCGGCCTTGTGCGGCGGTTGACGGGCGGGCACGAACCAGACACGGTCGAGCTCCAGACGCGCATAGACCTCTTGCGCAAGGGCGAGATGGCCGACATGCGGTGGATCGAAGGTCCCGCCTAGAATACCATATCGCGGACGCTTTCGCCTACTTTGCGCGCGCCGCACCTTGCCACCAGGCGCCGCCTTCGCCGATTGTCCGCGCTCACCTGTTGTCACTCCGGTTCAGTCCTTCCTGAAAGCGCACTACGCAATGACCGAAGCGGAGGGGTCGAGCACCGCGATTTCCGCATCCTTGACCTGTGCGCGGATCTGCTCGATAACATCGGAGGAGATAGTGCCGCCGCTCGGATCGCCGATAGCTGTCCAGAATTGCACGTGGAGGTCAACAGTGCCGCCCGCCGCGCGGCTGACCGTCACCTGGGGCGCGGGATCGCGGTAAACGTCGTGAATGGCCGCGAGCGCCGCGTGAATGCCAGCCTCGGCGCGATCAATGCCACTGGAGCCGGTGTCGGGTATGGTCACGGTGAGCGTGGAGCGCAGCCGCTCCGCTTCGCTCAAGTTGACGATGGGGGAGCTAAACAGCATGGAATTGGGAATGAGCACCACCTCGCCCCCCTCCATGCTGAGCGATGTATACCGGATCTGGATATCCTTGACCTGACCCGTGTACGGCGTGAGCGTGATGCGGTCGCCAATGACGAATGGGTGCTCCAGCAGCAGGTAGATTCCAGCAACGAGATTCTTGAGCACATCTTGCAGCGCGAGACTCAGCGCGACGGAGAGAACGCCCAGTAAGGCAACGGGAAGGACGAGTCCCGTACCCCAGATTGCCAGGATGATGATAGCGCCGATGGTGAATGCCGCCAGGTAGACGACACGGCCGCCGAGCGTGGCCAGGTTCCGGTTGACCGTTTCGGGCAAACTGGATACGAAGCCGCGCTGCAATAAACGCCCAAGGCCCAGCGCGCAGGCCAGCACCATCAGAGAGATGCCCAGATGGATGCCGAATGGGACGAGCTGTGGCAGGAGGTCAGAGACGATGGTATTCAGGTTGCCGAACCAGATGAAGGCGATGGCGACCAGCGCGGCCACCCAAACACTGGCAAATGTGAGGCGACCGAGCCAGCGGCTCGCGCCCATCGAGCGCTCCGTAATAGTACGGCCTTGAGTGGAGCGCTTGCGTTTGCCGCTCTTGCTAGTGAGATACCGGTTGATCCGGCTTTCGAGGGGGATAGGCACCTTGCTGGCGCGCCGAGCGAGCCAGCTTCCGACCGAAAGCGCTATCAACACGACGAAGAGCGTGAGTCCGGCCTGGATGGCCTGTGTTTGGTTCAGCCCGAACACCACGTCGCCCAGTATGTGTACCGTAGATGCCGCACATATTGACATGCCCGTTACGCCCACCTCCGGCCCAAGTATAGCACGGCAAAACTGATCGGTGGGCATGCTCCTGGGCGGGATGTCATCCACACCGATCCATTCTCTGAAATGGTAGGGCGGGCGTCCCGACGGAGCCGCGCCGTCGCGCTCACCCCATCTGGTCCAGCAGCTTTGCCACCTCACCGAGGCGCACGATGCCCTCAGCGCTCTCCGGCTCGACAAGCACCACCAGATGCTTGACGCCGAGATCCGCGAAACCCTTCAGCGCCTGCGCGACCTCTTCAGGAGATCCCACGATGCGGTCCTCGTCGGGTTCGCGCTGCTCGCCGGGCGCCAGGATGCGTGCCCAGGTGCCCGCCGTCAGCTCCAGCGTCGCGGGATCGCGGCCCACCGCGCGGCAAGCTTCGAGCATCTGCGGATACTTTTCCGCCACGCTCTGTGGCCACTTGTGCCAGACAGTATTCCAGGCATCCGCGTAGTGCGCGACGAACCGCAGCATACGCGGTTTGCTGGCGCCGATCCAGATGGGCGGCCCGTTGCGCTGCGGGCCGCGCGGGCGCAGCGCGATATCGCTTGCCTCATAATACTGGCCGCGGAAGTCTACATGCCCATCGCGCAGCAGCGGCACAATGATCTTCAGCGCCTCCTCGAAGCGCGCCGCGCGGTGATCGAAGGGGTAGCCGAACGCGGTATACTCCGGCTCGTGCCAGCCCGCGCCCAGACCCAGGATGAACCGGCCCGCGCTGATCTCGTCCAGGCTTTCGGCCATCTTCGCCAGCAACGCGGGATTGCGGAACGATGTGCAGGCCACGAGCGGGCCAATCGAGATGCGCTCCGTCGCCTGCGCCACGGCGCCCAGGAATGTGAAGACTTCCCACGCGCCGGCCTCCGGTTTGCCAGGGAAGCGGTAGAGCAGGTGATCCGCGAGCCAGAAGGAATCGAGTCCGACGCCCTCCGCCGTCTGCGCCATGTCGCGGATCTCAGCATAGCTGAAGGCGCGCCCTCGCTGCTCATCCTCACCCATTGAAGGCATCACGCCCAGCTTCATGCGCCGTGCCAGATGGTCACTCGCCATGCTATCGTTCTCCATATGTTCGCATTTCACGTCCGCGGTAGATTGTGAGGCATTCTCATGACGGAAGGCCAGCGCGACCAGCGCCTTTACGCCGACTTTCTCCTCACCGGCGTCTCGCGGCTCGTGACAATGGCGCCCGGCACACCTGGCGCGCGGGGGCCGCTCGGCGTGATCGAGCGCGGCGCGCTGGCCGCCCGCGACGGGCGCATTGTATGGATCGGCCCCGAAGATGCGCTGGCCGCGAGCGTGGAGACTGAGGCCGTGCCCACAGAGCGTCGCTTCGATGCCAGCGGCGGCTTCCGCACGGCACATGGCGGCCCGTGCGCCGTGCTTCCCGGCTTCGTGGATTCGCATACGCATTTCGTCTTTGCTGGCCTGCGTGCCGATGAGTTCCAGATGCGCCATGCTGGTGTCTCCTATGAGGAGATCGCGCATCGCGGCGGCGGCATCCTCAGCACGGTGGCGTCCACACGCGGGGCGAGCCGGCACCAGCTCGACGTGATAAGCCGCGAGCGCCTGCGCGACTTTGCCGCGCACGGCACCACGACTGTCGAAGGCAAGACCGGCTACGGCCTGGACATGGATTCTGAAGCGCGCTGTCTGGATGTCATGAACGCGCTGGCGGACGAGCCGGGCCTGCCGCGCGTGGTGCCGACGTTCCTCGGCGCGCATACCATCCCACCAGAGTATCGCGGTACTCCCGATGGGCGGGACACGTATGTCAGCCTCATCTGCGAGGCGATGCTGCCCGCGTTTGCTGGCAAAGCGCGCTTCTGCGACGTCTTCTGTGAGAGCACCGCCTTCACGGTTGCGGAGACGCGGCGCATCCTCACTCGCGCTCGCGACCTCGGCTACCGGCTGAAGCTGCACGCCAACCAGCTTGGCGCTTCGGGTGGCGCGCGGCTGGCGGCGGAGTTTGGCTGCGTTTCCGCCGATCATCTGGACTTCGCCACGGACGATGAGCTGCGCCTGCTCGCGGAGGCGGATGTCGTGGCGACGCTGCTTCCCGGCTGCTCCTTCACGCTCTCCACACCGTATCCCGCTGCTCAGCGCTACCTTGACGCTGGCCTACGTGTCGCGCTCGCGACGGATTTCAATCCTGGCACGTCATATTGTGAGAACATGCAGATGATGCTCGCGCTCGCCGTCAGTAACATGGGCATGACGCTCGATCAGGCGCTCACCGCCGCCACACGTGGCGGGGCCGCCGCGCTCGGTCTGCAAGACGAGATCGGCAGCCTGGAGGTGGGCAAGCGCTGCGACCTCAGCGTCCTCAACACACCCGACGAGCGCGAGCTGGCGTATCACTTCGGCGTCAACCTCGTCGCCGCGACGTTTGCCGGCGGTGTTCCCATCGTGTGACAGCTCAGCTTTCCGAGTCCTGTCAAACTGTATTGCAATACAGCAGTATGTTATACTACGTTTCGCGGGCAGGGCTGCCTGGACAAGCTGACTCCGTTGTTCTTTCAAGAATAGTGTGTTCGGAGGGTCATAAAGGCGCATGGCTATCGTCCAGATTCCGGGAGCCGCGAGAGAATCTGAGGGTATTTCGACCACGACGCCGCTGGTCATGCTCTTTGAGCGTGACGACGCCATCGCCGTTCCCCTGCTTTCACAGCTTCGCCTCGCCAACTATGATGTCCGCTCCTCGCGTACCCCTGTCGAGCTGTTCGACATCCTCAGCAAGAATCTCGTGGCGCTCGTTCTGGTGGATCTCGGCAACGCCACCGCCAGCCGGCGTGAGTTCTGGGTGGCGCTGGATGCCCAACGCAAGGGCCGGGCGATCCAGGTCATGACCTTCCGCTACATCCAGCCGAGCGACTTCTTTGATAGCGACTTTGATGCTGGCCCGCGCGCGCTGGCTGATGTCGAGGTGCATGGCGCGCACGAGTTCCAGCTACTGGTCGAGGGCGTGCGGCAGCGCATCCCCCTCGGAGGTAGCGGCAATACTCCTTTCGATGCCTCCGGTCCGTTCGCGCCCGGCATGAATGTGGGGATGGGCGCCGGGGGGAATATGTATCCTGGCGGCATTGCACCTATCGGCGCCGCGCTCGGTGTGCCCTCGCCGTTCATGCAGGTTCATCCCGGCGCGCAGCCCGCGTATCCCGGCGCATATGATCCGTACGGCGCCGCATCCGCCGCGAGCGCGCCCACCGGCCGGCCCATGCCTCCTGTCTATCCGTACGGGCAACCTCCCGCGTATCCGTCGGGACAGGCCGCGTCTTTCACGTCACCTCCTACGCATGCGTGGCCGTTTCCGCCGCCGGTCGTCTCCAGCGGCTTTCCGTCCACACCGCAACCCGGTTTTGGCTCCTCACCGTTCGAGATGTCGCCGTTCAGCGCGAGCGACCCGAATAGCCCCTTTGCCCATCCCGGCGACATCAATCCCTTTGCGCAGGAGGCCCAGGAGTCTCAATTCGCCCAGCCCTACAGCGCCAATCCATTCGCTACCGACGTGCGGGACAGCGCCGGATTGCCAGAGACCGCCAACCCATTCGCGGCAGCGGACGCGAACAGCCGTGGGCCGTCGGCGATCAGTCCAATGGGCGCTTCCAACCCCGGATCGAGCGATCCGTGGTGGGCGAACATGAGTGGTGCCGCCGGGGGCGGCGCAATGGGCTTTGGGCATGGCGCCGGCGACTATGCCGCCGGTTTCGCTGTTGCTGAGCCAGCCGCACGTCCGTTCCCAGGCATGCATGGCTTCAGCGCTCGCAATGGAAACGCGATCTCGGATGTCTGGACACCGCCGGATGAAGATTTCGACCAGCAGACCGGCGTCGTCCCTGAGATTTCCTTTGCGCCCGCGCACCCGGCGCCCACGTCGTCATCGTCGTTCGAGTCCGCATGGTCCGCGCCTACCGAGCACCGAGCCGCGGAGCCTGGTCTCCGCTTTCCTGGCGGCGAGCGTGCCACTGACCTGGACATGCTCTCTGATGATACCGCTCCATTTCCGGTACCGTCGCGGCTGCCAGCAGTGCGCCGGTCCACCCCGACCGAGGCGGCTCTGGGCAATGTGCTGGTCGAAGGTGCGTTGCTCTCGCCGCAGCGGCTCGAAGCCCTCAGGGGCATTCAGCAGATGCTCTCCGGCGTCGAGATGAATTTCAAGCTCGGTGAGCTGGCGCTGCTCTTCAAGTTCCTCAGCCCCGATCAGCTTCTCGCGGCATTGCTCGTCAGCCGTGGACTCGTCAGCCCGGGTCAGATTGCCGGCCTTGGGCGTGTCAAGCAGGAGCTTGGTGCCACCGGCATGGATTACGATCTCGAAACGCTGCTGGGCATGTTCCACATTCTCCCCGCTGACCAGCTGCACGAGCTGCGCGCCGAGCTTGCCGGCCAGTAGCAGGCCGGCTTCTCACTGCGCTGGGGCCGCCGTAGCCGGGCCGTTACTGTCGCGGGCGCGGCATCGAGGCCGCCGATGCGAGCAGGATCACGCCGATTACGAAGAGCAATACGCTCGTGACACCCAATCCGATCACCGCGCCCAGGTTCTTCGGACCACCGCCGCCGTTACCTTGGGGCGTAGGCGTGGCGACGGTCGGTGTGGGCGCCGCCACTGTCACAGTGGGAGTCGGCGCTGGCGGCGAGAGAATCGAGATGGTCTTCTCCGCCATCAGAAATGGGTATGTGCTGGCCGTTCCGTCCTGGGACACCACGTACACGTAAAACGTACCGGGCAAGGCGCCTTGCGGTACGGGTAGTGTCACCGTGGTCGTGAAGCTGCCGTTGCTATCGGGAGTGATCGGTGAGCCATCCCTGGTTGAGAGCGGCAGCGCGGCCTGAAGCTGGCTCGGATCGGTGATTTTCTGTGTCGCCAGATAAGCCAAGAGAAGCTGGCCGCCGGGTACGAAGTTTTCGCCGGTGATAGTGATCTGGCTGCCGGCGTAATAGTGATTCGATCCCTGCGGCGGGATTGGTCCTGGTGTGCCATCCTGCGATGCGGCGGCCTTGATAGAAATGCTGGGTGGGCTGCCGGCGCGCACAGTATAGACCGCCGCTGATTGCAGCGCCGCGCTGCCCGGTTGTTTTGTGTCTTGCACGCAGATGAAATAGCTGGAGCCAACCGCGTTCGCCGCTGACGGCCAGGTGAATGTAGTCCTGAGATTGCCGCTTTGATCAGGGGTAATGGGCTGATCCGTCACGCTGATGAATTGCGCGGCACAGCCAGCAGGGGAAATCGCCACCCCGACCGCATATGTATCCTGCGCGTTGAGACTTTGCGCGGTGATGGTGACGTTCGCGCCCACCGGCCCCGGTGCGTTGTTGTTGCTGTCCGGCTGCGGCACCACGATCTGGACCTGCCCATTGCCTGAGGCCTGCGCAACCGGCGCGGCGGTCAGGGTTCCGGCGGCCAGCCCCCAGGCGAGGATCAGCGCGGCGCTTGCCAGCAGCGGCAGCCCCAGGCGCAGCGCCCGCGACGGCAGCACGCCAGCGCGCTCCTTATGTTTGTATGGACGCTCCCCGCGCCGCCTGCTCTCTCCTCGCATGCCGCTGCACCCCCGATATCGCGTGAATGTCGTTTCT
>DATGEP010000151.1:0-5101 GCA_035310125.1 Ktedonobacterales bacterium
CCCCCAGGCGGGCTGACGCCCGATGTGCGCGCCTGACGGCGCTCTGTGGTGCGCAGTCTCAGTGGACCGGAGCCGGGTCACGACCGGGCGGCAATTCTACTCCGAGTGTGTGTGTGGGCGTCCGTGCCACGTGGGACGCGCTGTGCGGGCGCTGGCGGCTCGAGGGTACAAAGATG
This sequence comes from Ktedonobacterales bacterium, assembly GCA_035310125.1. Classification (GTDB taxonomy): domain Bacteria; phylum Chloroflexota; class Ktedonobacteria; order Ktedonobacterales; family JADMIN01; genus DATGEP01. The sequence goes on from DATGEP010000151.1 coordinate 177, forward strand.
CCCCCCTGGGCGTCCCAAGGGGGCTGTAGGCATCCTGGCGCGGCGGGGTTAGCGGAGTCGCGCCGCAAACAACATGAGGCTCACCATTGCCACGAACACGCTCCCGAAGGAGAGCACCGTGCCCGCATCCACCAGAGCCAATGCCCGGCGACTCTTCACCGGGTCACGAGGAATAAACCGCCGCTCTTGTGACCATGCTGCAACGTAGAGCAGAAGCCCCGTCACAAGCATCACGATGGCTGCAATCAACAGCACGTAGCTCATCTCACTCACCTCTCCGCTTGGGCGGCTCTTTGCCCATCAGACGATATATCGCATCTGTGAATTGATTCCCGAGGTACGTAATCTGTGCGGCTATTTCCTCATCGGTAGCCTTGTACAATATCGCGTCCATAGCTCGGCTCCGGTCCTCAGCCACGGCGACTCTGTAGGCAAGTTCCGCACTCATGCCCTGCGCACGCAAGATATCATAGAGATGCTGGCTAGGCCCGCGATAGCTCTCCCACATGCGTTGCTCCAAATCACTCATGTCGTCCATCTCACTCACCTTCTCTCAGCTGCCCCCCTGGCGGCTCCAGAGGGGCTGGCGGGCACTACAGTGCGAAGGGGGGGGGTTACTCGTCGGGATGCCGTTCCCGCTTACGTCCGTTTTCGCCCTTCGCCGCCCGGTGCCCAAAACGCGCGGTATGCCGCACTATTGTGAAATGGCTCTAAGTCCCGCTGATTGCGTATCCGAACGAGCTTACCGCTGCGATGGGATGGACTATCCAGCCAGATGTAGATAGGCAACGACCCAAACGCCTTCGCGGCTGCCTCGCGACTCGCGAAACGATACTCGCGGCCCCGACTATCGAGCGCATAACGCGCATTCTTGGGGTCGGTCTGCACCAGCCATACCCAGAAGCTCTCAACCCCACGCGAGTAGTAGGTCACGATGGTCACACCGACCGGGAACTCCCAGCCAGGCGGCGCCTTCGGTAACTCACTCATCTTTCATCACCTCTCAGCTGCCCCCCTGGGCGGACCAGAGGGGCTGGCGGGCACTACAACGCGAAGGGGTTAGCTCGCGTCGCCGTCCCGCTGCTGCTTGGGCTTGGGGGGGCGCATCTGCTGCAATTCCCGGCGGACGATATAGGCCGGTATGCCAGTCTCCGTGGCAATCTCGTCCGCCGTCATGTTCGTCCGCTGCTCGCGCAGCACGCGCCGAATGATGCGCTGTGTTGCTAGGCTCATCGTCTTGCACCTTTCATACTATCGCCGGGAAGATGCCCCCCTGGCGGCTCCAGAGGGGCTGGCGGGCACTACAGTGCGGCGGGTTAGCTGGCGGCGCCCTTCTGCTCGGCTTGCCATCGTTTCTCACAGTAAATCTGATAGGCCAGATCGCGCATCCCTTCGGTCATCTGCGAGACATGATATGTTCTGCTCGCCTCATATAAGAGGTCAAGCGCCCGTTCCATGCGTGTCAGTCTGCTCTCCGAAAGTTCCGGTGTCTCCGTGGTGTTGATCGTTTCAAGATTGCCCATCGTCTCGTCTCCTTTGTGGAATAGCTCGCTCATCTTCTCACCTTCTTCAGCTGCCCCCCTGGGCGTCCCAGAGGGGCTGGCGGGCACTACAGTGCGGCGGGGTTAGAATGCGCTCGTACCGATATAGGCATCCATCAGCGTTACGCCAGGCATCTGAGGGTGCTCCCATTGCTTTTTGATCTTCAGCAGCTTGACCTTGCGAACTCGTCCTCCCAGGGCGGTTTCAGCAATCCAGGCGTCACCCACCTGGGGAATACGCTGGCCTGGCTCAAAGTATAAGCGCGTTGTATATCGCTTGTAGGTTCTCATCTCATCACCTCATCACCAGCCAGTAGGCCACAAGGAAGCCGGCCGTCAGGGCTGCCAGCGCCAGCGCCGCCCCGATCAGAATCGCCGCCAGCGTCACGATGGCACGCGTCATCCCGCGTCGCCCGGATATGCGCGGATGTATTCGCGCTGCTCGTTCGAACAAAACGCCTCAGCATCCTCACGGCGGCTGAATGAGATGACGAGGCCGCGACTATCACGGCGCGGGCGCCCGAAGCGCATTGGCTGCCAGCGGCCCCGACTGTCCTGCACAACACGATAGGCGCTGGGCAAGTCCTCCGACTCAGTCTCCAGCCGGCTCGCCAGTGTTTCCACCGCACGCGGCGGGCGGATCGTCCGCAGCAGCTCCATCGTCTGCGTATCGTCCAGATCAAACTCCGCCATGATGTCAACCACGCGCACGGGATGCGTCTCAGCGAACTCCACGAATGTCCGCAGCTCCGCTTCACAATCACTGCACAGCTCGCCCTCGACGATCTCGCGCTGGCAGCATACACAGGTGTGCATATCTCTACCTCATTTGCCAACTCTCAACCAACTCTCAACTGCGCGGTTGCGATATCGCAACCAGACTATGCCGCGTCCGGTGGCCAGTACGGCGCCGGGTCCTCCGCGACGGGAACGATCACCCACGGCTCTTCACGCGGCAAGAAAAAGACGAGCCTGTTGCCGACCGTCACGGCCGCGCCAAGCGGGCTGTCCACACGCACCCTCACGGGGACGGAATAGCCGAACCGGGGACGCATCATCGAGCGATGCCAATCTGACGCGTAGAGGTGCACACGCGTCCCGGGCGCGAGATAGCGCCGGGGGCGTGCCGTCCCGGGACTGACCCAGAGCGGCACCGTGGGCGGCGCCGCGCGTAGGCGCGGATCATCGTACACTGGCGCCGCTGTCGGGCGTCTCCACCATCCGAACATGATAGCTGTCTCCTTTGTGTGCCCTATCACGATCAAAACGGAACGGAGTAAATCCCTCGCGCTTTGCGTCCGCTCAGCTCAACTCAGATGCCGAGCGGTCCTCCGGCTCACCTGGTGGCGGGCGCTCGCCCTCCTCGTGTTCGAGGTGCATGCGCCTGGCGGCGTCGCGGATCAGCCGCCCAATGGTGGCGCTTGAAGTCCGCGCTCGGTCGCCAAACCACACGACATTGATGCGATCCAATAGTTCTTCCTCGTGTGGCGTCAATGAAAATGTCCTCGTCACGGTTCGACTCTCTTTCGGTTTCATGGGGGGGGTAACTCCGTCTATGTGAGACACTACCATAGAATTAAGTGTACTGCAATAGCCAAACATGGTTAGCCCATGAACACCTACAGATGCTAGTACCTGGTATTGACAGATTAATAATTATCGTGTATACTCTCTTGTAGCGGTCGGGGGAGTCCCCGGACGCTCCCGGCGGGAGAGGCCCGCCGGGGTGCACCGATTGGGAGATCGCGATGCACGAGGTAACGTCCGAGCACGAGGTCAGCCTACCACCAATGACGCTGCAATGGCAGTGTGCATGGTGCGCAGAAGAGCGCGGAGAGCTCCCCGAAGCGGGGAGGACAGATGGCATCTGTCGGCGTCACCTCCGCGAGATGCGGCGGAAAGTGTATGAGTACCGCGAGTGGCGATGGAGGCACGGGTTGACCTAGCCAAAAGCCCCCGGCGATAGTAGTATCGCCGGGGGCTTCGTGCTACACTGGGGAGTAACAATTGATTCTGTCCCTGTCGTGCGAACCTGTAGCAGACACGACGACCGCGCGAGTTTTGTTTGAGGACGACTCTCGCGCGGCCTGAACGTGACGTGATTTGTATGGCTCTGTGCTGGAGGGGGCCCCTGCCTTTCTACCCGCACGGGGGAGAGCTACTGTTTTGCGTCACTCCGAGCATATCACAGGCCAATAATTCCCGCAAGCCTGACAATCGGAGTGGCGGTTAGGAGTGTCTCGTGAGCATCTTCTCACGACTCGACGAGATCGAAGATTGCGACCTGGACAGCGAACTACGTACACACCTTGACGATATGGAGTTCCTCATGGAACGCTACATCGTCCTCCGCCAGCGACGCTATCCACACGAAACGCCGTACCAGTCTGGAAACACCGCACTGCGACATCTTCAGACATTCCTGAGCGAGTATCTCGCGGGGAGGCGTCGTCGTGACACAACCAGGTAACGACTATGAGGAGGCGGAAGCGCACGGCCTAGGATACATGCGTCATTGCCTCATCCAGTCATGCGCCATCGATGATGTGCGCGTCAACGATTCCATGCTCAAGGTGCTGGTAGCTCTCGGCAGTTACGCCAGCAAAAAGAACTCGCATTGGTGCTGGATGACGCAAAGCACCATCGCCAATCGCCTTGGCGTCACGCGCCAGCTCGTGAGCAGGGCTGCAAATGCGCTCCAGGCATGCGGCTATATTGAGATACGCGAAGCGTTCCGTCGGGATGGCGGGCAAATCTCAAGTAGCTATCGTTTACTCCTAGACTATGAACTCCCTGCCGATTATCGTCGCAGCGAACAACCTCGTCGCCGCGCCGGAATTGGTGGGCGTCGGAAGGGGGGGGGGAGCAACTCTGAGTTTACACCCCCCGCAACTAATAGAGTTGCACCCCCCGCAACTAATAGAGTTGCACCTCTTAATACGGAATCTGAATCCGGAGATCGAAAAGAGGAGAAAGAGAAGCCATCTTTTTCTCTTGAAATAAAATCCGGAAGAAACGAGGAGCGACCGCATGTCCCCTTCGTGGCACCTATCGCGGAGATGCACGGCGCCGCACCGGCTACGCCCCCTCCCCCCCTTCCGGGCACCCCCACCCCCGCCGTGGGCACGTGGCTGACGATCCGCAACGAGGTCGCCATCAGCATGTCCCCTACGCAACGCCGCGAATGGCTAGACCGGCTGGAGTTTTTCCGGGTGGCGCCCACGCTCTTCGCGCTCGTGGCGCCGACGGCCTACGCCGCTGAAGTCATCGAAACGCGCTGGGGCGGACATTTCCGCGCCGCGCTTCACGCCGCTGCCGGCCCCCTGGCCGAGCTCACGATTGTTGGCGTCCCTGCGAAAAAGAAAGTGGTTTCCGCATGAGTAC
>DATGEP010000152.1:0-14046 GCA_035310125.1 Ktedonobacterales bacterium
CGCTCTCCGTACGAAGAGATACGGCGCTACTCCGCTTCATCGAAGAAGGAAGTGGCGCCGTATTCCGGTTTCCCGACGGAAGGGGGCGGACCGCGGGATGTGGTGACGCGGCGAGGTGCGACCGGCCACCACCCCGGTGAAGTTATAGAACATATTTTCTAGATACGCAAGGGGATATTGGCAGTGGCAGCCAACACTTCATCCTGCGTTTCAGCTTCAGCATCTTCTTGCGCCTGTTCTGCCGCGCGGAGGCAGCCCTCCACCCAATAGAGTCCCCCCATGGCCAGATGTTGCTCGCCTACATTCATTTCACGGTGATGCGCAGTCGCGTTGCGGGCTTCTTGAAGGGCAACAAACTGCCTTTCGAAAGATGCCTTGTCGCTGAAGACATCTTCAAAGAGCGCCCAGTTCGAGCGAATGATAACGGAGTAGTCGCTAAACTGACACTGCGCCAATTTCGCGGCAAGGGAATTGTACCCGTCGTGCTCGAACGGATTGCGTTTGATGCGAAGCTGGATTCGCTCATCCACCTTTCGCTGGATGTCGCCAGGAACACAGCGCTTCCAGGCGCTTGAGCCCCAATTCGCAGAAAGGCGCTGCTCAATGAGGTCGCGAAGCGAGTGCTCCGCAGCTGAGAGATGGGCCTCGATTTGCTTTGTCATGTCGTTGACAACTGGGGCTGGCTCGTCCGCCAGTGAGGCAAGTAGATCGTTGATTGCAGTAGTGAGCAGCTTGCGACGAGCCTGTACGAAATCTTCGTAGCGCTCGAGAGTCCAGAGCGCCGGATCAGTAGGCACATACTGGGCTTGCAGCCAAGCCGTCTGAAGAGTGGAGAGATAGCTGTCTGGTGCGCTCGCGGAGATGCGCGCGTTGGCCCGCTGAGACAGGAACGCTAGATTTGCTACCTGATTCACCATTCGGTTCTGCGCCCGCTCACGGAAACGCTGGGTCAGCAGCACTTTCGGAAAGATGTGGTGGTACTCGAGATCCTGGTCCGCGCCGATGCCGACGCCATTGAACCAGTCCTTGGCCTGGTTGCGGCGAGCCAACACATATGCCATGACCATGAAAGGAGAGTTGCTGAGCTCATCCTGCAGCTCACGCTCGGTGACAAGTCGCCCTGCGCCAACTTTGTCTTCGATGTTCTGGATCATGCGCTTGATCGGCTCGTCTTTGCCAAGTGCGGTAATATCCTGATCCAGATTGGTCTCTGAGGATGTGCTGTATCGTGCCCAGATAAGCGCCAAGTACAGCCAGCGTTGGAGATCGCGGGCCTGCTCATGAGTCACGGTGTCGCGATGCCGATCAAAGAAGACGGCTAGCGGTACAAGGATATAGTTTGTGGGGAGCATACTTGGACGGTCAATCAGGCAATTTTGCTTGACGAACTGGATAGCTTGCTCGATGGCTGGTATTGTCCGCTCCCAGTCCTGGCGCAGCTTGTCCTCGGTTAATTCTGTATCACGCCCCGCCTTGAAAAACTGGCTCAGGGTTGCCTGACCTGTCGCTATCGCCGAGAGTACCCGCAGGAGTATGCTCTCATCCAACTCCCAACCAAGCGACTTGGCCTTCCGCTGTAACTGCTCGAGCTCGTGGCTCACGCCGCGCCATCTGCTGGAGATTTGAGCCAGTGTTAGATCGGCATTACTCAGGCGAGTACCCCCTGAATTGATGCGCACGAAGATATCGGTGACCTCGTCGTATTTGAGTCCTTCGAGCACGGTGACACGATACCGATAGCTCTTCACGCCGTCGAGACGGCTCAAATTATCGAGAGCCTTTTGGGCTTCTGGAGAATTGTAATCGAGTTTGAGCTCATTAAATGCTGGCAACAGACCTTGCGTGAAAAGTTTGGTAACTGACACCCACCCGTTTTGGGCGTGGTGGGTTGCCGTAGCAACCTCGAATTTCTCATCGTGGACGTGAAAGACAATATCTATGGTTTTGTCCCGGTCACGCACGATGAGCGACTCGCCAGTCATGACGGCATAGAGCGAGGTGAGCCGCTGCTGGCCATCTAGCAGTAATTGGGGCCGGCGCTGGTTCATACCGATGCCCTGAGCACTCAGGTCGCGGGCATGGGGTAGGTCATCGGTTTCCCAGACGAGAAGCTGGCCCGTCGGATACTGGTGGTACAGTGAATCGAAAAAGTCACGGACCTGGGTAGATTTCCATACATACTTGCGTTGTAACTCTGGCAATTGAAGGTGATTGTCCTTCACGTCATTTACGAGAAGCTGGATTTCCCGATCGTGTGCGCTGATTCCCATTACGGTCCCCTTCCTCGAATTCAATGCTGTTCGTCCATTGCTGTGCTTGCACTCAATTTATACCACGGTTGTCTACTATTTCCGAAAACTGATGTAGTAGCGCTCATGAACGAGTTATACGGAATCGGGCTGGACGCTCGCGCCCCTGATGCCCAATACCATATAAGACAGAGAGAGGCGGAGAGGCTCCCGTGGCGGCGGGCGCAGCAGGCAGCGCCCCTACAATCCCCGTGGTGGCGGGCGTCCGCCAGACGCCCCTACGGGATGGGAGTGGGTGATGCGGACGGGAGGATGGTGGTTGCCGATTCTGCTGGAAGGTGGAATTCGCATGGGTGGCATTCTTGCTCTCCGTACGAAGAGACGCAGTATGACGCCTCTGCATAGCTGGCCTACTCGCACTGGAGCTCGCGCATCCTGTCGCGAAGGTCCTCCTCGGCGTCGTCACCACTGGCGTGACACTGCTCTGCGGCCTCACGCATCATCGCACAGCCCTGCTCGCGTTCACCACGACCACTCACCAGGAATCCGCCAAGCTGGGCCAAGGCATAGGGCGTATAGCCAGGGAGCCCTTCGTTGCGCGTCATGGCGAGGTTTGCGCGAAAGAGGGACTCGGCGAGTGACAGGTCGCCGCGTTCTTGCGCGAAGGCCGCAAACTCCTCCAGCGCCTCAAAGAGCCAACTGCGTGTCTCGATATCACGTGCCACTATGACGCGTCGCTCATAGAACCGCTGCGCCGCATCCAAGTCGCCGAGTCGCTCCGACGTAAGCGCCAGACTATGGAGTGCGGAGAATTGTACCTTGGCGTCCTGAGTGGTCTCGCCAAATTCCAGTCTCGCTTCATAGACCGGCTTGGCGTCTTCGTAGCACTCTTGAGTGTAGAGTGAGCTCCCCAGGCGGCTGAGGGCGTCCATTTCTTGTCGCGGCTTGCCCCGGCGACGGGCCATCTCCAGGTCTTTGCGGGCGCGCGGTTCCTCTTCCCGTGCGTATTGCAGGCTCCGCTGTGACCAGGGCACACGTGGGGTCCGCCGTACCTCTTGGATCTCATCATAGACTGCCCATACCGCGCCCAGCACGAGCAACGCCAAGATGATCCCTTCGCCCGGTTGTCCAAAGGGAAAGAGCGCCTCCCCAAGCGCGGTGCCCAAGTTGTCCGGCTGCGGGTCGGTGATCGTCATCACGACAAGCATAACCACCGCCATGCCAGCAAACAGAAGAAGATTCCGCAGGAGCGGCATACACCCCGTACGTGGATAGCGGGATGTCGCGGCTGAGGAAGGGCTGACTGATGCGGCGTCGGGTTCCGCAGGTTTTGTCATGAAACCTCCTTCGCGAGCGGCACACGCCGATGGCATCACGCGCATGGTGAGACTTCGGTTTCTACCACATGATACACCTTGCGCATGGCCAGCGAGCGCCGAGGGGAGATGACCATCGTGGACGAGATCATTACGAGTATCCAGACCCCTGCATGTGCTCTGTCTCGATGCACAGTAATGACCTGCTGGTCCGGTACAGCCCCCGCGTTGGACTGGCTGGCCGCGCGCAGTAAGTCAAGGAAGGTGACCCATCTGACACATCCCACCGCCTTTCTTGAGCGGTCGCTGGCCACTAGACCTGGGGGTCGTGACGGGTAGCGCGCTGTGGAGAGCAGGCAAGGGCGAAGCCGAGAGCGAGTCGTGAGGGTGCAAAGCACAACTGTGCGCCGGCCGTGAGGGGACTGTACCATGCTGAGAAGAGAAGCTGGGGAGACAAGGAGGGACGCGAGGAGATGCGGGCCATTTGCTGCATCTCGGGACGGCTCCTCCTCCCCTTCTGTCAGGAGGCCCGTGATGCTCCGCAAGGTCTTGCTCGCCTGTGGCATTTTGGCATCGCTCCTGTATGTCGCCGCGACCATTCTCGGCGCGATGCAATGGAATGGCGGCTACGACTGGACCACCCGGCAAGTGAGCGAGCTGTTCGCGCTGGACGCGCCTTCGCGACCACTCGTCGCGACCGCCTTCTTGGCGTATGGAGTCCTGATGATCCCCTTCGGCGTCGGCGTCTGGCTGTCGGCTGGGCACAAGCGAGCGCTGCGCATCGTGGGTGGTCTGCTGATCGGCTACGCGGCCGTCGGCTTGCCAGGGCCGCTCTTCTTCTCGATGCACACGATGGTGCGTGGGGGTGGGGCCCAGGGGATGGCGCAGAGCGACGTCTTGCACATCATCCTCACGGCGGTGCTGGTTCTGCTCATTCTGCTCAGCATTGGGTTTGGGGCGACGGCATTCGGTACGTCTTTCCGTCTCTACTCCATCGTGACACTCCTGATCGTCGTCGTGTTTGGCGCTTTGGCAGGCTTACAGGGTGGCCAGATGGCGGCCAACCTGCCGACGCCCTGGATGGGGGTGGAGGAGCGCCTCAACATCTTTGGCTACATGCTCTGGGTTGTGGTGCTGGCCGTCGGTCTTCTCCGCGCCCAAGGCGCCCGCGCGCCAAAACAAGTGGGGAAGCCAACCGCGACGCCGCAGATGACGCTAAAGCCGACGCAGCAGGAGCGCGTACCCGTCGCGTCACCTCGCTGATGCCAATGGTTCCTGGAGTGCGCTCCGGATTCAGTGCTTGGCGTAGGTAGCCGGCTTGGATGTGGGCAACCCGCGGATGTCAGACCGTCCCTAGCAGAGTCCTCACTTGCCGCTGTGGGAACCGGTCGTCGCGTCCACTTGCGACGCATCACGAACGCAGCACGACTCGGTCACGCTGGGCGCACCGGCCACTCGCCTCGTGAAAAACGCTCTACAGCGTGTTATTTGCGTCGCTTTGACGGAGAATCTCGTCAACGACGCGCGCGAGCGGTGCGGTGGCGTCGATGATCATCCCGTTTTTGGGAATGTCTTCTTTCGTGTGATACATGCGCACAGTGATTTCCCGTTCCTCTGGTGTTCCGCCCCAATCAGTTGGGTCCAGTGCTACTCGCTCATCAATCCGCCGGAGACTGGTGTCCAGGTCGACCTCCAGGACAAACACGCCGTCAAATAACGCGATGTATTTGGAGGAGTTCTTCGAACCCCCGCAGAAAAAGGTGACCGCCTCATCCTGGTTGGCGACGAAGGCTTTTACTTTCTCGACATCCCAAATGTGGTGCTCGGAAATGAAGGTCGCCGAGTGATCGTGCTTGAGGCCATCCGTCGGTATGCCTGTGTCCGGATCGCCTTGATACGCCAATTCCCGGTCACCATGAATGGCCTGGTAGCCGCGCCGCTGCAATTCTGTGCAGACCGCCGTTTTGCCGGCGCCGGAAACGCCGTCAATCAGATAATTTCTCCTGCCCATGGCTCGATGCTACCCCTTTCGCATGGGATGGTGTCCTTGGGCTGATTCAAACTCTGGATGCGTCAGGCTCGGACTATGGCCACATGACAACGACCGAGACGAAATTGGTCGTACTGGTGCACGGTCTTCAGAGTATCCATGGTACTCATCCTTCTCATCGGCATCTCGTTATGCGTCCAAGTATACCTACTAGCCATGCGGCGGTGTCTGCAGATTTCTTAGAGACTTTTTAGCGCGTCATGAGGCTCGCCCTCCCAGGCGGGCCACGAGCAAGCGGATCATGGCCAGTTCGATCAGCGTCTCACTGGTTTGCACTTTGCGCTCATAATCCTTGCAGGCGAAAGCGGCGAAAATGGTAGAACACTGCTTGCCAGGGTGGGAAACAGCTCGGCAAGCAGCGCCACGGAGAGCCCGTACGGAGCACATATAAGATCGCGTTGAGAATGCTGCGGAGGGAATGACGTCGTGTTCGACAATTGCTCTGGGAAGCACGCAAATACGGCTGCAGGCACTCCCACTCGGTATCAGAGAGGTCGCTTGGATAGGTCGTATTCATGCAGATCACTGTAGCCTATCGTGCTGCTGCCTCGCCTACAAAACACGCTCGACTCGAAGAGCGCCAAACACCCTAGTGGCGACCGTACAGGATGAGGCATTAGCTCTGCCGCCATCACGGTAGTTCGTTTGCGGTACACGCCGTCCCGGTGGTCGAGGTGCAACGTGTGTCCGCTCATCCGCGTTCGCAGCAGTTTCTGGCTGTTTGCGAAGAGGAGTCGAAGGGCGCCGTGTCTTGACGCCGTACCGAGTGGGTTTCTACAGTAGGAGGGTGCGGGCGAGACGTATCTGTGGGGAGCGGTGCTCGATATGAGCGGTGAATCTGAACAATCTGGGGTCGGGGGCGAGCCGGTATCTCCGAGTGAGCCGGAGGCGCGGGCAAGCGTGGCGTATCCGGCGCTGGTGGGCATTCTCGGCGGCGGGCAGCTGGCCCGCATGACGGCGGAGGCGGCGGCGCGCCTGGGGATCGAGGTGGCGATTCTGGAGCGCGAGGGGGGCAGTCCCGCCGGGCGGATCGGCGCACGCGAAGTCATCGGCGGCTGGGCGGATCACGAGGCGCTGCGGACGCTGGCCGAGAACACGCTGGCCGTCACGCTGGAAAACGAGTTTGTGGACGCCCCCGCGTTGGACTGGCTGGCCGCGCGCGGCGTACCCGTCTTTCCGACGGGCCGGACGCTCGCCGCTGTGCAGGACAAGCTCGCGCAGAAGCGTTTCATGCGCGATGCCGGCGTGCCGGTGCCGGAGTTCGCCGGGGTGACGGCGCACGAGGACATCACGCGCGCGGCGGCGGCGTGGGGCTGGCCGGTGGTGCTGAAGGCGCGGCGCAACGGCTACGATGGCTACGGCAACGCGACGGTGCGCGGTCCCGACGATATCGCGCCAGCTTGCGAGCGGCTCGGCTGGCCGGCGCGCGATCTGCTCGTGGAGGCGTGGGTACCGTTCGTGCGCGAGCTGGCGGTGATGGTGGCGCGCGGACGCGGCGGCGCATGCGTGGTGTATCCCGTGGTCGAGACGATCCAGCGCGACCACATATGCCATCTGGTGCGGGCGCCCGCGCCGGTGAGCGCGGCAGTCGCGGCGCGGGCGGCGGCGATGGCGCGGCGGGCAGTGGAGGCTATCGGCGGCATTGGTGTCTTCGGCGTGGAGCTCTTCGAGACGGCGGACGGCGGAGTGCTCTATAACGAGATTGCCCCGCGCCCTCACAACTCCGGCCACTACACCATCGAGGGCTGCATCACCTCGCAGTTCGAGAATCACCTGCGGGCCGTGCTCGGCCTGCCGCTCGGCAGCGCGGCGATGACCGCGCCCGCCGCCGTGATGGTGAACCTGCTCGGCACGCGGAATGGTCCCGCCCGCGCGGACGGCCTGGCGGAGGCGCTGGCAATCTCCGGCGCGCATGTCCACATCTACGGCAAGCTGGCCTCGCGGGTGGGCCGCAAGATGGGCCATGTCACCGCGCTCGGCGCCTCCATTGACGAGGCGGAGCGCCGAGCGTGCGCGGCGGCGGAGGCGCTGCGGCTGTAGCTGGTGAGGTGATCAAGCGGCCGGACCAGCAGGTGACGCCTCGCCAATAAGGGGAGCCAGGTACCCCCGCAATACCTTCTTCAGCTCGACGATGACCAGCGCGCGCTCGTCCGCGCTCGCGGCGGACAAGATCAGTGGCAGCAGCGCTCTAAAGAGCTGCACGCTGACCAGCGCGCTCTGGAAACGCTGGCCAGCAGGCAGCGTGGGCGCGCGGGCAGCGATCATGGCTTCAACACGCTTCACCACCGCATCGTGGATCTGCTGGGTCGCTTTCGCCACCCGCACGGGCACACCGGAGTCGTTGAAGAGGACCTGGAACCCAGGGTTGGCGAGATTGAAACTGACGAACGGATCAACGATCCGGTCGAAGAGCGCATCGAGCGGCATCTGAGCGAGGTCAGGACCGAACGCGGTCTCCTGGGCGAGCTGGAGCTGGTCAATATAGCGTGCGGCGAGCGCCTCCGCGATGGCCTCTTTGTTCGGAAAGAATTGATAGAGCGACCCCGGCGACATACCGGCGCGGGCGGCAATGGCGTTGGTGGTCGCCGCCTCGTAGCCAACCTCGGCGAAGAGGTGCGCAGTCGCATCCAGAATCTGCTCGATGCGCCGTTCGCCGCGTGCCTGCCTCCGACGCGGCCCCTGCTCGCTCATGCTCACCTCTGCCCACCTCAGCTCGCGCTCAAGGGATCTCGCTCGACCGATTGCCCTTGACGAACACGAGTATACGCTCGTATTATTTATCACGAGCAATTGCTCGCGTTTTTGCTGTCCAGTTCTCAGTCTATCACCTGGGGAGGCACGATTTGAGCACAATGGGAGTTCACGACACGAGTACCGCGGCGCTCCTCGACGCGCACCGCAACGCGGGGCGCGCGTTCACCGCCGCGAGGGTAGGCAGCTTCGTGCGTGAGGAGGGTAGCGGGCCAGCGGTGGTCTGCGTTCACGGCATGTGGGGGTCATCGTTTCTCTATCGCAAGGTCCTGCATGAGCTGGCGGCGCGCGACCTGCGCGGCATCGCCTGGGATCTGCCGGGCTTTGGCTTTGCCGAGCGGCCGCCGGACTATGACTATAGCTGGACTGGGCTGGGCCGGTTCTGCGTGGCGGCGGTGGACGCGCTGGGGCTTGACCGCTTTCACCTCGTCGTGCATGACATCGGCGGTCCGGTCGGCTTCGAGCTTGCGGCGGCGCGGCCAGACCGCATTCTGTCTTTGACCATCCTCAATACCATGATTGATGTGACTACGTTCAAGCCGCCGTGGCCGATGGAACCGTTCCGTCATCGCGGGCTGGGCGAGCTTTGGGCGGCGGGATTGACGAAGCCGCTCTTCCGTTTCCTTATGAAGCTGCAAGGCATCGGTGACATGTCGCGCGTCTCCACTGCCGAGATTGACGCCTACCTGACCCTGATGAAGGGGAATGACAGGGCGCGCGCCTTTCTGAAGACCATGCGCAGCACTGAGCGTACGCCGGAGAAACAGGCCCGCTATCGCGGCGCGGTTGGCGGTGTCTCGTATCCGGTCCAGATCCTTTGGGCGGCGGACGATCCGGCGCTCAAGCTTTCCGTTTACGGTGAGCAGGCGCGAGCCGCGGCGGGCCTGGAGTCCATAGACACCGTCCCTGGCAAACACTTTCTCCAGGAGGATCAGGCTCCGGCGATTGCTGATCGGGTGGCGGCGCTGGCTCACAGCGCCGTGGCCTGAGGCGGCGGGCGGCGGCACGTCAGACCATCATCTGCTGCTCCCAGCCGAAACTATCGAACCAGATGCCGCGGCGGTAGTTGTCGAGGGCGCGGCGCACGTAGGGGATGGTGTTGGCGGGAAGGTCGGCGAGCGGATGCCAGGCGAGCTCGTCGCATTTGTGCGGCTCGGCGTTGGTGATCTCGCCGGACCATACAAAGGCGGCGAGGAAGAAGTTGATGTACTCGACATCGGCGCGATTGTGCATGACGCCGACGACGGAGACGGCGCTGCGGGCGAGCGCGATACCAGCCTCCTCGCGCGCCTCGCGGATGGCGGCGGCAACCACTTGCTCGCCGCCGTCGAGGTGGCCCGCGATGACGCTGTAGCTGCCGTCTTCGTAACCAGTGTTGGCGCGGCGCAGCAGCAGCACGCGCCCCTCGCGGATGAGAAAGAGGTGAACGGCGACGGGGGCCGTGAAGCGCTGGAATGCGGACATGCTGATCTCCTCTTTCTGTGTTCCTGTGCGCGGTGGCTACAGGTGGCCGGGTCTTTTGCGAAAGGCGCTGGTGAGGGGCGGTGAGTGGGGAGAGGTTGCGCGCCTACGGCGGAGAGTGGTCCGCGCGGGCGTGTTATCCTATACGTAAGCCCTTCGCGCTGCTTTTTCCAGCGTCGGGGTTAGATGGGCGTAGCGGTTGACCGCAGATGCGCTCGTCGCACCGTATGGTGACAGTTTAGCATACTGGCGCGGCTACGCTGGAAACGGATAGGCGAGCGGGATGCCGGTCAGGAAACTGAGGGGCGCGTGATGGTTGAGCAGACGCCGCTGGTAGGGATCGTGATGGGTAGCGATTCGGATCTGCCAGTGATGCGCGGAGCAGCGGAGATGTGCGAGCGGTTCGGGGTGGCGCATGAGATCCGCATCGTCTCGGCGCACCGCACGCCCGATGATATGGCGGAGTATGGCAAGACGGCGCATGTACGTGGCCTGCGGGTGATCGTGGCGGGCGCGGGCGGCGCGGCGCACCTGCCGGGGATGCTTGCGGCATACACGCCGTTGCCGGTGATCGGCGTGCCGGTGCCGACGGAGCATCTGCGCGGGCTGGACTCGCTGCTCTCCATCGTGCAGATGCCGGCGGGCGTGCCCGTGGCGACGGTCGCCATCGGCAACGCGCGCAACGCCGGGCTGCTGGCGGTACGGATTCTGGCGGCGAGCGACGCGACGCTGCGCGAGCGGATGCTGGCGTATCAGGCGGAGATGGCGGCGGCTTCAAGGGAGAAGAACGCTGGGCTGCAATGATGATGCATGTGAGCCAGGTGCCTGCGGATGTAAAGGAGCGGGGGCGCCCGGATGAACGCCCCAAACGCGGTAGCGGGCATGTCTAGAAGTTGTACGTGCTCCATGCTCCGTCGGCGTCGTGGAGCACCAGCGGAGTAATTTGCGGCATCGGCGGCGTGGACCAGGACCCGGTGGAGTTGTTCGGGAACGTGATCAGTGAGCCGACGGCCCACCCATCGCCGGATGCCGTAAAACTGGCGTCCATCAGGGACGGCTGGACATTCTTCGGCAATGACGGCCCGGCGACGGCGGTCCAGGCGGAGCCATCGTAGCGCAGGAACACGAGCGATCCCTGTGGCACCAAGAGTTGCGAGCCAGATTTTCCGTTTTGCGAGCTGCCCGTAACCATGCTGGTAGTCATGGTCTGCGCTGTCCCGACTGCCCAGCCGTCTGTTGGTGAGAGCAGCGAGATGTGGGTAAGTGAGATTTGTGTCGTGGTACCGTCTCCGGGCACGCCAACCGCGACGCGTGTCCACTTGCCGCGCGTGTAGCGCAGAAAGAGCGCGGTTGCCGACGGCGAGGGTTGTGGTGACGGCTGGCTGGTGTAGTCAGCAATGTTTTGTCCCACAGCCCAGCCGTCGCCCGGCCCGGCCATCGCGACAGAGTTGACCAGCACTTCCGGTATCGTGGCTTGCACCGTCCAGACGCCGCCCGCGTCATGCAGGATGACGCTACCGGGCGGGGTAGGCTGGCCCGGCGCGCTGTGTCCCGGCCCGGTAGATGACGACGCGGAGCTGCCATTTCCTTCTGACGCTGGTGGCGGCGTGCCAGACGCGGAGCCCCCTTGCTGGAACTCCACGGCACTGACCCATGCTTCGCCGTCAGGCAGGGCAGCGATACCGGTAAAATTCAGCACCGCGTTCGCGGAGATGGCTCCAGCCGGCAGGGCCTGTACCCGCCAGGCGGCGCCGTCGTAGTGCAGAATCTTGGGCGCCAGATCGCCGGGGCCTTCGGTGAGCGCCCACCCATTCGTCGCGGAGAGCATATAGACGCCGCCCAGCGGATCATTGACAGGGCTGGCCATCTGGCGCCAGGTGGTGCCGTCGTAGTGCAGCAGCAGACCGCGCAGCGCGCTGACCTGGAACGCCGGGCCATCATACCAGGTGCCGACGGCCCAGCCGTCAGTGGGCGAATCCATCGAGATGGAAGTCAGGTGAGAAATGCCGGGAATGGCCGGAGAAATGGTGTAGGAGGTCCACTTCCCGTTCAGATAATGGTAGAGGAGCGCGGCGCTATGATCCTCACCGGCCGAGGCAAGGACGGTGTGGTTGGTGACGCTTTGCGTCGCGGTTGCGTAGGTGATGGTGGAGGTGCTGCCGACCATCCAGCCTTCATCGGGCGAGACCATGCTGATGCCGGTGAAGCTCGTTTGGCTGAACGTCTTGCTTCCGGACGACTTGAGTGCTGGGCCGGGACGCGCACGATTGCCGAAAAGGAGTGTGGCCAGGAGCGCGATCAAGAGGACGGCGGCCAGCGAGGCCGCGCCTGAAAAAATGCGGCGGAGCGGTCGTCGCGTGGGTAGCGGGTCGGCTGGTGTCAATGGGGTCGTTGGGGTCGTTTCGAGTGTCGGAGCCGATGGGTCGGTATTGGGCAGCTCCAGCATGATCTCCTCCGTTCGTAGCGGCGTGAATGCCGTCGGGCCGAAGTGCCGGCGCAGGGCGATAGTCAGCTGGGAGTAGGCGCGTCGCTGCGCCTGGCAGGCAGGGCAACCGGCTAGATGATGGCGGACGCGGGTGGCGTCGCGTGGGGTGAGCGCTTCGTCGTCCAGCAGGGGCAGCAGCGAGGCGATCGCAGAGCACTCCGGCGCGGGCCGGTTTGCTGACAGGTGATGATTATTCATTGAGTGCGCTCCTGGGGGTGGGGATCGCCAGCCTCCTGCGCGAGATAGGCGGCGCGTAGACGCTGCTTGGCGCGCGAGAGCCGTTTGGCAACGACATCAGGCGTTGCGCCGACGATCCGGCCGGTTTCGGCGGCGCTGAATCCCTGGACGACGCGAAGTAAGAGGCAGGCGGTATCCTGCGGATTGAGCCGGGCAAGCGCCGCGCGCAGCGCCTCACCTTCGGCGATCTGGTCCTCGAACGGAATCGCGCCGCAGACGAGATCGGGATCGGGTCCATGCGTGGTGTCCAGCGACTCCCAGGCGATAAGCCGGCGTCTCCGCAAGACCGAGATGGCATCACAGTATGCCGTGTGAAAGAGCCAGCGGCGCACCTCGTCATCGGTATGCTCGATGGTGAAGGGCGGCGTAGCATGCTGGGCGCAGCGCCAGGCGTCCGCAAAGGTGTCCTGCGCCAGGTCGCGGGCCTGCTCAGGAGACGCGATGAGACCGCGCAAGAAGGTGTAGAGTGGGTGCTGGTGCTGATCTACGAGCGCGGTGAACGCGGCGGGCGTGAGCATGGACGACGGAGCGGGCGTGGAACGTCTGTGCATAACCATCCCCCCTCCCTATCTCTCGTGGTGCGCTCGCACCCCTTCACTCTGTATATCGCACGAGAGAAGAAAATCTGACCGGCCGTTTTTGGGGCGCAAGGGGAACCGGGATGGCCGCCAATGGCGGAGGGGTACGTACAATACCTGACAAGCCCTTGTCGGTGTCCGAAGCGCCGCGCTTCGGACGCGCTCAGCGGAGGCGTGGCTGCTAGGAGATAAGGGCAGCCGCAACTTCCCCAAGATGCCGGGATGCGTCAGCCATTAGCTGGACGCTGGCGGACGCCAACACGCAAACAAAGAACACAATGGCCAGCCGCAGCTTCCAGGTTTCTCCGCTTAGCCACGTCTGTATGGCGACGTACACCATAGCGATTGCGAACACGCCGAAGATGAGGCCCAACAGCCCATCCGCGAGGGCCAGAGTCACAGCAAGTATCATGTGCATGCGCTCGTCTCCACCGTATCCATCGTATCCATTCTGGCTGCTTTCTCCGAGGTATTTTCAGTCTAGCATAGTGTCCTAGCCGTCCAGAGTACGCGGGTATGTGTGGCGTTGTCATTGAGTCGTGGTATCGAGCGTTTTGAGAGCAACGCGCCCGCCGGGAAGCGGTCGCGGTGACGACGCGCGGAGGAGGTGGCACCGACCCTTTTCGCTCGTGGGCTGAGCGTCCAGACTGGCGGCACAGCGCGTGAGATTGACGTCAGCGGCGGTATCAAGACGCACGGCTCCGGCGGGCGTCCCATCGAGCAGCATGGCGCGATGGAGTCGTTTCAAGCTGCTGGAGGTATCACTGCGGCGGGCGGCGGCTTCGATACTAACTGACGACCGCCCGAGGCGGGGATGGAACCTCGGGCGGTGGGGTCGCCGGATGGGGTCGTCGGATGGGGCCGCCGGGTTCGGAAGGCCGGCGTGCGCGGCCTACCCTACATCGGTGACAGCGATGGT
>DATGEP010000153.1:0-2659 GCA_035310125.1 Ktedonobacterales bacterium
TGCGTATTCCGCGCAAATCGATCACTGATTCCACGGTGATTGCGATCAGTCATTCCGCTGCAAAGCGACCACCGGTTCCACATCAAATCGATCAGCCGATCCGAGGCCCGACGATGCGGGAGGGTGGACGTTACTCGGCCGTGTCAGCGTGAGTCAAGTTTTCGTTCTTTCGCATGGTCTTTCCGTTCAAAGCAATCCTGTAGGCGTTATGCACCAACCGGTCGAGGATGGCGTCGGCGAGCGTGGGATCACCGATGGCGCTGTGCCATTGCTTGACAGGAATCTGGCTGGTCACGATGGTGGAGCGGCGCTGATATCGATCGTCGATGATTTCGAGCAGATCGCGCCGGTGAGCATCGGTCATCGGCGCCATGGCGAGATCGTCGAGGACCAGGAGCTCAGCCTTGGCAAGGGCCTTCATGAGTTTCGGATAGCGCCCGTCAGCGCGTCCGAGGTCGAGCTCGGTGAATAGCCTTGGCAGACGCGCGTAGAGCACGCTGTGACCCTCTCGGGCGGCTTTCTGGGCGAGCGCACAAGCAAGCCAGGTCTTGCCGATACCGGTGGGGCCGCTGATGAGGCAGTTCAAGTGCTCGGCGATCCACGTACAGGTGGCGAGCAGGACAATGAGCGCCTTGTCCAGACCGCGTGGGGCGCGGGTGTCGAGGTCTTCGATCGCGGCCGCCTGGCGCAGCTTCGCCTGACGCAGCCGCAGCGCCAGACGCCGGTTGGATCGCTCGGTGAGTTCGCGGTCGGCGAGCAGTCCCAGGCGCTCCTCGAAGCCCAGGCCGGCGGCCTCGGGCAGCGCGCGCTGCTCGGTGAGCTCGCGGGCCATGGCGGAGAGTTTGAGTTCTTGGAGCTTCTCGATGGTCGGGTGACGCAGCATGGTGATCGTTCCTCTTCGTGGGTTAGTGGTAGTACTCGGGGCCGCGGATGTTCTCGTGCAGGAGCGGCAGTTGTCTCGTCGCATCCTCATCAACAAGCGCGCTGCGATCGAGGTTGTTCTTGAGCATCGATTCGATGCTCTTGAAGGTGGTGATGCGAAGCGTGTGTGCACGCTGGCAGACGGCTTCGAGGCGATCGTTGCCGTAGTGCTTGCCCAGGCGCAGCACGCCGAGCGCCGAGCGGAAGCCCTGCTGGGGGTGACGCCGGGCGGCGAGGATGGCACTGATCACGCAGGCGGTCGCGGGTCCGATCGTGGCGGCCCATTCGCGCAGCCGCTCGGGCGTCCACTTGGCATACTCGCGGTGAGAAGCGGGCATGTGCTCGGGGCAGGTGGTGAAGCCGCCAGCGCGTCGGGAGCGGATGTGGCTCGCCACGCGCACGCCGCGATGAAACAGCTCCACCGTGGTGGCGCAAACGCGGGCATCGAGTTCCTTGCCCACCAGCGCGTGCGGGACGGAGTAGTAGTGGCGGAGAAACTCGATGTGGTAGTCGAGGTGTACGCGCACCTTCTTCCAGTCGGCGTATTCATAAGGCACGCTGGGCAGCGCCTTGAGCGCCGGCCGATCGATGGCCTCGAAGACGCTTGCGCGCGAGCCGGGCAGCTTCTTGAAGGCGCGCGCGTTGAGTTCGACGAGCAACGGCGTGATCGCGGCGTTGAGTTGCGCGAGGGCGAAGAACTCTCGGTTGCGAAGGCGCGCGAGAATCCAGCGCTCAACGAGTTGCACGCCGGCCTCCACCTTGGCCTTGTCGCGGGGACGAGCCGCGCGCGCCGGGATCACCGCCACGCCGTAGTGGCGGGCAAGCTCACGGTAGGTCGGATTGAGCTCCGGCTCGTAGCGGTGCGCGTGGGTGACGCCGCTCTTGAGGTTGTCCGGAACGACGATCTGGGGCACGCCACCGAGAAATTCGAAGCAGCGCACGTGCGAGCCGATCCACTCGGGCAACTCCTGGCTCCAGGTGGCCTCCGCGTAGGTGTAGTTCGAAGCGCCCAGCACGCCCACGAAGATCGAGGCGCAGCGAAGCTCGCCCGTGTCCCGATCCGTGACCGGCACCGTCTGCCCGGCATAATCCACGAACAGCTTCTCGCCGGCGCGGTGCTCCTGGCGAAGCACCAGGTCGAGCCGTCCGACCCAGCTGCGGTAGTGCTCGCAGAACCAGCTGTAGGCAAAGCCCTGCGGATGGCTCGCGCGGTACTCCTGCCACAACAGCATGAGCGTCACGCCGGGCCGGCGCATCTGCGCGTGCAGTGCCGCCCAATCGGGCTCCACGCGCTCGCTCACCGGCTCGCTGGGCGCTGGTGGAAACAGCTTCGCCTCGAGTTCTGCCTCGGAGAGCGCGGCCGCCAGCGGCCACGTCAGCCCCGCCTCGCCGAACCGGCGCAGGTACTCCGCCACCGTGCTGGAGGCCGCTCCGATGCTGCGGGCGATCTGACGGTGCGAGCGCTTGAGCTCGAACCGCAGTCGTAACACTTCGTTGATCTTGCGCATGGATAACCGCTCTCTTGCCACCGACCGCTCCTTGAAGAAAAAGGAGCGGATGGTAGCGGGTTACCCCGCGCCGCCGGGCCGGCGCTCGAACGCCTGACTGCCTACAGAATCAGCGATCGATTTGCCGTGGAATCACTGATCGGATTGCCGTGGAATCGGTGATCGAATTGCGCTGGAATCGGTGATCGTTTTGCCGTGGAATCGGTGATCGAAATCGCGTGGAATACGCA
>DATGEP010000154.1:0-11099 GCA_035310125.1 Ktedonobacterales bacterium
TCATGAGCCAGAGCATGACGATGGGCGACCAAGGGAGGTGAAGTCGCCCGTATGCCTGCCAGAGAGAGCGTGCTCCTCCGCGCGATTCGGGCTGTGTGGCTGTGTTCTCCCGCAATAGCGCCATCGGTCTCGTTCCCTCACTCGTCATGATCGTCAGTTTCGAGTGTACCAGACAGCGTCTTTGATGTAGGAGCAAACCTTGGTTACGTACGCGCTCCTCCTCCAGTGCCTTCGTGTCGAGCCTCGCTCCCCATTCCAGCTTGCCGCCGCCGCAGTGGCTGCGCTAAAATACCGTTCGCGAGAAGGAGGCGTTGGCGCATGATCACGACGAGCGAACCCCTCAAGACCATCAAAGCTCACATGATACGGCTCCATCCCACGCCTGAACAGGAAGCCTACTTACGGCGCGCCGCAGGAACGAGACGCTTTATTTTCAATTGGGGGCTGCAAGAGTGGAATCGGCAGTATGTCGCCTACAAGGCAGAACAGGAGACCGTCCCTGCCGAACAACATACCCCCTCCACCAAACGCTGCCATCGCTGTCGCCACATGCGGGACATAGACGAGCGTGAACGCACGTGTGCCTGCTTCAATCCAGACTGTGGCTGGGTAGGGGATCGTTATCTGAATGCCGCCGCGCTCACTATTTTAGAAGAAGCTCTACGCTTGTCACGGCTGGTCGTGTAGAGGCATGAACAAGCGTCGTTGCTGGTACTTACTCGGACGGCAACGCAAAAGCACGCCTATGGACCTGATGGAAGACTCGCCTGGCTCGCCAGGAATGCAATTGGGGAGGAAGTAGGAACAACGAAAGCTCTAAGGCAAGCGTTTCCGTTTGTGATGGGTGATTGGAGCAGCATGCGATGCGTGTAGGTATTGGCTTACCATCAGGCGTCCCCGGCGCGAGCGGACCGCTCGTGCTCGACTGGGCGCGCCGCGCCGACTCCGGTCCATTCACCAGCCTTGGCGTCGTGGATCGCATCGCCTACGGCAGCTTTGATCCACTGGTCACGCTCGCTGCGGCGGCCAGCGTCACCCTGCGCATTCGCCTCGCCACCACCATCGTCATCGGCCCCCTTCGCGCCGATGCGTGGCTCGCCAAAGAGGCTGTCTCGCTGCACAACCTCTCCGGCGGGCGGCTCACCCTTGGCCTCGCCGTCGGCGCGCGCCACGAAGACTATCTTGCCGCCGGTGTCCCTTACACGACACGCGGGCGCCGCCTCGCCGCGCAGCTTGCCACCCTCCGCGACGCCTGGGAAGACGCCCAGCTTGGCCCCACCCCTCTGGACGGTGCCGGACCAGAGCTACTCGTCGGTGGCCTCAACGACGTCGCTTTCGCACGTGCCGCCCGCTACGCCGATGGCTACGTCCACGGCGGCGGACCTCCGCGCGCCTTCGCACGCGCCGCCGACAAGGCGCGCGCTGCCTGGACAGATGCCGCACGTCCCGGCCAGCCGAAGCTCTGGGCGCAGGGCTACTTCGCCCTCGGTGACGACGCCCGCGAAGCCGGCGAGGCATACATGCGCGACTACTACGCCTTCACTGGCCCCTTTGTAGAGCGTATCGTCGCCGGGCTGCTCACCACTCCGCAGCAGATCGCAGGTTTCCTGCGTGGCTATGCCCAAGCTGGCTGCGACGAAATGGTCCTCTTCCCTGCCATGGCGGACCTTACCCAGCTCGACCGCCTCGCCGATATAGTCATTGCTCTGGGGTATGGCGCACCGTCAGCAACCGCGGAGGCCATCGTATGAATATCACCATCCTGGGTGGCGGTCCGGCAGGACTCTACTGTGCGCTACTGCTCAAGAAGGCCAACGCCACTCACGATATCACCCTCATCGAGCGTAACGCTCCCGACGCCACCTACGGCTGGGGCGTCGTCTTCTCCGACCGCACGCTCGCCTCCTTCCGCGAAGCCGACCACAAAACCTACACAGCCATCACCGACCACTTCGTCACGTGGGACGCCATAGACACCTACGTCGGCGGTGAGCTCGTTCGCTGCGGCGGCCATGTCTTCGCCGGCCTCGCCCGCAAGCAGCTTCTCGCCATTCTCCAGCGGCGCTGCCGCGAGCTTGGCGTCTCCCTCCGCTTCAACACCGATATCGCTGACCCAACACAACCGGGTATATTTTCGGGGTCCGACCTCCTCATCGCCGCCGACGGCGTCAACAGCCTCGTTCGCGCCGCTTTCGCGGACATCTTCAAGCCGTCGCTCGTACCCGGCAACGCCAGATACATCTGGCTCGGTACTGATAAGGTGCTCGACGCCTTCACCTTCATCTTTCGCGAGAACGAACACGGCTTTTTCCAGGTCCACGCCTATCCCTTCGACGGCACAACCAGCACCTTCATCGTCGAATGCGCCGAAGATACGTGGCGCCGCGCCGGGCTGGACTCTGCCACCGAAGGCGAAAGCATCGCCTACTGTGAGCATCTCTTTGCCGAGGAGTTACGCGGCGCGCGGCTGCTGCCCAACAACTCGAAGTGGATCAGCTTCGTCACTGTCAAGAACGCCACCTGGCGCCACGGCAACATCGTGCTGCTAGGCGATTCCGCTCATACCGCCCACTTCTCCATCGGCTCCGGTACCAAGCTCGCTATGGAGGACGCCATCGCGCTCGCCAACGCCATCGAGCAGCATCCCGACCTCGCCACCGCCCTGCGCGAATATGAAGCCGAGCGCCGCCCCATCGTGGAGACGCTGCAGGAGGCGGCCCGCGAGAGCCAGCGCTACTTCGAGGGCGTCAGCCGTTACCGCCAGCTTGCCCCCATCCAGTTTACCTTCAATCTCCTCACGCGCAGCGGCCGCGTGACGTATGACGATCTCCGGCTGCGTGACGTGCGGTTCGGCGAGGCGGTGGATACGTGGTTCGAGAGCAACGCGATAGCGTTACAACTCCCGCCTTCACCAGAAATTGGACACTTCACGGGTATTGTCAGTTTCAATCAGTTCTGTCCGCCACCGCTGTTCACGCCATTCAATCTGCGTGACTTCACACTGCGTAATCGTGCCGTCCTGAGACTTCTACCGGCATCTAATAATATTCTCGACAGTCGAGTAATCACTCCTTGGAGTACGAACCGCGCCAATCTCGATGGTGCCGCGCTGGCCGGACCGGGACTAATCCTCACTGAGCCAGTCGCGATTTCAGCCGATGGTCGCATCACTCCCGAGGATGCTGGCATATACACTGATGAACACCTGCGTTTATGGACAGAGAAGGTTCAGCCTGTACATCTGTTTCTTTCTCGACCGGACCAGGAGCAATCTCAAAAACCGCGCGCTCGCCAGACCGAATCCCAGCCTGCACAGGCAGCGGGCGCAGCAGGCAGCGCCTCCACACACTCTCCCGTTCACTCTTCCGCGATACTCGACCGCAAACCCATCGCTATGCTCGGCATCGTCCTCAATCATGCTGGCCGGCGCGGTGCCGTTCGACCCATCCACGAGGCGCGGGGGCTGGATCGCCCGCTGCGCGAGAACGCCTCCCACCTTCTCTTAGAGCGAGCTGCGTTTCGGTGGGAACCCTGGCCGCTTGTCTCTGCCTCCGCGCTCCCGTACACGCCGCGCAGCCAGACACCCGCCGCCCTCGACCGCGCTGGGATGGACCGCGTGCGCGGCGACTTTGTGCGTGCGGCGCAATCAGCGCATGCCGCGGGCTTCGATCTGCTGATGTTGCACATGGGTCACGGCTACCTGCTCGCCAGCTTCCTCTCCCCGCTCACCAATATCCGTGACGACGACTTCGGCGGTACGCTGGAAAACCGTCTGAGGTTCCCGCTGGAAGTCTTCGACGCCGTGCGCGCCGTCTGGCCCGCCGAAAAGCCCCTGGCCGCCGCCCTCACCTGCGACGATTGGGCGCCAGGCGGCATCTCCATCGAGGAGGCCATTCAGATCGCGCGCATGCTCAAATCCCACGGCTGCG
This sequence comes from Ktedonobacterales bacterium, assembly GCA_035310125.1. Lineage (GTDB taxonomy): Bacteria > Chloroflexota > Ktedonobacteria > Ktedonobacterales > JADMIN01 > DATGEP01. The sequence continues at coordinate 3,930 of DATGEP010000154.1, forward strand.
ATCTCATCCAAGTGCTTGCCGGACAGACCATCCCCGATCCCGTTACCTCCACGTATGGGCACGGCTTCCTCACACCCCTTAGTGACCGTATCCGCAACGAAGCTGGTATTCCCACTCTCGTCGGCGGCTACCTTCCCACCACCAACGACGTCAACACCATCCTCGCCGCTGGACGCGCCGACCTGTGTATAGTGGACTTCACTCACCGTTCTCCCGTTCGGAGCTGACCGTGTCTGTCCGCGTCTGCCCGCTCGCCCAACACCGTCCCATGTGCTACGCTCTCCCTTTAGAAGGCCACGCCGACTGAGAAAGTGACGCACCTGTGAGTAGTAACACCCACGATTCTTCAGAATCACCTCATCCGCGCCAGCGGAATACGCCCTCGCATCCCTCCCAGCCTCCGGCGCGCAAATCTCGCCCGTCGCACCGCGAGACCCGCCCATCTGCCGCTGTTCTACGCCCGCCACAGCCGCGCAAGCCCCGCCGGCCAGCGGTAGACGTAGACGCCCTCCTCGCTCATGCTAACGCGCCCGGCGTTGATCTCCTCGCGGAAGCCGAGGCTGAAGTTCAGGCCGACCTGGACGCGCGCGGCTATTTGCCCACCGGTGACCTCACCGATATCGCTACCCTGCGCGCCCTCCTGCGCCGCCACGGCTTGCGTCCTAATAAATCCTTTGGTCAACATCTCCTCGTAGACCGGGCCGCCCTGGATGCTATCATCGAAGCTGCCGACCTCCAACCGGATGATAGCATTCTCGAAGTTGGCGCCGGCACCGGAGTCCTTACCGTCGAGCTGGCTCGTCGCGCTCGCCGCGTCGTCGCCGTCGAGATTGATCGCAACATCCTGCCGGTTCTGCGGGAGACCACGGCCACTTTCTCCAATATCGAAATCATCCCGCGCGATCTGCTGGACATCCAACCCGAAGACGTCTTCGGCGATGGCACATACAAGCTGGTCGCTAATCTGCCCTACTACATCACGGCTCTCACTCTGCGCCACTTCCTCGAAGCCGCAAACCCACCGCGCGCTTTTGTCGTCATGGTCCAGCTGGAAGTCGCCAAGCGCCTCACCGCTGCCCCTGGCGACCTCAGCCTCCTTGGCCTCAGCGTCCAATTCTACGGCCGGCCCACACTCATCGCGCGCGTTCCCGCCGCCGCCTTCTATCCGCCTCCTAAGGTTGACTCCGCTATCGTGCGTGTTGAGCTTTACCCCGTGCCGCCGCTATCCCCAGAGGCCCGCGACCGCCTGTTCGGGCTCGCGCACGCGGGATTTGCCGAGAAACGCAAAATGCTCCATAACAGTTTGGCGCGCAATCTACGTATCCCTCAGGAGAGCGTGAGCCGCTGGCTCGACGACGCCGGCATCGAGCCGGCACGCCGGGCCGAAACCCTCAGTGTTGACGACTGGATCCGTCTTACCCGTGTCGTTCTTGCCAGCGATACCGCTCTATAAGAGAGAACGTTGTGCATACTGAAGAGCCGCGTCGTATAATCCGGAGCGGTGGGCAGTCGCCGCGGACAGCGCCACTTCGCGAACGCTCCAGGTGACGTTGCTAGTACTCTGTGTCGCCCTGTTCGTCGCCACCGCCACCGAAGCCCGGGTGTGCCACGGCATCGAGCAGCAAGTGGACGCTGCTCAGGCGCGGTATACAGCTCTGCAACGGGATGTCGCCGCGACATGGCACAGCATCTCGGTCGCCAAAACGGCCCGTGCCATCGAGCGCGAGGGCCGCGCCTAGGGCTACATCCGCGCGGGTGACCATCTCATCATCGTCGCTGGCGGTGGCTCAACCGCCAATCCATAACAGCGCGAGCGACCAGCAATTCCGAGCTCCCTGATCCGGCAGCGTGGAAAGAGAGCCGGCGGGCAGCGGTTAGGAGACAGTGTGCAACAGGTTCCTCCAGACGAAGGAGAGAGCGTCTTTCCTCCAAACGATTCCCCCCAGGAGATTGAGACCGGCCTCTGGCGTATTCCCGTGCCGCTGCCCTTCGCGCTCCGCTCCGCCAACATCTATCTGCTCGACAACGGCGCCGCCGGGTGGGCTATCGTAGACTCTGGTTTCGGCCTCCCCGCAGATGAAGCCGCTCTGCGCGCTGGTCTGGCACACGCGGATGTCTCCCTCGACGCCATCACCACCATCTTTCTCACCCACGCCCATCCGGACCACATCGGCCTTTCCGGCACTATCCAGGCAGCTTCCGGAGCGCCCGTCTATATGCTCGCTCGCGAAGATCAACGCATGTACGACGTGTGGAGCGCTGACGCCGACCCAAGTTTCGAAGCGGTCACCGCCATGTATGCCGCCAATTGTTTGCCGCCTGATGAGGTTGCCAGCAGCGCCACCGCGACGGCCCGCGTTCGCCGCATTCTGCGCTTGCCGCGCCGCAATACGGTGCACCTTCTCGAAGATGGCGAAACGCTGCGCCTCGGCGGATTCACGTACACGGCTATCTGGACCCCCGGCCACTCCGATTATCACATGTGCTTGCTCCGCGACGATAATGTCTTCATCGCTGGCGATCATATCCTGCCCAGCATCACGCCCAACATTGGGCTGTACCCGCATTCCCGGCCAGATCCTTTGCGTGACTACTTTAACGCCATTCAGCGTGTCCGAGATCTGCCTACCCGGACCGTCCTGCCCGGGCACGGTCGCCCTTTCAGCGCCCTCGCCGAGCGCGTAGACGCCTTACGCATCCACCACGAGGAGCGCGGTGCCGCCGTGCTGGATGTCGTTCGCCAGCATCCCACCGGCATCTCCGCCTATGCTCTCGCCAGCATCATCTTTGGCGGCCGGCTCCGCACCTCCGACGACCGCCGCTTCGCCCTCGTCGAGATGCTTGCCCATCTCGAATATCTCTGCGGAGAAGGCTACGTAGCCCGCGAAGACCTCGACGGCCAGATCGTGTATACCACATCCGTCCAGACACCCGCATCGCGCCGGCTCTGACAGACATCTCCCACGAAATGTTTACGACCGGGCAGGTACGTGCTATCCTGTCCGGCAAGAAACGGGAGATAGCTCTCTGCTGCTCAGCGAGGGAGGGCGGCGCCATGGATCTGCAAACACTCGCGGCGATCATTGGCATCCTTTCCGGCATGGTTACGCTCGTCGGTGGTGTGACGGGCGCTATTCTCCGCCTGCGCGAACCGGGGCAGGCGCCCCGCGTTCCTGTTCCCATTAGCTCATATTCCTATCCCCCGCCCACGTCTAACGCCTCCGGTCCCAATCCGCAGCCAGGCGGAGGCGCGGTGCCGCCTGGCTATGGCTGGCCCAACTCCCCACAGCGCGGATCGGCACAATCCGGCTATCCGCAGGCACCACAACCCGGCGCACCAGCCCCGCGTCCCAACTATGGCGCACCACCCGGCCAATGGGGCTACGTACCGCAGCCCGCGAGACCCTATCCTACACCACAGCAAAATCCGTATGCTCAGTACGCGCCCTGGCAGCCCAAGAGGAGACGTTGGTTCCCCTATCCCTGGATCGCTATTGGTGCCGCTGCCTTCGTGACCCTTGCTGGAATCTACTCAGGTCTCAATGGCGGCCAGGGGCACGATAGTCCCAGTGCCGTTGCCGTCGAGATCGTGTCGTTCATCTTCTACATCCCAACCGTAGTCTTCGCCGCCCGGCAAGCCATCAAGATTCAGCGCTGGGGCTGGCTGGTAAGCATCATTCTGATTGCTGGGTATGGCATGCTCGCCTTTGGCACATTCGGCCCCACAACCCCATCACAACCCCGAAACTCGCCCCGCCGCGTGTGAACACGCATGAAGAACCCCTCTCCCCGCGTGGAAGAGGGGTTGGGGTGAGGATCTCCTATCCCACAATATCCACCGTCGTGCCGTTCGGCCCCCAGCCAAACAGCCACGCACCCGCGCTCGTCGGCACCTCCACGCAGCCGTGGCTGCCAGTCTCCCATTGTCCACCAGGCCCGGTATGTGGCACATTCGACCCCGGCCCGAAGTCGCTGCGCCACGGCGCATCATGGATGTAGAACCCACCTGTCAGGAACAGCATCGCGTAGTTGACATGCTCCGGCGTGTAATAGTACGGCGACCCCGGCGGCCACGGTGAGTAGAACATCGTGTCCGCGACTTTCTGATAGATATGGAAGATGCCGGTCGGCGTGGGCAGCTCCGGCCGCCCTGTCGTCACCGGTGTGGAGAATATGAGCTGCCGGTTCGAGAAAGCCCAGAGCCACTGCTGGCTCAGACTTACCAGCACCACCTGCCCACTGATAGCCGGCGCGCCACCAGGAGGCAGTGGGATTTTTGCCTGCGCTGGCGATCCGCACGGACAGACAACGGGAGTCACCTGGACGGGAGCGATTGTCGGATTGGCCGAGACATCGCCCTGCCCTCCCAGGCCGTCAGGATTGAGGATGCGTGCCGGCACCGCTGGATGCGCCCGGCTGGCTAGTAGCACGCTGCCCGCCGCGCCTCCCATAAGACACAGCGCGAGTACCACCAGAGCAATGTTCCACATCACGCGCTTTCGCGTGCCCGGGCGCGCCGTGGCAAAGTCCATTATCATACCAGCTCGTGCCTTCGCATGCCTAACCGGCGCTTCCTCACGCGGCATATCGTCCTGCAAGCCGTCTTCAGCGGGAATTCTCATATCAGGCTCGCCCACATCTAACCTCCACGATGCCTCGTCTATGCCCTACCGCCCTGATAGTCGTCCAATTATACAGCCGGGCGCCCTTTTGTGTCACCGTATTTCCACTGCTTCGTTTCTCATATACACGTTTGGCGAGCGGCGATTTATACACAGGCGCGTCTTGCTAGCCAGGATGGGGCAGTAGCGATAGCGATCGCGTACTCCATGCGGACGTGGAGAGCGGGCATGCGAACCGGCCTGGTTCCATTGTGCCGCTGGGCCAGGGATGATATCATGCCTGCACCGGGTGGTAACGGTACACTTTTGGGAGCGAGACGGGGAGTGAGACATGGATGGAGGCCGCGAATCCGCGGATTCGGAGCGCATCCGCCTGCGCGAGGGAACAGGTGATCGGGAGGGGCGCCCAGCCGCGGGATTCCGTGCGCCGCCGGTAGATCCGCGCGCCTATCCCCCGCGCGCGGATGCGCCCGCCTTTGGGACACCGTCCCGACCGCTCTGGCCCGACAGCGACGACGAAGATCCCCCCTGGGAACGTCCCAGTGGCCGGATTCCGGCTGTTCGTCCGGCACAGATGACTGATCATCCTACGAACCCACCCGTCTGGGAGTGGGAAGCCTCCCTTGAGCAGTCCATCCCCGGCGTCGGCATCGGCGATATGACCGGCACCGGCAAGGTTCCCGCCATCGTGCCGCTGACCGCCGGTGAGTCCGGCTGGAGCAAAGGCGTGCGCGCCCCACGCATAGGCGCGGCGCCCGCCGAAGTTGAGTTGGACGAGCAGCCTTCGGTGCAGATGCGCGCCCTGCGCGCCGGCAACCTCGCGCGGGCGACGGCCATCGTCACCGCCGCCATGCTCCTCAGCAAGTTCTTAGGGCTGGCACGCACATCCTTCTTTGCCTACGTATTTGGAGCAACGACCCAGGCGGACGCCTACGTCAACGCCTTCGCTTTGCCCGACACCATCTTCACGATCGTTGCGGGCGGTGCGCTGGCTTCGGCCTTCATCCCCGTCTTCGCCGACTACATGATCGAGAAACGCGACCGCGAGACCGCCTGGCACATCGCCAGCTCCGCGCTCAACATCTCGATGCTGGTGCTGACGGTGCTGGCCGTACTGGGGATCATCTTCGCGCCGCAGTTCCTCGACATTACCTTGCATTCCTACGCTGTCTATCAGCCGGCTGAGTTCACGCTGATCGTCTCCCTGACGCGCATCATGCTGCTCCAACCGATCTTCCTCGGCGGCGCGACCATCGCCGTCTCGATCTTGCAGGCGCGCCAGAGCTTCTTGCTGCCCGCGCTCGCCCAGGTCGTCTACACAGTGAGCCTCATCGGAGGCATCGCCGCGACGTTTGTAGACAACAGAACGCACATCTTCGGCGGCAACCTTGGCATCAACGGGCCGGCCTATGGCGTCGTGGCTGGCGCGTTTCTCCAGTTCGTCATACCGATACCCGGCCTCTTCGCCGCGAAGATGCACTATCGCTTCAGCTTCGACTTTCTGCATCCCGGCGTCCGCGAAATCTTTCGCCTGATGGCGCCGCGCGTCTTCAACTCCGCGATTCTCTTCGTCTCGCTCTACATCAATCGTGACCTGCTTGGAACACTCATCAAGCCTGGCGTGGTCTACGGCTATGTAACGGCCTTCACGCTGGTGATGCTGCCCAATAGCGTCTTCGGCATGGCCACGGCGCAGGCGGCCTTCCCCACGCTCGCCGCGCTCGTCTCGGCGGGTGAGTGGAAGCGGCTGCGCGACACGATTCTACGCTCGGTGCGCGGCGTGATGTTCCTTGCCGTGCCTTCGGGCTTTGGACTAATCGTCCTTTCTGATCCCATCAGCAAGCTCATTCTGGCGCACGGCAACTTCAATCCCGAGACAGTGCCGCTGGTCGCGCAGCCCCTCATTTTCTTCGCGATCGGGCTGGTGGGCCTCTCGCTGGTCGAGATTCTGGTACGCTGCTTCTATGCCCTGCATGACAGCCGCACGCCGGTTGAGGTGAGCGTTCTCCAGTTCATGTTCGTCATCGGCTTGAGCCTCGTATTGCTTGGTCCGATGGGAGCGAGCGGGCTGGCGCTGGCGACCTCACTTGGCTCGCTGGGCGAGTCGGTGGTGCTGCTGCTGCTGTTACGTCATAAGGTGGCGGGGCTGGACTTGAAAGAGCTAGGCATGTATTCGCTTAACGTACTGGTCGCGAGCATCGTGGCGGCGCTCGCGGCGCTCTTCGTCTACACACTCGCCCTGGTAATACTACCAGTACATATGACGTCACCCCGCGAGACGGTCTACAGCGCGATTCGCGTATTCGCGCCGATACTTGCCGCTGGTGCCGTCTATTTCAGCTTCTCGCACTACCTCGGCACCGACGACGTGCTTTCGCTCGACCGCATCGTGCGCCGATTCCGGCGCCGGTAACGTAGTAGGGAAGGGACGCATTCGACACGCGCTCCTCGGAGCATATAGCATGTACCCGACAGAATGATGATGAGAGCACCGGGAACGGGGCAAAGGGAGCTACTAGAGTGTACGGAAGAGACCCGCTTGTGCCAC
>DATGEP010000155.1:0-26159 GCA_035310125.1 Ktedonobacterales bacterium
TGCTCAGTCGCGTGCGCTATCGCCTTGACACGGTCTTCGGCCCACTCGTGGACCGCTGCGCGGTCAAGCGGGTCTGGGCGCGCGACCTCTGCTATTTGTGCAGCCGGCCGGCACGCGCACAGTGCTCACAGTGCTGATGCATACCGTGGCCGTCCTGCTCAACGTGGACCGCGGCAACCCACCGCTGCAGCTCGCTCAGGTGGTGGCCTGAGAAAACTTGCACATTGGGTTAAGTAGCTGGATGTTCCCCTGCCCATAATCGGCGCGATCCGGCGCGAGTAATATCAACTTCGCGAGGGCGGTCATACATTGTACCGGCCAAACCCTGAATTCATGGGGCTTTGCGGAGAACAAACGTGTGACGACCGACGCGGATGCCGTATAACATTGGCTTCGCCTCTTTTACCAGAAACCTGGCGGTGTTCGAGGCTACTTCTCGTAAGTCTCCGCGTCAGCTCCGCTTCTCTTCCCGGCGCTGCCGTTGTTCCGCCGCCTTCGCCTGATCCGGCGGGGTGAAGCCCGCCAGGAACCGCTCGCGATAGTCAGCGAATGTCCCCGCCAGAAGCGCCGCCCGCGCCCCCTCCATCAGGCGGATCAGGAAGCGCAGGTTATGGATGCTCGCCAGCCGGTAGTACAGCAGCTCGCCCCGGCTCTCGTCTTCTTCCGATCGGATCAGATGATGCAGGTAGCCCGCGCTGAACGTCCGGCACGTGTAGCAATCGCACGTGGGGTCCACCGGCCCGCGCTCCTCGCGCCAGCGTGCCGCGCGGATGTTGAACCGCCCCGACGGCGTATACAGCCCACCCGTCCGTGCCGTTCGTGTCGGCAGCACGCAATCGAACATATCTACACCCCGCGCGATGCCTTCCAGCAGGTCGTCCGGAGACCCGACGCCCAACAGGTGCCGCGGCTTCCCATCCGGTAGCTCCGGCACCGCCGCCTCCAGCATCTCCCACATGACCGGTTTCGGCTCCCCCACCGACAACCCGCCAATCGAGAAGCCATCGAACGGCAGCGCTCCAATGAACCGCGCACTCGCCGCCCGCCGCTGCGCATCCATGCCGCCCTGCGGAATGCCAAAGAGCGCCTGATCCTTCCTGACTTTCGCCGCCAGCGCCCGCTCTGCCCAGCGATGCGTTCGCTCCGTCGCCGTCCGCGCTTCCTCTGGCGGACATGGAAACGGCGGGCATTCGTCCAGCGGCAAAATAATGTCCGCGCCCAGCAGCGCCTCGATCTCCATCACCCGCTCCGGCGTCAGCCTCACCTCCGACCCATCCAGGTGTGAGCGAAACCGCACCCCCGCATCGCTCACCTCACGCAGATTCCCCAGACTGAACACCTGGAACCCACCACTATCCGTCAGAATTGGCCGCGGCCACCGCATGAACCCGTGCAGCCCACCAAATCGCGCCACCAGCTCCGGTCCCGGCCGCAAGAGCAAGTGGTACGTATTCGAGAGCACAATGTGGGCGCCCATCGCCTCCAGATCATCCGGTCCAACGGCCTTCACCGTCGCGTGTGTCCCCACCGGCATGAACACCGGCGTGGGAATCTCGCCGTGCGGTGTCCGCACGACTCCCGCTCGCGCCGACGTAGCTCCACACCGCGCCACCACTTCGAAGCTCAACGCATGCCCCGCCGGTAGCCCCGCTCCTGACGTTTCGGCAGGCGCTGTCCCGCCCGCATCCCACTCGTTATTGTTCGTCATCGCTTTTCCTCAAATACATGCCAAATGCCCCTCTATTTTACCGTTTTTGCGCTTCGTCGCGCCGCAGCCTGAAAGCAAAGGATTGCAAAGTGGCAAAGAATCGTGTATCCTTTGCTCGGTATTCACGGTGGCACTAGCGTGCGCCCAGGTGCGGCAGTCTATGCGTGCAACGCGTCGAAACGTACCGGCATAGTTCGTCGCGACCCGGCCAGCGTCAGTGGGGATGGCATTCTAGGAGGTCCTGCACAGCTATGTACGAGGACAAGACGCTACAGTGTCGTGAGTGTAGCCAGCCGTTTGTTTTCACCGCTGGAGAGCAAGAGTTCTACCAACTGAAAGGACTGCTCAACGAGCCGGGACGCTGTCCCACATGCCGCCAGCAGCGCCGTATGCGAGGCCAGAGCGAGCGAGCGCCGCGCGAGATGCATACCATCGTCTGCGCCGAATGTGGCGCCGAAGATCAGGTACCGTTCAATCCACACAACGACAAGCCTGTCTATTGTAGTGACTGTTACGAGCGCGTCCGCGTGCGCCACTAGCGCGCTGGTATATATGTCAGACTCATAGGCGCTCGTGCCACGGCCATCATATGCTCGCAGCGTCGTTCGTAGCGTCGTTCGTGGCACTCTCAACCAGCGGATGGGAGCTTCCTCCCGTCCGCCGTTTTGGTTGTCTGGCATCGTAGGCACACTCGTCCGTTTTCCGTCCACGGAAACGCTCTTCTACTTTCCAGGCGCTCGTTCGTTCCACATACAGACAATACTTCGGCAGCGGCGCGTTTGTTTGCCACCGCGCCGCAGTGATTAGCCCGCCAGCGGTGGCGTTTCGCGGTCCTCTTCGGCACGATGGGGAACATGCGAGGCAGCCCGATACTCGGCATACCGCCCGGCACAGGACAAGGATAGAGGGGAGACCGTGGGCATGCACTTGCGCCCGGATCTGGCTCGCACGAAGCAGCGGCGCGGCGCCATGAGAACGACACGTTTCGCAGTGCGCCTTTGCGGCGCTATAGGTGTGGCGCTGCTGGCGCTCGCGTTACCATTCATCACGACACCGACCGCCGGAGCCGATGCCCGGCCGCCAGGTGGCCGCCTGAACGATCCCGCCGTGCGCAAGGTGGATATGGCTGAGCCCGCCGTAGTTCGCATTGCCCTCACCTTCAATGTGCGCATCACGCTCACGCTCTGTGGGCAGGATGTTACCCTACCCAACAGCTATCCGGTCGGCTCAATCGGTTCCGGTGCATTCATCAGCGCCAATGGCGACATCCTCACCGCCGATCACGTTGTCTCCGCCAACGGCGCGGAGATTGTCGCTAACCCGGATGCGGACCGCGACATCGCGAATCTGCTCAACACCAATCCGGCCTGCCACTTGCAGTCACCCATCGGCGCGAGTGACGTCGCAAATGGCTTTCTCGACGCCGCCGGCATCAATTACTCCACGCACGTCTCTGACGTGCAGCATCCTATCTGGCAGGGTACGCCGTACAGCGGCCAGATTGATGCCACGTCCAGCCAATCTATCCTGCAAGCGCTCTCCCATGTCTCGCACCTGGATGGCACGGTTCTGGCGGAAAGCTCTATCTCGGAAAACGACCTCGCCATCGTGCATGTTGATCTCACCGATACTCCCAGCATCAAGCTCGATGACTCGTCGCAGGTGGCCGCGGACGATCAGCTCACCATCATCGGTTTTCCCGGCAACGGCGATCAGTATCGTGCCGTTTCCGATCAGACCGTGGATGCCAACGACCTGCTCACTCCATCCGTGAACAATGTCACCGTCAGCTCCATCAAGAGCAACTCCAACGGCGCCAAATTGATCCAGGTCGGCGGTAACGTCGAACACGGCGACAGCGGTGGTCCGGCGCTGGATGCCAGCGGCAATATTGTTGGCGTCGTCAGCTTCGGCACCAGTGATGGAACTGCCCAGACTGTCGGCAACACGTCTTTCCTGCGGTCCAGCGACGACGTCCAGCCGCTCATCACCACCGCCAGCGTGAACACCGCGCCCGGAAATTTCGAGAAGCAGTGGGAGCAAGCGTTCGGCGACTATGCCGCGACCACAGTTGGCCACTGGCATAGGGCCGCTCGCGAGCTGGACGCCCTCGCCAATAGCTATCCCGGTTTCAAGGGCATCCAACCGTACAGGGACTATGCCGACAAGGCCGCCGCTGTCGAGCAGGTGCCTACCGACGATTCCGGTCTCGTTCTTATCATCTCTATCTTCGTCGCCCTCGCGGCGCTCGCGGCCATCATTCTCACGGTAGTCCTACTCCGGCAGCGACACAACGCGCGCCTGGCCGCCGCATTGGCGCCCGCCAGCCAGGGCTTGCCATATGGCGCATACGGCCCCCCATCACAATTCGGAGTGTATGCTCCTCCATCGCAGTATGGCGGATATGCTCCTTCATCGCAGTATGGCGGGTACGCTCCCCCATCGCAATACGGCGTATACGGGCCACCCTCCCAGTACGCGGGTTATCCCGCTGCCATGCCATATAACTCAGTGGCCGCACCTGCCAAGTCCGGCCCCACAGTCCCATACACAAATCCCGCCGCCCTGCCAGCCACCGCCGGCGCGCCAGCTTGGCCCGCCGCACCGCTTGCCCCTGCGGTGCCGGGCGATACATCCGATGCTCCTATGGGCCGCATGACGTTCCCGCACGTCTCCAATCCTGGCTACAGCCCGGCGAATGGTGGCGGTAGTGGCGCTGGCGCCGGCTCGCAGTTGGGCACCCCCCCATTCCCGCAAGCTTTCTCGGCGGATGGCGGATATGGCTGGCCGGCTTCCGCCCCACAGATGCAAGCGAATAGCTCAGCGCCCGCTGCCGAGCAACAGCGCGATATATGCCTGAATGGCCACTCCATGCCCCCTGGTGAGGTATACTGTGCGATGTGTGGCGCCCCCCGCACACCCACGGCATCATCATAACCCGCTATCCAACCGGAGGATAGGCATGGAACACGGCTTTCCGCTGGCTCGGCTCGCGCGACTCGTCGCCGAGATTCGCGCCAGCGGACGCACGATGCGATTAGTCGCCCGCAACACGGAGCGCTTCGGCCTCGTACATCTCTACTTTGTGCGTGGCCGTCTCGCATTGGTGGAAGGGCATGCGGGTTCACCGCTTGCCAGTGTCGGCGATCTCAGTAGCTGGCGTTATGGCGTTGTGCGACAGGAGGCGCCTCCTTTCTCCGCCGCCTCGTCTGTTCCTCCTGATCCACGCCTGGATGCCGCGCTCGATGACTCCTTGCGTCGCTTAATGGCGGGTGGAGTTGTCCAGCCGATATCGCTGCCTACCTCATGGCCCAGCGCTCCATCTGCCAACAGATCCAGCGTCCCCTTCCCGTCGCGGGCGTCGCCGCCGCCGCCTCACTCTCCGTCCATAGGCTCAGGCGAGTTGCCACCATTTTCGCGCGCCCGCGGCGCTGCCTCCGGCTCGGCAACTACCGGCAGTGCCGCGACGAAAGCCGCGCGCACAGACGCTCTGACCACGCCGCAGTGGCAGATGGTCGCACTCGTCATCCATCAGGTCGTCGAAGGCTCTGGCGCCCTCATCGGCGCGCGCATGGCCGAAGGGCTTCTCCGCCAGGCCCTGACATCCGCCGCACGTGCGCATCCCGTATTGCTCGACCTCGAAGTAGACGCCGGCGGCTGGCTCAAAACGCGTGAAGATGGTGCCATTGCCCGCTTCGCAACCTACGATGTCGCTGATGCCATCGCCGCACTGCTCACCGGCTTCGAGCTGCGCTGTGCCAGCCTGCTCGGCGCCGAGCGTGCCCAGGACGCCATTCTTGTTGCCGCCGCCCCTTTCCGCAATTCCCTCGCCCAGATCGGTCTCGACATTTCTGCATAGCGCAAACAGGAACACGATAGCCACCGATTCGTGCATCCATTTTCATGCGCGTGGGAGCTGGCCAGGGCCCCAGATGGTCAGGCTACGATACTCGAAGTCAGCGCAGCTGACGCGGCGGTTGACGGGCTGTATGTAGGGAATGCTGCGGTACCCAGCGGAGTGCGACCTACTGGCGCCGATTTTGACCCGTGCGCGGCGTTTGGGCGGTGCTGGCGGCGCGCCAGCGCTTCCACCGTCGTGGCGTGGCGAGCGCGTGCCCGCAACGCTGGCTGGACAGCGCACGGCGCTCCTGCATCGCTCGCCACCTACCCTCAGTATGTGATGGAACCGCCAAAAAGGGCTTACCTGCGCGGCGTGCCGGCAAGGATGACACTCAACGCTCCCGGTAGAACCGCGGGCTACCGCCGCCTACCCAGTCTACTGCGCACGATGCCGCCGATCATGCGCACTTCCTCGACGCCGAACAAGCTTACTAGTGTGAAGTATGCCAGAACTCCGACGCCGCCAGCGGCGAGAATCGTCAGCAGCTCGCCCAGCGTGCTCGTCTGGACGGAGAAGGCGCGAGGCAGCCAGCGCGGCAGGTATGCCAGCCCACCCAGACACAGCGCCGCCATCGCCGCCGCCGCGATCAGGATGCGGGAGACACCACCCAGGAGGCTGCGCAGGCCAAGATTGCCGATGGCGAGCGAGAGCAGCACGAACAAGATCAGCGCGTGACTGACGATGTACGTCGTGTTGGCGAAGGCCAGCGCGGGAAGGCCGATGGTTGGGCCGAAGGGCAGCGCTACCAGGAGATAGAAACCGATGGAGACGATGCCTACTACGGTCGGCACAACGGTGTTCTTGCGCGCGTAGAACGCCGCGATGAGCAGTTGGTCTATGGCGACAAAGGGCAGTTGAATGGCGTAATTTTGCACCGCCAGCGCATTGCGCACGGTGCATCCCGTCCCGCACTCACCATGCTGAAATAGCAGTGCTACGATAGGCACGCGCAAGACGATCAGTCCAACCATCGCGGGCACCATTAGCACGAGGCCAAGCCGGAAGCCCATCGCCAGCGTATGTTTGAAGTCCGGCATGTCGTCGCGGGTCGTGGCGGCGGCCAGCAGCGGCAACACGGCGAAGGAGAATGCCGCCGCGATCAGACCGATGGGGAACTGCACGAGCTGTGTGCCCGTCTGGAGCGCGGTCGCGTTCTCCGGTGCGCCGCCAGGTGAGTTGCCCCATAAGTACACATCCACCACTTGTTGCGCGATACTTAACACCAGCCCGGCCACCAGCGGCCCATAGAGCTTGAGAATTTGCCGCACACCGGGATGGCGCAGGTCCAGCACGAAACGCCAGTGCACCCGTACTTTGCGCAGACCCGGAATGAGGATAAGGAATTCGCCAAACGCGCCGACTGCCGCGCCGATGGCCAGGCCATGCGCGCCAAGTAGGTGCGCCGAATCCGACGCAGCCGTAGCGTTGCCCGCGCGCGTGACGGCGGAGAGCGACAGCCCGAGCTGATGCGCCGCCAGCCCCAGCGCCGCCAGTCCACATACGATGATGCCGATATGGTAGATCGCTGTGGCGAAGGCGGGAAATACCACCTCTTTGAGCGCGTAGAGCAGTCCGGATGTGACGGCGTAGAGTCCCAGGCCGTACAGAGAGAAGGCGATGATGCGCACCAGCGTGACGGCGAGATCCTGGCCTTGTATACCAAACGAGCTCTTGCCGGCGAGCAGTGGCACGAACTTAGGCGCGGCGAAGTAGATCGCCACCACCGCGACAGTCATCACGATCAACACCAGATTGGCGATAGTGCTGTAGACACGGCGAAGATCCTCCCGGCGAGACTCTTCGCTGTAGTCCACGAATGTCGGGATGAGGGCGCCGCTGACGGACCCCTGAACGACGAGGTCGCTGATCTGCTGGATCGGACGTAGCGCGATGACAAAGGCGCCGCTGGCCACGCCAAAGAAGAAGATGTTGAGCACCTCGGCGCGCACGAAGCCGAGAACGCTGCTGAGAAGCTGACCTACCGCGATGATGCCCGCTGACGCGAGCAGGCGGCGGCGCCCATGCTCGCGATTCTCAAGGTCCGGCGCGCGGGAATCTGGGCTGAAGTCCGTCGCATTCGTCACTGACTTCTGGGGGGCGGACCCGTCCACGTGCGCCGCCACCTCACGGGCGAAGGGTCGCGGCGGTGGCTGTGAGCCATCCGCTGCTCCGGGAACGTGTGCGCCATCCATACTTGACTCACGCAGTGGCGAGAGAGGTGGTGGGAGAGCATCTTCACTGCTCATCCTGGCCGCCTGAGCCTGGGATGCCGGTTGCTGGCTCTCCATAGCGTTTTACGATCCGTTCTATCAGCTCAGTTGTAGAATGTCCCGGCAGATACGCCAGCAGCGCCAGTGACCCGCCATACGTCGCCACTCTCCGCGCTTCAGGCAACCGCTGCTTCAGTCCGATGAGTGCGGGCCACCGCTCCGTTTCGCCCGCCAGCAGCAGCCGCAGCTCGTTGTTGTCGAGTCGCACGTCGCCCGCCGCGGCGCCACCTGCGTAGTCGCTGCCCTTGACGTAGATCGCCGGGCGCAAGGCCGAGAGCAGCGCTTCTGCCGTATTCTCCCTGAAAACGGTCACGTAGTCAACGCAGGTGAGCGCAGCCAGTACCTCAGCGCGCTCGGCTTCTGGTACCAGCGGGCGGCGCGGCCCTTTGAGTCGCCGTGTGGAGGCGTCGCTATTGACGCCGACGATGAGGAATTCGCCGAGCGCGCGGGCGCGCTGAAGGTATGTGACATGCCCGAGATGAAGCAGATCAAAGACACCGTTGGTGACGACGGCGCGCGCTCCGGCATGCTGACGCTCAGCGACCAGCGCGGCCAGCGCCGCACGGGAAAGCACACTGCCCATCAGGCGTCCACCAGCGAGTTGATCGCGGCGCTCAGCTCGTCCGGCGTGGTCGTGGCACAGCCAGTGCGGCGCACGACGAGACCGGCGGCAATATTGGCAAGCGTTGCCGCTTCGGCCATACTTGCTCCCGTCACAAGCGCGAGCGTAAATGTCGCCGCGACGGTATCCCCCGCGCCAGTGGGATCAAAGACACGTGACAGGTTCGAGGCAGGAATATGCAGTGGTGGCTGTCCGTGCTCGAAGAGGCTCATTCCTTCGCTGCCGCGGGTGATGAGCACGCCGCGTGCGTTGGTTTCGTCGAGCAGCCGCGCTCCGGCGCTCTCCAGGCTCGCGCGGTCGGTAATGCGCATACCCAGTGTGGCTTCCGCCTCCGGCTGGTTAGGGGTTAGCGCAGTCGCCCCCTGGAAGCGGGCGAGATCGCCGTGTGAATCCACCGTCACGATCTTGCCGTGCTCGATGGCCAGAGGCAGGGATGCCTCGATAATCTCCGGATTGATGACGCCGTTCTCGTAATCGGAGAGGATCAGCGCATCCACGGTGGGGATGAGGCGGCGCACGTACTCGATGATATCGCGCACGCAATTGTCGCCGAGGTCGGAGCGATATATGCGATCCACGCGCACGATCTGTTGCTGTACGAGCTGTGTCCCGCCAGCCAGGATACGTGTCTTCGTGGTGGTGGGCCGCCCCGGCTCGCTGAACAGGCCGTCCATATGGATGTGGTGCCCTTCCAGCTCGCGGCGCAGGTGCGCGCCGGAGAGGTCATCGCCGATCACGCCCGCCAGAAACACGTCGGCGCCCAGCGCGCGAGCGTTGACGCCGGGATTGGTGGCGCCGCCTGGAACCGTGTACTGGTCCTGGTGCTCAAGAATGAGCACGGGCGCCTCGCGAGAGATGCGCGTCGGGGTGCCGATGATGTACTCGTCCGCAACCATGTCCCCGACGACGAGCACCCGCCGGCCAGCGAACCCGCTCACCAGCGCTAGCAGCCGCTCATGTCGTACTGCGTGCGGGCGCACAGGAGTGGGCCGCGTCGCCTCGGTGGGCATGAGTATCGCCGCGCCCAATCCCTGCTGGCCAGTCGCTGAGATATCAGGAGCGTTCAACGGTAGTTTCCCTCTCGTCGTTATTCGTGAATGGCGTGTTTCGCGCAGCGCCGCGACGACAAAGCACGGTAGAGCGAGCATGCGCCGCCATCGCCAAGGCTCACGTGCCAGCCGGTACAGCCATTCCAGACCGTACCGCCGCATCCAGCGTGGCGCTCGGGGTATGTCGCCGGCGAGAAAATCGAAGGCGCCGCCAACTCCCATCGCAACCGCCGCGCCAAGCTGCTCGCGATGGGATGCGATCCACCGCTCTTGCGCTGGCGCTCCGAACGCCACAAACACGGCATCCGCGCGGCTATTTTTGATGCGCTCGATGATGCCGGGCGCGTCATCGGCGTCTGGCGACCCAGCGTAGCCGCCAACGACCGTGAGACCAGGATATCGTTCGATCAACCGGCTCGCGGCGGCCTGCGCCACTCCAGGCGCGGCTCCTAACAGAAAGACACGGTATCCACGTGCTGCGGCCACTCCGGCGAACGCATCGAGGAGGTCAATCCCCGTCACGCGTCCCAGCACGGCCTCGCCTCGCAGTCGTAGTGCCCAGACCACACCGATGCCGTCGGGCAGCACAAGGTCGGCGGTACGAATGGCCCTGCGGAGAGCGGCATCATGGCGCGCCGCCATCACTATCTCCGGGTTGAGTGTGACGACGTGGCGCGTCCCCGACGACACCCCTTCTGTCTGTAACGGCTGGCGTGCGGCGCTGGTCGCGCGAGCGGAATTGATCCATTCAACGAGACATTCCAGCACCTCTGCCGTGCCTATCCGGTCTACCGGCAATCCCAACAGCTGTGCGCGCCGCGCCACGGCGTTCCGTGGCTCAGGCCGCGCGTGTGACCTTCTCAGTACGGGAAGACGTGGCGCGGGCGATGTGTTCATAGCTGTTCCGATAGCTGCCAATTGCCCGCGATGGGGCTACAAGCCAGTATAGCACAGCCACCACTGGCGCTCGTTTGACGCCACCGGTTCTCCCCGCCTAGAATCTCAGGGAGCATGAGTGAGACGCGAACGGAACGCGGCACTTGAGAGGCGAAAGACACCCGATATGATACAGGACGAGATGGCGCACACGACAAATGGCGCGCCGCTGGATGCGCCGGTGGCGATGAAATACGAGCGATTACGTGCGATTCTGCGCGAGCTGGGGTCCGTGCTGGTCGCCTATTCCGGCGGCGTAGATAGTGCGCTGCTGCTCAAAGTCGCGGTGGATACGCTGGGCGAGCGGGCCATTGGGGCGCTTGCTTCGTCGCCTGCCTATGATGAAGAGGAGACTGCCGGCGCTGTACGAGTCGCCGGGGAAATCGGCGCGCGCCTGATCTGTGTTGATACCCACGAAGTCGAGGATCCACGCTACGCCAGCAATGGTGCCGACCGCTGCTACTTCTGTAAGACCGAGCTTTTCGACGTAGTAGAGCCGGTGGCCCGCGAGTTAGGGATGGCGCATATCGCGTATGGCATGAACCGCGACGACCGTGGCGACTGGCGGCCGGGCCAGCGCGCGGCGCGCGAGCGAGGTGTGCGAGCGCCGCTGGATGAGGCGGAGATGGGCAAGGCGGATATTCGCGCACTGGCCCAGCATCTGGGTCTGCCAGTCTGGGATAAGCCCGCGATGGCATGCTATTCGTCGCGCATCCCCTACGGCACGCCTGTCACTGTCGAGGCGCTCTCGCGGATTGGTCGTGCCGAGCGGGCGCTGCGCAAGCTAGGTTTCCGGCAGATTCGTGTGCGCCACCACGACAACGTCGCCCGCATCGAGATTGACCCCGCTGAGCTCCCAAAACTGCTGGAGAGCGACTTGCGCGAGCGAGTGGTGGCGGATGTACGTGCGGCGGGCTACACCTTCGTGACGCTGGACTTGCAAGGCTACCGCACTGGCTCGCTGAACGAGGCGCTTCTGCGTCGCTCGCGCCAGTAAATTCCTGGCACGCGGGACGAGCGCGTGCGGATGAGAGACTTGCACTGCTCAGTTACTCCGGCTCCGGGCCATACTGACCGCTGGCCAGCATATCCGTGCCGGACCACATGCGTGAGAAGACCCCCACCGCATCGGCGGGCGATAGCGGGCGCGGCTGGCAGCGGCTGACATCTAAAGTCGGCACAAAGCGCACGCCGGCCAGCGTCGTGCCGCGCCAGTAGAGGTGCAGCAGCATCCCCTCCATCGTGGGGCGCGACCAATCCTGGTCGAAGATGAAGTTGCCGAGCGAATAGATAATCAGCCGGCCCTTGTAGCGCTCGATACCCTGCACCCAGTGCGGATGTACCCCAAGCACCATATCCGCGCCCGCGTCAACCGCCGCGTGGGCCGTGCGTTGCTGGTCGCTCGTCGGATCTTTCGTGTACTCGATACCCCAGTGAAAGTAGGGGATGACAAGGTCGGCCTGCTGGCGGGCGGCGGCGAGATCGTATGCCAGCGTGGAGAGGTCAATCGGCGCGATACCCGGCGAGCTCCCGGTGGCGAACGGCCCCTGTGGTGAGATGCCGTCGTAGCCAAGTATGGCGACGCGTAGCCCTTTCGCTCGCGCTGTCGCGGGGCGGCGCGCCTCATCGAGCGTGTGCCCACCGCCGCAGACCGCGATACCGTGCGCGCGCAGGTTTGCGATCATGTCCAGAAATGCCGCCATACTCGGACCGTCCGCGTGGTTGTTGGCGACCGTCACGACATTGAGGCCGGCCCAGGTCAGTCCGTCTATGGCTTTGCGGGACGTTACGAAACTAAACGTAGACGGATCCGCAGGCACAGGCACCAGATCCGAGACGGTGCATTCCAGGTTGGCTATCCGCAGATCGGCGGATTCCAGCTCGGCTTGGATGAGGCGGTACGGGTAGCGATAGTCGCCGTGGGCGAGCATCTGGTTGTTGACGCCTCGACCAAGCATGATGTCGCCCGCCACAGCCATATCGAGCACCGGCACACTTGCGGCCAGGGCAAGAGCCAGCGTGGGGGCCAGGCGCTTTGGGTCCAGTCCCTGCTTCACGAGCGCCGGTGACACGCCAATCAGGAGTGTATAGGGTGGGAGCGGCGGTGACGACATCCCGCGTCCCTGTGCCGGATACGCGCCTCCTACGCCGAGATTGCGCACGCTCCAGTCCGCTGCTTCGAGCGGCGCCAGCGCGAGACTTCCTGGCTGTGCGCGCACGGCATCCAGCAGCGCGGCGAGCGTCGCCACTGTCCGCGCGGAGGTGGCGGTTCGCAGGCCCGGAGGTACGGGCAGCCCGGCGAGCGCGAGTACGTGCACAGGCAGGCTGTAGGGTGATCCGGCGCTGCTCCAATCGCCGATGGCGCCGGAGATGAGATCGCTGAGCTGCGCGCTGGTGACGCCGTCAACCGGCACGCGCGGATGGGTGAGCGCGGTGATGGGACTGGGGCCGATGGCAGCGCCTGAGTAGCCCGCTGGTAGCTGGCCAAAGCTGAGGACGAGGTCAGGATTGGCGTCGAGGCTGGCCGCCGCGGTTGCGCCCGGTATCCCCGCAACCCCCGCGCAATACTGGATGGCGGCGTCACGCAGCGACGGTGGCACGGTTCCGTCGGCGTAGAGGGTCGCGGGGCGCTTGAGCGCGAACGGCGTGGAGGTCGGTGTGGGGTGGTGAACCGCGGATGTGGGAGCGCAGCCCGCGAGCGTGAGCGCCGCCGCCGTCGCCAGCAGTTCGCGCCGGCTGATGCGCCAGCCGCCGGGTGGCGCCGCCATGTGGCGCGCCCGCCGGAAACGTCGAAGCCGGTTGAACGTTTTCGCCATATGGTGCCTCCACGGTCGTGTTTCATCTGGCCCTGGACAAGCATGCTGCCTGCGGTCGCGACAGTCACCAGGTAGCGCACTAAGGAAAGGGCCAATGCCAGAACGTGACCGTGATGGCGCTCCCTGGAGACGCCGTAGCCTCCCTGCATAAGCTGTTGGGAGCCGCGGGTGGTGATCGCACCACTCGCGCGGGGGCGAGCAAACGGCATGTCAGAAGTAGGATAGCACGCACGGCAAGTGTGAGATTCTGCACTTTGAGCGTCGGTGCTGCCTAGCTTGTCAGCAGAGAAACGCCGCGAATCGAGGCATCCACCAGCTCCACTGGGTGCCGCGTGGGGATGGATGCGCCCAGGCGGTCAAGTGCGGCGCTGATTTGCAAGAGGCAGCCGGGATTGGCGGCGACCAGCACATCGGGATGCATGCGCAGGACGTTGCGAGCTTTGCGCTCGCCGAGCTGGCTCGCCGGCTCTGGCTCGGTCAAGTTGTAGACGCCCGCGCTCCCGCAGCAAATCTCGCCTTCAGGAATGTCCACCAGCTCGATGCCGGGAATGCTCCGCAGCACGGACCGTGGCTCCTTGCGCACTCCCTGCGCGTGGCTCAAGTGGCAGGCATCGTGATACGCCACTCGCAAGGGCAGCGGATGGCGCGGCGCCACCGGCTCAAGCTCGGCAAGTACCTCCGTGATGTCACGCACCTTCGCGGAGAATGCACGGGCGCGCTCGGCGAATTCCGGATCATCACGCAAGAGGTAGCCATACTGTTTGAGCGTGGAGCCGCACCCAGCGGCGTTCACGACAATTGTCTCGACATTGGCTGACTCGAAGGTGGTGATGAGGCGGCGAGCAAGGGCCAACCCCTCTTCCTCGCGACCAGTGTGGATACTCAGCGCGCCGCAGCAGCCCTGGCCGCGCGGCACTACTACATCACAGCCCTCCGCGGCCAGCACACGAGCGGTAGCCGCGTTAACTGGATCAAAGAAGACGCTTTGCACGCAGCCAGTGAGCAGCCCCACTCGGCGCCGGAACGGCGATACAGCCGGCACAAAGTCGGGTACGCTGGAGCGCACCGTCCCCAGGCGTACTGGCGGCATGACCGATATCATCGCTCGCAGCTGGGAAGGGAGTAGTCGCGCTGCCGCGCCCGTTTTCGCAAGCCGCGCGCCGCCTAGCTTCTGGTACATCCAGAACATCGGGATGAATGTCCGCAACCGCGCGGGATATGGGAACAGCGCGAAGATCAGTTCACGGAACGCGCGATCACCGGCGGAGCGGGGGGCGCGGCGCTCGATTTGCGCGCGGGTCGCCTCGATGAGCTTGTCATACTGGACGCCTGAGGGGCAGGCAGTTACGCACGCCATGCAGCCTAGACACTGGTCCATGTGGCGCGTGACCGAAGCGGTGAGGCCAATCTCGCCCTCACTCGCTGTTCTCATTAGCAGGATGCGTCCGCGGGGGGAGTCCATCTCCTCGCCCCAAAGCAGATAGGTGGGGCAGGTGGGCAGGCAAAAGCCGCAATGCACGCAATCGGCGATGAGCTCAGGGTCAGGCGGGTGATGCTCGTCGAAGGCGCGAACGAAGGTGGACATGAAAAGAACCTCATCCCTGCCCCACCAGTACGTGGGGCGATACGATCAAATCCCGCTGGCGAACCGCCCTGGATTGAGGATACCATGCGGGTCGAATTGCTGTTTCAGACGGCGCATCACATCCGGTGCGGAGACTGGCCCCCACACATCTACCCGCGCCGCTAGCGCGGGCAGCGCCTCCGTGACGACAAGCGTACCGCGCCGCCGCTGGGCAGCCTCGCGTAGCGGTGGAATGGCCTGCGCGAGTGCATCCAGCGAACCCGCGAGTCGTGCCATCACCAGGCCGTGGCCAGCATGCGCCGCCCAGGATGCATTCGCCCGCGCCGAAGTGGCGCCAGCCACAAGCTCGTCGAGCCAGCCTGCTACCTCCGCGGGGAGCAGGCTCGCCTTGACCTCACACTCTATGGCATCTGGGTCCGCCACCACCGCGAGCGTCTGCGCGTCTCGCCAGAACACCGCCTCGTCTTCATCAGCGAGCGTACGTACACCAGCCGCGTCGCCGCCCGCCATCTCTAGGGCCGCCGTCACCTGTTCTTCCACCGACGCCGCCACACCCGACTCGAAGCGCACCGCCAGGGTATGCGTCGGTGACTCCGTCGCGCCGAGCACATCCAGCGCGGATGGCACCAGTTGTGACGCGAGGATGCGCAGAATGAGGTCACACAGCGGGTCCGGCGACGCCTCCTCGATGACGACGGTGCGCGACTCGACAGCCAGCGGATAGAGCCTGAAGCTGGCGGCGACGACGATACCCAGTGTCCCCAGCGCGCCGCAATAGAGCTTCGGAAGATCGTAGCCAGCGACGTTTTTGACCACCTTGCCGCCGCCCCTGGCAATGGTGCCGTCGGGTAGGACGACGCGCAGACCGATGAGCTGGTCGCGCACGCCACCGTACCGCAGTCGCCGTGGGCCGGAGACGTTGGTGGCGATCAGGCCGCCGATAGTCGCATCGAGGGCATGTGGTGGGTCCAGCGCGAGCCACTGGCTCGTCCGTGCAAGCGCCGCTTGCAAGTCGTCGAGGCGTACACCGGCTTGCACCGTCACAGTCTGATCGTGGGGCGTATGCTCAAGGATCTGGTTGAGCCATGCCATGCTCAGGAGGATGTCGCCGGAGCGGGGAGCGTTGCCCATTGTCAGGTGCGTCCCACCGCCGCGCGGCAACACTGCCAGCCCGCGCTCGTCCGCGAACCGCAGAATGGCGGCAACGTGCTCCTCCGTTTCCGGCTCGATCTCAACGCGTGGTATGACTCCCATCACCTCGTCCGCCTCATCCGCTGGGCGCACCGGGCCTGCCTCCAGCGCGGCAAGCGTGGATTGAAGCGGCTGTGTTGCGCTATTCATGTTGCGCTCGCGCTCCTTCTATGCTTTCGGCCCTAAAGGGTCACCGCACGCTGACGAAGTTGAAACTTGCTTCTCGCTCCAGATCCTACGGCAGGGTCGCGACTGGCTCAGAATCGCTCGGCAAGGCCCGCGACCTCGGTGGGATGCGGGCGATAGGGTCCGGGCGCCTCGCCACAGAGACGCGGCGTAGGGTAGACCTTCTCTGGATTGCAGAGATGATCCGGGTCCAGAGCACAGCGAATAAGCTGATGCGTGGCGAGGTCGGCCTCGGTGAACATGACCGGCATGAAGCCTTTCTTGTCGGAGCCGACGCCGTGTTCGCCGGTGATGCTGCCGCCATGCTTCACGCAGCGGCGCAAGATTTCGCCCGCCAGCTCCTCGGCCCGCTGCTCCGCACCCTCCACCTGCTCATCATAGAGCACCAGCGGATGTAGATTGCCGTCGCCCGCGTGAAATACGTTGGCGACACGCAGCCCACGCGCCGCGCTCATTTCCTCGATCTCGCGCAGAATTTGCGAGAGGGCGGTACGTGGAATGACACCGTCCTGTACGATGTAGTTTGGGCTGATGCGCCCCACGGCGGCGAAGGCGGCTTTGCGCCCCTTCCACATCAGCATACGCTCCTCATCGGTGCGGGCCATGCGCACCTCTGTGGCACCATTCGCACGACAGATCGCTTCGACACGCTCGTGCAGCGCGGCAACCTCGGTGTGGTGCCCATCCAGCTCCACGATCAACACCGCGCCGGCATCCATCGGATAGCTGGCGTGGACGGCGGCTTCGGCGGCCTCGATGGCGAGCTTGTCCATCATCTCGATTGCGGCGGGCACAATTCCTTCCGCGATCACGCCGGAGACCGCTTCGCCCGCTGCGTCTGTGGTCTCAAACGCCGCCAGGAGCGTCTGTACCATCTCCGGCTTGCGCATGAGGCGTAGAGTAATCTCCGTAGCGATGCCAAGCGTGCCCTCGGAGCCGACGAAAATGCCGGGCAGATCGTAGCCGGGCGGATCCAGGGTGGGGCCGCCTATCTCGATTAGCTCACCATCGGAGAGAACCACTTTCATGCCGAGCACATGGTTGACGGTGAAGCCATACTTCAGGCAGTGGGCGCCGCCAGAGTTCTCGGCGATGTTGCCGCCAATCGAGCATACTTGCTGGCTGGAGGGATCGGGCGCGTAGTAGTATCCATCTGGAGCGACACGCTGCGTCACCCACAGGTTGATGACACCCGGCTGGACGACGATACGCAGGTTGGTGAGATCCACATCGAGGAACTCGCGCATGCGTGACAGTGTGAGCAGCACGCACCCCTCCACGGGCATCGCGCCGCCGGAGAGGCCAGTGCCGGAGCCGCGCGGGACGATGGGGATGCGCTCGCGGGCGCAGACGCGCACCACGCCCTGCACTTGCTCAGTGGTGGTAGGCAGAACGACGACGCCCGGCGTCTGGCGGTAGCTCGCCAGTCCATCCGACTCGTAGGTGCGTAGCTGCTCGTATTCACTGATAATGCCAGCGGCGCCTACGATGGTGCGGAGCTCCGCGAGAATGCGTGAATCCAGCATGGACTGCTCCTAAAGATGACGCTACGATGGCTGCTCCACGATACGCGGCCGGTAGCCGAGCCGCGATGAAAGTTCCGAGGCTGCGCGCAGCAGCGCGGGAACCACTTGCTCCATGCGGTCGCGGTCGAAGCGCATGGCGGGTCCGGAGACGCTGATAGCAGCAACGGCGGTGGTGGTGTGGTCAAAGACGGGAGCGGCGACACAATGCACATCGCTCTCCATCTCGCCGTTGTCATAGGCGTACCCGCGCTCTCGAATGCAGCGCAGCTCGTCACGCAGCGCGGCGGTGGAGTTGATTGTGGTGGGGGTGCGCGGCTCAAAGCGTTCCTGGCGGAGATAGGCCTCCACCTCGCTGGCGCCTCGAAACGCCAGCACCACTTTTCCCACGCCAGTGCAATAAATCGGCGCGCGGGTGCCGATCTGGGTGAACATACGGACGGTGTGGCGGCTGGCGACCTGATCTACGTAGACAACCTGCTGGTCAATTAGTACGACGAGGTTGGTGGTTTCGCCGGTGTTGTCGCCCAGTTCTTGTAGGACTGTCCGCGCCTCGTGCCGCAGGTCGAATTGTCCAATGCCAACTGCGCTGGAGGCCAGTTTGAGCAAGTGCGGACCCAGAGCATACCGCCCGCTGGGGCCGTTTTGACGCGCGTACCCCCGGCTAACGAGTACAAAGAGAAGCCGATGGACGGTGCTGACGTGTAGCCCCACGCGCTCCGCCAAATCCGACAGGCTGATCTCGCCGCCAACGGCGGCAAGGGACTCCAAAATGTCGAGCGCACGATCAAGCGATTGCACCCGGCTTCCCTGGCGCGGCTCGATACGGGACAACGTCTCCTTCACCTCCATATGCCTGCCCGCCATAGCAACCTCCTCTCGCGTAGATCCAACCGACCGTTTTCACGATAAGGAAAGGTGATGCGTACTGCAAAATTTACCCCCGCAGGGTGGGTGTGTCAAGTCAGCCGTTGCGTTGAATGGCACTTCATTGCGCGCATCAGAACTACGTTCGCGGGCGTGGCAATGCCGATGTGATACTCGTGCTTAGTCCAGCTCGACTTGACACAGATAGTCTGGTACGAACCTGGGAATCGGGCTGTGCAGGGCTACATCGCAGGCACGGGGCCATTCATGGACGGTGATGACGCGCGACCCACTACTGACTGCTAGAGAAGTGGCATGAGCATGCGCTGTAGAAGTCCCTCACAGACCCGGCCAGAGCAACCATCGGTTCGTCGCGTAGTTCGGCGCGGTGGAGGTTGGCCGAGAGTGCCATGGGAGATCCGCCTGGGCCGGCGGAGCCGCCGTATACCGCCGCTTCGCGAGGAGGTTGTCCGCTCACAGCGGAGGATAAGGAAGCGGACGATAAGGAATGGATAGTACTCACCCCTTCCTGCTTTCATTTTATAGCGCAGAGTGGGGCTTGCGGCAAGCCCTGGGTCGTGCCATATACTCGCTGGACGAGGCCAGAAATCTACGGACAAGGGAGGAGTAACATGCGTCTGTTGTTTTCGACGTATGGGTCGCATGGATCGCGCGGAGGCTTCGCAGAGCTGCCACTGGCCTGTGTCGGCGTGCCGCTGGTGGTGGTGGTGCTGGTGGTGCCGGCCATGTCGGCAGGAGTGGGCCATGACCGAGCATGTGGTGGTAATCGCCGGTTCCCTGGGTGGGATCCGTGAGCAAGATGGGGGCTGGGGTCCGATGAGACGCCGCGACGTTCTTGAGACACTGCACAAGGGAGGGAGCGGATGAGCCACTACGTGTTGGGCTTCCAGGAGATCAACCAGGCGCAGATCGCGACTGTTGGCGGCAAGGGCGCGCACCTGGGGGAGCTTTCGCGGATCGAAGGCATCCGCGTGCCGGCTGGCTTTTGCGTGACGACGGACGCCTTCCAGCGGATCATGACGGAAGCGCCTTCGATAGACGATCGGCTCGATCGGCTGTCGCGCCTGGAGCCGGATGACCGGGAGGCGATCCGCGCGCTCAGCGCGGACATCCGCAGGACCATCGAAGGAATCGCCATCCCCGACGATCTGGCGGCCGCGATCACCCGCCCGCTCGCCCGGCTCGGCGAACAATCCGCCTATGCCGTCCGATCCAGTGCGACGGCGGAGGACTTGCCGGCGGCCTCCTTCGCGGGCCAGCATGACACGTACCTGAACGTCGTGGGCCGAGCAGCGATCCTCCAGCACATCCGCCTCTGTTGGGCCTCGCTCTTCACCGAGCGGGCCGTGACCTACCGCCTGCGCAACGGCCTGGACCAGCGGAAGGTCCACATGGCAGTGGTCGTGCAGCGGATGGTGTTCCCGCAGGCGGCCGGCATCCTTTTCACGGCCGACCCTGTCACGGGCAACCGGAAAGTCGCCTCCGTAGAGGCCAGCTTCGGCCTCGGCGAGGCCCTGGTCTCCGGCCTGGTGAACGCGGACGTCTACAAAGTGCGGGACGGCGAGGTCGTCGCCAAGACGATCGCCACCAAGAAGCTCGCCATCTACGCCGCGCCGGCAGGCGGGACGCCGGAAGGCGGGACACAGGAACAGGCGATCGAGCGGGGGCGTCAGGACCAGCCAGCGCTGTCGGATGCGCAGGTCGTGCGGCTCGCGCAGCTTGGCCGGCGGATCGAAGCGCACTTCGGCTGCCCCCAGGACATCGAATGGTGCCTGGACGACGATGACTTCGAGATCGTCCAGAGCCGGCCAATCACCACGCTGTTCCCCATCCCCGCAACCGGCGACCGCGAGAACCACGTCTACGTGTCAGTCGGCCATGGGCAGATGATGACCGACGCCATGAAGCCCCTGGGGATCTCCATGTGGCAGCTGACGGCAGGCCGGCCCATGTACGAGGCCGGCGGGAGGCTGTTCGTGGACGTCACCCAGGGCCTGGCCTCGCCAGCGAGCCGCGCAGGCCTCCTGGAGATCATGGGGAAAGGCGATCCGCTGATTGGGGACGCGTTGCAGACCATCCTCGCACGTGGCGACTTCATCCGGTCACTCCCGGACGAATTGCCCAGCGGTGCGCCGGCTGGCGGGGCGCCTGCTGGCGGGGCGCCTGCGCCGATCGAGACCGATCCAGCCATCGTCGCCGAGCTGATCGAGCGCAACCAGGTCTCTATCGCCGCCTTGAAGCGCGACATCCGGACGAAGTCTGGGCCGGCGCTGCTCGACTTCGTCCTGGGGGACATCCAGGAGTTGAGGCGGCTCTTGTTCGATCCGCAAAGCCATCAGGTGTTCATGTCGGCGATGGAGGCCACCTGGTGGCTTAACGATAACTTGCAGGCGTGGCTAGGCGAGAAGAACGCGGCCGACACGATCACGCAGTCCGTCCCGAACAACGTCACGTCGGAAATGGGGCTGGCGCTCCTGGACGTCGCGGACGTGATCCGCCCGTATCGGGAGGTGGTGGCTTTTCTGCAGCACGTCGAGGACGATGACCTCCAGGATGAGGGCTTCCTGGACGAGCTGCCCAGACTCGCGGGCGGGCGGGAAGCGCGAGACGCCATCCGGGCCTGGCTCGACAAGTACGGCATGCGCTGCGTCGGCGAGATAGACATCACGAGGCCGCGTTGGAGCGAACGCCCCGCCACGCTCGTGCCCATGATCCTCAGCAACATCAAGAACTTCGAGCCGGGCGCCGCCAAGCGCCGCTTCGAACAAGGGTGGCAGGAGGCCTGGAAGAAGGAACAGGAGCTGCTGGAGCGTTTGCGGGTCTTGCCGGACGGCGAGCAGAAGGCCAAAGAGGTCAAGTGGAAGATCAACCGGGTCCGCACCTTCATCGGGTACCGGGAGTATCCGAAGTACGGCATGATCAGTCGCTACTTCGTGTACAAGCAGGCCCTATTGGAAGAAGCCGAGCGACTCGTGCAGGCCCACGTGCTTCGCGAGAAGGAAGACATCTTCTTTCTGACGTTGCAGGAGCTCCACGACGTGGTACGTACAAACCAGGTGGATGAACAGCTCATTCGCCAGCGCAAGGACGCGTTCAGGTCGTATCAAACGCTCACGCCGCCCAGGGTGCTCACATCAGATGGCGAGGCCGTGACCGGGTCGTACCGGCGCGAGGATATTCCAGCCGGCGCGCTGGTCGGCTTAGCGGTTTCCGCCGGGACCGTCGAGGGGCGCGCCCGCGTCATCTTGGACATGGCGGAGGCGGATCTCGAACCGGGCGACATCCTGGTCACCGCCCACACGGACCCCAGCTGGACGCCGCTGTTCGTTACGATCAAGGGCCTGGTGACGGAAGTGGGAGGCCTGATGACTCATGGCGCGGTGATCGCACGGGAGTACGGCGTGGCGGCCGTCGTGGGGGTGGAGCATGCCACCCGGCTGATCCGGGATGGGCAGCGGATCCGCGTGCATGGAACGGACGGGTATGTCGAGATCCTGCCTTAGCGGGCCAGCCCGACAGGTAGCCGGGCGGCACGCGGTCTGCCAGCCAGGCGCCGTTGGCGGCCTGGTAGAAGGCATGGCCGGCCCCGTGCATGGCCGCGGCGCCCACCGTAAGGGTGACGGCCGCTAGTCTGGCTTTGGGTACTTTATCCGGAAGGATGGTCAGCCCGCGCGCGGTGAAGTCGCTGGTGGCCTAGCGGCGTCGCAGAATGAGCTGGCCCAGCATACCGAGAAAGACCGCTCCCAACCCGCCAACCCACAAATAGAACCCGATGGCGTTTTGTTGAACGGAGACGAGGGAGAAGCCGTGATTTTGTACGATGGGCAAATTACTCAGCGCACCCAGGCCAGCGAAGCCAGCCCCAGCCAGCAGCACCACAAAGAGCAGCGTCACGCCGCCCCACAGCACTGGGAAGAACACCAGCGAGGCGCACCCAGGCAGACCGACAAACCTCAGCGTCTTATTGAGGATGGTCACGAGCGTATTCAGCAGTATGAGCGCGAGCGAGAGCACCCCCGCCGCCGCCGCGATAGCATACGCCGCCCGCACCGCGAGCGCGCCAGCATCCACATTGCGCGCCGAAAGCTGCGTGCTGCTGAAGTCGCGAATGAAGAGCTGCGTCCCGTTGGCGTCCACACCCCAGGGCTGTGACACAGCAAATGCCATCGCCAGCACTCCGGCGATGAGCAGGACATGCGCGATGGGGATGCGGGGCAGCGAGCGCGCCGGGCGCGCCGAACGCTGACGCTGCGGTTGAGCTGCGCGAGGAGGCGGTTGGGCTGCCGCGCCGTCGTCGTAGTACGCACGCTGCCGTGGCGGCGCGTAGGCTGGATTGGGGCGCGGTGGGTCGGGTGGCGGCGGCTGGCGTTGCGAATCCGGCCTGGGCCACTGGGGCGGCTTACCGCCGGGATACCGCGGTTGATCGGGCTGATACGGTGGTGGCGCGTCATAGGGGGTGTAGTTGTCACCAGGGGCGCCATACGCCATTGGGGCGGTGTGGTCGGGGAAACGCTCAGTCGGTGAGTTGCCAAAACCGCCATCCGCGCCAGCGCCAGAGTACAATACGTTTCGGGGTGGCTGGCGATCAGGGTATTGAGGGGCTGGCGGCTGGTTCGGATCGTCCCACATGATTGCGTTCCCTTTCTACCTGTCAGCCGACCTGACACGGCGCGCGGGCAAGACCTTTCGTCGTCAATCGCGACGGTGGCATTGCTGCCATAGTACGGCGTGGACCACTCAAGGTCAATGCGCGAGGCCATTCACTCAGCAGAACGGCGTATCTGGTGCGACCGTAAGCCTGTCTGGTGCGTACATACTAGTAGAGGCGAAATGTGGGCTGCGGCGCGGTGGGCAAGCACGATGCTGAGGGGGCATACCATGCAAATCCGAACACTGGCAGGGAGGGTTTCGGGATGGTTCGCTCGCAGCCATGTAATGAACGAATCGTTGCAGGTGGACGAGCCACTGGCCGCTCCGAAAACGGCCTTTGTGCTACTCGGCGGCGGCGCTCGGGGCGCGGCGCAGGCCGGAGCGCTTACCGTGTTGCTCGAAGCTGGACTGCGGCCTGACATTATTATTGGCATCTCGGCGGGCTCGTGGAATGGATCGTACCTGGCAATGGATCCCACACCTGAGCGCGCGGCCATACTGGAAGGACTCTGGATCGCCACTACCTCGCAGGAGATCCTTGGTCCACGGCGCTGGATCATGGCAGTGAACGCCGTTGCCAACCGTGCCTCGCTCTATGGGAGCGCCGGGATGCGCCGCATGGCTGAGCGCCAGCTCCAGGGCCGGACTTTCGCGGATGTGACTGTGCCGCTACACATTGTGGCGACCGACCTGGCGACGGGTGAGGCGCGCTACTTCTCTTCGGGTTCGTTGCTGCCCGCCGTACTCGCATCTTCTTCGGTGCCCGGAGTGTTCCCGCCCGTTCTCCTTGAGGGAAGCGTGCTCGTGGATGGAGGCATCACAGAGTGGGAGGGCTGCCAGAAAGCGGTTGAGCTGGGCGCCACGCGCATTGTGCTGGTGGCTTGCGGAGGTGTGACTGCCGTGGCATCGCGCCTCGAATCGTTTCGCAGCATCCTTGTCCGCTCGATGGAGGTTAGTAATCGCAGCGGGTTCGCGCGGACGGTGATGGCTCTGCGCGGGTTGGGAGTGGAGGTTCTGCCGGTATTCCCAGAGTTGACGGTAGGCAACATGCTGGATTTCGATCATGCGCCCACGCTGATCCACGCGGGACGCGCGGCGGCGCGGCGCGCACTGGCTGACTGGGAACGAGCGGATGCCGAGCGTACGGCGGCAAATGTGGTCGCAAAGGGACAGGTAGCCGGCGTCACGCCTTTGCGTGCCACCGCCTCGTAAGGCGGTTCCGCACATTTTGCGCTCAGGAGGGTGGACACGTTTCGCCCAGCCGTTGATACTAATGCTGAAGCGCCCTGTTGCCATTCATGGTATACTGGCCCTCGTGGCTACCGCGAGCGGTGTTTTTGCTGGCGTTCCCGTATGAGACGCGGACATATCATCAGCTTGCATGCCTGCCACAGGACGAACGAGTTGTAAGGGTACCAAATAGTCCGCGGCTTCTGCTGGCAGTAATCCTCCCGGCGCGTCGTGCGGCTACATAGCGGTACGGATCGGGAGCGAGGCGAGTGCAGCGCACTATGGACGAGGCTATTCAGGAGTTTGTTGCTGTCCTGGGCTCCGAACGGAAGTCGAGCGCGAATACGCTTGGCGCCTATCGGACGGACCTGCGGCAGCTCATTGACTATCTGCTTCAGCGTGGCGTCACGCAGTGGCAGGATGTGACTCCCGCGATGATCGCGGACTTCATGCTGCATCTGCGCCAACGCTCATATCGGACGACCTCTATCGCCCGCAAAGTGGCCGCATTGAAGTCATTCTTCCACTATCTGCAAGCGACCCATGCGATAGAGCGGGATCCATCCGAAAAGCTTCAGGCGCCCAAGGTCGAAAAGTATCTGCCGCATGCGCTGGAGCCAGAAGAGGTGGAGCGCCTGTTCGCAGCGGTAAATCCGGCAGCTGGGACTGGTCAGCGCGATCTGGCTATGCTACACACCATCTATTCGACAGGCATGCGGGTGACGGAGCTTGTGTCGCTCAACATCGCGCACCTGGATCTGGCTCGCGGCCACGTGCGCTGCGCGGGTCGTACCCGCCGCGAGCGTGTGCTGCCGCTATCGCTGGCGGCGCAAAGCGCCTTGGGAACGTATCTTGACACCACCCGGCGCGGATTACTGCGCCAGGAGGATGAGCTGGCATTATTCCTCAATCATCATGGACAGCGCCTGACGAGGCAGGGCTTCTGGCTCATCATCAAGAGCTATGCGCGCGCGGCGGGGATCGCGGATATTACGCCGCATACACTCCGCCACTCGTTCGCGCTGGATATGCTGGGTCGTGGCATGGAGCTACGGTCGGTGCAGGAGCTGTTGGGACACGCCAACATCTCGACAACGCACATCTACCGGCAGGTACAACGTGCGCAGCTTGTGCCGGTCGTATAGGCGACCAGGCCCAGACTCAGGTACAATGAGAGCCGTTCCGCCTGTTTAGCGGACGGCTCTATTCGTCTTTGCGGCCATCGTTAGGAGGGCGGCAATGCGGGAATTCGAGAACTCAGCCTCACCGTTCGCCGTCGCGTCGCAGGCGGCCGAGGCAATTCGTCAGCGCCATCCCGAGGCGCCGCGCATCGCGATTGTATTGGGAACTGGTCTCGGCGGGCTGGCAGACCGCATTGCGGCGCCTACAAGTGTGCCGTTTAGCGAGATTCCGCATTTCCCGCGCTCAACGGTTGTCGGTCATGCGGGGCGGCTCGTGCTTGGGAGGCTGGGCAGCGTGCCTGTCGCCGCGATGCAGGGGCGGTTTCACCTCTACGAGGGATATACCCCACATCAAGTCGTGCTGCCTATACGAGCTTTGCACCTACTCGGCGCGGACATATTGATCGTGACGAACGCCGCCGG
>DATGEP010000156.1:0-1117 GCA_035310125.1 Ktedonobacterales bacterium
CCAGGGTGTCACTGGCGACTGTGCTGTCTCGGCGGGCTGCCGTCAGGTAGGCAGTGAGGAGGCTCTTCGCTTGATCGAGAGCGGCGAGGGGCGGCATCACGACGATGATGTGGCGGTTCGCCTCGTCGACGCGGAGGGACGGGAGGTCAGCGAGCTGCCAGAATTCTTCGATCGACGCAAGCGCGCGCGGGTGCATCGTGACCACGACGCTGATCATGTCGGCCATGGGCAGGAGTTCGACGATGAAGTCGCGGAATCGCTCGACCTCGATGCTGCGGGTCTTCTTCGGCGTCTGCGGCGAGGCGAAGTCCTCTAGCTGGTCGCAGAAGAGCATGACCTTGTCGATGCGTGCGGCCTTGATGAACAGCAGCATCGTGGCGAGGAAGTTCGCACCCGAGCGCGATCGCTTCTGCGGCGTGATCCCGTCAAGATAGTCCTGGACCGTCCGCGCCTGACCGGCGCAGAGCGCAGCGAGGAACTTCTCCTCGGGCGGCCCGAGCGTCCGGCCCTTAAGGGCCCGGTACGCGTCATGGCACCGCTCGGAGAGGGCCGTGGTGTCGTCGGTACCCGCCACGGTGCACAGCTGCTCATAGAGCCGCTCATACAGTGTGGGATCGTCGTCATGGAGACGGAAGTCAGTCCCGTACTCCACTGCGCTGAAGAACAGGCTGTTCAGGTTCTTGGTCGCTGCGGTGTCGAAGGAGGCGAGCAGCGCGCAGATCGGGTTCTCGGCGGCATCACTCTCGTCGAGGCCGACTTTGAGGAATGCGGCCATGCCGAAGTCCTCGTTGAGGTATCCAGAGAGGTACTGCAGAAGGACGGACTTGCCGTAGCCGCGCGAATCCGGGTCGAGAACGGTGGTCAGTGACCACAACGCACCGAAGCGCTGGCCGTTGTAGGTCGCGCCCAGCGCGAACTTGCCTATTGCCTCGTCGAACTGCTCAGTCTGGACCTCGGGCCGGAATAGGCGGCCGTTCCAGCACTGCCTGCAAATACAGCAGGAACGTCCCGATGTGCGCACCCAAATCAACCACCACAAACGGATCCGGCCCGCCCAAGCCAAGCTCCCCGGCCGGATACTCCCAGCCAGAGATCACACTCACCGCCTCGAACAGAT
>DATGEP010000157.1:0-2194 GCA_035310125.1 Ktedonobacterales bacterium
GGGTCGGCGGGCATTGGACATACGCGCTGGGCGACGCACGGGCGACCCAGCGACGATAACGCGCATCCGCATATGGACTGCGCGGAGACAGTGACGGTGGTGCATAACGGCATCATCGAGAATTACGCGGAATTGCGCGACGAGCTTCTGAGTAAAGGGCACGCCTTCCGTTCCGAGACGGACACGGAGGTGCTGGCACATTTGATCGAAGACCTGCTTCCAGTAACAGAGACGTTGGCGGAGGCGGTACGTCGCGCGCTGCAACGGGTGACGGGCACCTACGCCATTGCGGTGCTGAGCAAGCAGCACCCGGATTGCCTCGTCGGCGCACGCGTCAGCGGTCCACTGATTGTGGGTCTGGGCGAGGGCGAAAACTTCCTGGCGTCGGATATTCCGGCGATCCTACGGCACACACGGCGGGTGGTCATCCTCGAAGAGGGTGAGATTGTCTCTGTCAGTGCGGATGCTGTCAGCATCAGCGACCTCGCGGGCAATCCGGTGACGCGAGAGCCGCTAACGGTGGAGTGGGATATCGAGGCCGCGGAAAAGGGCGGCTACCCTCACTATTTCGTGAAAGAGATTCACGAGCAGCCGCATGCGGTGCGCCGGGCGATGCTGGGGCGCATCGTTGAGCATACAAATGGCCCATCGCTGCGACTGGCGGAGCTGGACCGGCTGGCTGCATCGGGCGCGCTGGACGCGGTGCGGCGCATCATCATCCTGGGCTGCGGCAGCTCGGTGCACGCGGGACTGCTCGGGAAGTATGCCATCGAGCGTTGGGCGCGTGTGCCGGTGGAGGTGGCCGTCGCTTCTGAGTTTCGCTACGCCGATCCTATCGTGGGACCGGAGACGTTGTGTGTGACGATCACACAGTCCGGCGAGACACTGGATACGCTGGCGGCGACACGGCTCGCCCGAGAGCATGGCGCGCCGATGATCGCCGTGACGAACGTGGTGGGCAGCGCGATTACACGCAACGCCGATGCGGTGCTATACCTTCAAGCCGGGCCGGAGATCAGCGTGACGGCGACGAAGACGTTTGTCTGTACGACGACAGTGCTGTATCAACTGGCGCTCTGGCTGGCGCGGCGCAATGGCACGATGCGGGACGCGGAGCTGGCCGCGAATCTCCAGGCGTTGCTGGTGCTGCCGGACCAGATGCAGGCCGTGTTGGATGGACTGGACGCGCCAGGCGCGACAACGGAGGCAGTGGCCGCGCTGCTGGCGGGCAGCCAGAGCTGCATGTTCATCGGACGTGGTGCGAGCTTCCCGCTGGCGATGGAAGGCGCGCTGAAGCTGAAAGAAATCTCGTATGTGCATGCAGAGGCCTACCCGGCGGGCGAGCTGAAGCATGGCCCCATCGCGCTGCTGGATGCGCGGGTGCCGCTGGTGGCGATGGCGACGGCGAGCCGGACGTACGAGAAGGTAGTGAGCAATATCCAAGAGGTGCGCGCCCGCGACGCGAAAGTGGTGGTGGTGGCAACGGAAGGTGATACGACCATTCGCCAGCACGCGGATGAGGTGCTGACGATACCAGCGGCGCCTGAGCTGCTCTCACCACTACTGGCGATCATTCCGCTCCAGGTGGTGGCATACCGCGTAGCGCTGGCACGCGGCTGCGATATTGACCAGCCACGCAATCTGGCAAAATCGGTGACGGTGGAGTAGGGGAAACTCACGCTTTGCTTCCTGTGTGAAAACAATAAAGTCGTTCACCAAACAATAAAGTCGTTCACTGACAGCGAGCGAGACGGTGACCGACGCAGCTCTGACGACTGCCGAGGTTTGGTGGCGATCAGGTGCTTCGTGCTCTCTCGTGCGCTGGGAGAACCTGAAAGGCAATTGGTGCTCGCTTCTACGCGTTGGTGGAAGCGAGCACTCATATCCTACTGCGTGGGCGATGGCAATCGAGCTGCATGAGGTGTATCGTGACAAGAATGTTGGTCACTGGACAAGAATGTTGGTCACTGGACAAGAATGTTGGTGTCAAGGAAGCGGCATTATTGCCCGGTGTACCCTCAGATGCACAGTTCCAAACAGGTGTACGATGACAATATAGTTTTCCCGCCGTAAATATAGTTTTCCGAACTTAATATAGTTTCCCGAAAACGGGAAAACTATATTAATTTTTGCAGGTGGCCCACTTTCCAAACGGTCAATTCCTGTATGGCGATAATAAAGTCGTGGACCCGAT
>DATGEP010000158.1:0-28572 GCA_035310125.1 Ktedonobacterales bacterium
CGCACCTGGCGCGGGTTCCAGAAGGCGGCGAGGCGACGCTGGCACGCACTGGGCAAGCTGTCGAAGCGCTACGTGTCGCTGGTGCGACGGGTCTCCCGCCAGACGAGCGTGTCATCGTAAATCCAATCAGTGGTGAGCGCGTTGTCATTCGCGTGAGTGGCGCAGAGACCGGCGGCAAGCTGCTCGTGTTCGATCTCTATCTGCCCCCCGGCGCGCACGTTCCGGCTCGACACGTCCATCCCATCCAGGAGGAGCAATTTACCATCGTCTCCGGTCAGATGCGATTCCGCGTTGGGCGACTCGGTCGCCGAGCCATTGTGGCCAATCCCGGCCAGACGATTTGCATACCTGTGGGAACAGCGCACTGGTTCGGTAATCCAAGCGCGCAGATGGCGCACGCACGCGTGGAGGTGCGGCCCGCACTGCGCATGGAGGAGATGTTCGAGACAACTGAGGCGATGGGTTTGGCGAGACACATCGGTGGCACCAAGCTGCCGCGGCTCACGGACCTTGCGCATGTCGTATTAGAGTTCCAGCAGGAGGTTGCCGTACCCAACGTGCCGGCGTTGTTGGTCAAGATTCTGCTGGCTCCAATCGCGAAACTGCGCGGACGTCGTGTCCGGAATGGCGCATCAGGATAGCCAGGATGAAGGTATCGCTCGCTCCCGCGCTTCCCAGCGTGGGTGGCTTGTTTTTTGAGGCACATACCTGACACGGAGGTTGGCATGGCCCAAACTGAACATGCACCTGGCTCTATACACCGCGCAACCTACGGCGCCGCGGTGGCCGCGCTCTCAGCAGGAGTGCTGGCATTGCCTATCGTGTCGGAGCTGCGGGTCGCGCGGGCGTATCATTCACTGACGGAGCGATGGCAGCGGACGCTGGTCGAGCCACGCGGCGATACGCTGCTGGGCATCAGCTTCCGCCCCCGACAGGCGGACGCGCTGGGATTGGATGCACAGTCAACCTTGCATAAATTGCTCACCTATCCCTTTCAAGTCGTTCGCCTGGGCGCCTATTGGGATCGCATAGAGCCTGAGCCAGGCTGTTTTTGTCCCGAAGAACTCGATTGGCAGCTCGATGCCGCAGAGCGCGCTGGGAAGCAGATCATCCTCAACGTCGGTGCAGTGAAAACGTTCGGCTACCCGGAGTTCTTCGTGCCTGCGCACTATTTGCACGAGCCTTTGCGCGAACACGCGCTCGTCATGCCTGCCACTCACTCGCGATTACTTGCGGCCGCAGCCGCATTCATCACCCGTATCGTCGAGCGTTACAGGGACCGGAAGGCTATTGTCGCGTGGCAAGTTGAGCACGAAGCGGTAGACCCGCTTGGCGTGGCGCATTCGTGGCGCCTGGCGGAGGCGTTTGTGCGGGAGGAAGTGGCGGCTGTGCGAGCGGCTGACCCAACCAGACCGATCATGATGAACGGTTTTTTGCCCACATCATGGCCGGTGCGTGTGCTGCAGTGGTGGCACACCCGCGACCAGGGAGACTCGTTGACCGTGGCGCAGTCGCTGGCCGATATTGTGGGGATGGACTACTACCCACGCCACGCGCTGATTAGCCTTGGTGGGCGAACCGTTTACCTGGACGGCAGCCGAGGTCCCTGGCACCAGCGGAGGCGACGGCAGTTATTTGCGTGGGCATCCGCCAATCGAGGTACGCTGATGGTTTCCGAAGGGCAGGCAGAGCCGTGGGAAACGGTGACGACTCCCCCCAATCCGGAGGGATCGGGCATGTATAGCTGCCTGCCGGAGCGAGTGATCGAGAACTACAACACGTGCATTCGGTGGAATCTGCGGGAGGCGTACCACCTGTACGCATATCTCTTTTGGGGAGCCGAGTATTGGATGTTGCGCGATGCATGTGGTGACCCACGCTATCTTCAGGCGTTCGCTCGCGTCCTGGAACGTTCCTGATCCGCGGCTCCGAACGGCATGGTGTCCGAAGGTTGTAGCGGCGGCAAGCGGGCGAAGCGGTGAGGCAGTGGTCCCACGCCTACGCAGAGGCACGCCGAAAAACACGGCGCGCCTCTGAGGTGGATAGCTGGCGCTGTGGGTGGAACGGTACGGGCCGCTACACGTCCAGGTTCTTGACGTTGCGGGCGTGAGCTTCAATGAAGCGCTTGCGAGGCATAACCTCGTCGCCCATCAACATCGAGAAGGTTTCGTCGGCCTTGATCGCGTCGTCTACCGTAACCTGAAGGATGGTGCGGGTGGCGGGGTTCATGGTCGTCTCCCACAACTCTTCAGGGTCCATCTCGCCGAGACCTTTGTAGCGGTTGACCGAGGAGTTTTTGTCGCCGAGGCGAGCAAGAAACTCGTCACGCTCCTGGTCGCTGTACACGTAGTGGCGTTGCTTGCCGACTTGGATACGATAGAGCGGCGGCTGCGCGATGTACAGATTGCCGTTCGCGATGAGATGCTCCATGTGACGGTAGAAGAACGTGAGCAGCAGGGTGCGGATGTGGCTGCCATCCACATCCGCATCGCTCATCAGAATGATGCGCCCGTAACGTAGCTTGTCGTACTGGAACGTGTCGCCAATACCAGTGCCAAGCGCGGTAATGATGTTGGTGATCTGCTCGCTGGTGAGGATGCGATCCAGGCGGGTCCGCTCAACGTTGAGGATCTTGCCGCGCAGAGGCAGGATTGCCTGGAAATGACGGTCACGGCCTTGTTTCGCGCTACCTCCGGCCGAATCGCCCTCGACCAAGTACAGCTCGCACCTATCGGCGCGGCGCTCGGAGCAGTCGGCGAGCTTACCGGGAAGGGTGGAGTCGAGCGCGTCTTTACGCCGCACAAGCTCGCGCGCCTTGCGGGCGGCATCGCGGGCGCGGGCGGAGTTCAGACATTTCTCGATGATACGCTTGGCTTCGCCGGGGGTTTCCTCAAGGTAGCGGGCCAGCTCTTCGGTGACGACGTTTTCCACCTGGGTACGGACCTCGGCGTTGTTGAGCTTGCCCTTCGTCTGGCCCTCGAATTGGGCCTCGGGGAGCTTCACGCTAATTGCCGCAGTGAGACCTTCACGCACGTCATCGCCTGTGAGATTGCTATCGGCTTCTTTCATCTGGCCGGACTTGCGCCCATACTCGTTCAGTGTGCGGGTGAGGGCGGACCGGAAGCCGGTAACATGAGAGCCGCCGTCAACCGTGTTGATGCCATTGGCGAAGGAGAACAGGGTCTCGCTGTAACCATCGTTGTATTGTAGAGCGACCTCGACGATGGTCTTGTCCACTTTTTTCTCGACGTGGACGGGCCTGGCCATGACGACATTGCGGTTCTTGTTGAGGTGCCGCACGAATGACTTGAGACCACCATCAAAGTAGAAGGTGCATTCCTGCTCGCGACCCTCGCGCTCGTCCACCAGCTTGATGGTGAGGCTGCGGTTGAGATAGGCCATCTCGCGGAAACGCTGGGCGAGCACTTCGAACTGGTAGTCGTTCGTCTCCATAATGCGGAGGTCGGGCTTAAACAGTGTCTTTGTGCCTGTCCCCTCGGCGGTGCCAATGACGCGGACGGGGGCGAGCGGCTTGCCGTAGCGGTATTCCTGCATGTGCAGCTTGCCGTTGCGCTTGACCTCGACACGACAGTACTCGGAAAGCGCGTTGACCGCGGAGACGCCGACACCGTGAAGGCCGCTGGATCCTTGTTTGTAGCCCTCGCCGCCGAATTTACCACCGGCGTGCAGGGTTGTCATGACGATTTCAAGCGTAGACTGTTTGGGGCTTTTCGGATGAGGCTCGACAGGAATACCGCGGCCATTGTCATCCACTGAGACTGAGCCGTCGGCGTGGATAACGGCGAGAATGCGGTCACAGACGCCGGCCATCGCTTCATCAATGCTGTTGTCTACGACTTCATAGACCAGGTGGTGCAGACCACGGATGTCGGTGCTGCCAATGTACATGCCAGGGCGCTTGCGAACAGGCTCAAGACCTTCGAGAATCTCGATGGCGCTGGCGTTGTAACTTTCGACTTTCGCGGACGAGCCGCTGCGTTCCGCTATTGCCATAGAATCTGTCTTTGCCTCCTCGTGGCGCAATCCCCGGACTCCGCCTTCGTACTGTCATAAGCAGCACAATTGGCAGGTGCGTAGGACTTCATAACTGCCGCTCTCTGGGCATACCAGGCGCAAGGATTCTCGGTACGGCTCGGACGCCGGTTGGGAGGCTGCGGAGAGGCTGCCATGAAGAATGGATGTGGATAGATGGGAGCGGTTCGTGGATGTACAAAATCAGATCCAAATTTGAAATTCAATCCGCTACTCCTAGCGTATGAATGCCGGTGCCAACAGTAGATGGCTTGTAGCCGCTCCACCTATCTATTCTACCACAATTGGCCCATTTTTGCCGGCTCCGTAGGACTGTTGGAGCCGGTTGTTATGCGGCGTAGCGCCTCTCTGGGTGCCTGGTGAGTAGAGGATAGGAGGCACCATCTATCTCTTCTTTCGGAGGTATGTGAAAACGGACGGGGCACACGCGCCTTTTCACGAAGTGAGGAGGCGAAAGACGACAAATTGACCGTCCACGACTGAGCGTGAGTAGGTCCAGCCCAGCTGAGCCGCGTATCGGGGGAATGTGCTCGTCTGAGCGGAGGAGAGCTGGAACACATATGCGGGGTGGGACGATGCCGCTACGATGGAATCGTAGGGAGGATAGCGATTGGGTTTCGGCTCAAATTGGGTGCCAACCACGCTACATACCACCCGTTCGTTGCTCTGGAAGATGGTGCGAATGCAGGTCCAGTAGTCCGAGTAGATGCGGGTGTCGTCATGTTGGATGAGCCAGTGGACAAGCGTTGCCTGTTGCTGAGCGTACGCCTGGAAAGTGGGGATCTCGCCGTACGTTGCCAGCGTGCCAGCGGCAAGTGCGATGAAGAGCAGGATGGCGGCGGCGAGCGCGCCAAGCCGCGGGATATGACGAGCCTTGAACGTGTGTAGAAACGAAGGAGATGTGACTTGAAGATGAGAGGCATGCTCCCAAAGCGTGGCGATGGCGACGGGCAGGGCGATGGCAATGCTTATGAGGTAGCGAGAATATTGGTACGGAGCGAACGAGGAGACGGAGCCCAAGGAGAAAAGCAAGATAGTGGCGCCGGGAGCGCCTATCGCGATCAGCCGCATGGCGCCGCGAGCGGCGGCGGCGTGAAGCATAGCGGCACTGGCACCAGATTGCGCGTGTCTCAGCCGTAGGAACGCATGAGTCTCCAGGCCAATGGCGAGGGACAGCAGGACGAGAAAGCCGCTTCCCCAGACGCCGCGAATGGCGATGCACCTCACGATTTGGGGTGACGTCCAGTGGTCTGGAGGCCATGCGCTCGTGAGCGTCAGCGGGCAGAGGGCCGTAGCTCCGGTGTTGTTGGCGACGGCGATCATGACTGTGCCACGCACATGGTCAATTGCGATCTCAGTAAAAGTTGGCGAGGTTGGCGCGATAGGAGGGGCTGCCGGAGCTGTGGTGTTTCCTGTGGAAGCGGGGCGCTGTGTCTGAGGCAGCGTGCCGCGCTGTAGAAAGCTGGTGGCGGCGCCGAGCGAGGGAGCGGTGGCTATGTAGATGAGCCAGGGGGAGACGCCGATGAGTAGTCCTGCGAGGGCGAGAATGGCCATGTGATGGCGCAGCTCGCGCCAACAGGTGAGGAGCAAGAACAGTGCGGAGAATATGACGAACGGCGCGACCAGCGGATCGCTCCAGATGCCGAGTCCGGCAGCGAGACCCCAGCCTAGGTAGCCCCAAGATCGCCACTTGCGGAGCGCGGGATCGGGGATCGTGCGGATGAGCCAGGCGGCCAGCACGATCAGCAGGACACCGAAGAGCAGCGTTTCGAGGTAGCCGCCATACGCTTCGAGTTGATGATAGAGCATGTCATCGTCGCCAAGGCTCAGCAGAAGTAATCCGGCGAGCGCCCATCTATGGTTGAATGCCTGGGAAAGAAGCAGGTACATGGAAGCCATAAACGCGGCGTATATGAGGATCAAGCCGCATTTGAGCGCGAACGAGGAGACGCCGAGCAGGGCAAACATCAGTGCGCCGACATATGCTTCGATCGCGCCCATGTAGGACTGGCCGTAAAAGAAGATGGGATGCTCACCATATGTCAATATGTGCTTCGCCATGAGGCCCATCGTCGAGTCGTCGCTATCGGTGCCAGGCCAACCCTGAGCGATCAGGCCAATGCGGATGGCGCTGGCGACGAGTATGAGGAACGCCGCGAGAAGAGGGTATCGGTGCGTGATGAGCCACTGACTGGCGCGTTTACGCATTGCTTCTCCCCTGCTCATGTACTTACTCGCGAGCAGAATACCATCGGGTGGCTGACGCGGCAAGCCAGCGATGCACTCACACGACTCTGTTATTCGATGTCAGAAGAGGGTGGCGCTCCCAGGGGCTTGAGGTGGGAGAGGAGTGTTTTGGGATCGGTCGCAGGCTGCTGACAGACGAAATGCTGACAAACATAGGCGGCGGCGCGGTCATCCACGAGACCGCGACCAGCGAGCAGCGGGATCGAGGATTGAGCCTCGGCATCCTCAGGCGTGGCGTATGCAAGCACTTGGCGTGGGAGGTAGCGATGGGCGATGACATCGAGCAGCGCGGCGCGGTCGGGCGACGCGGCGGCCCCAACAATCGCGATTTCATGGAATGGGCCGGCGAAGTCGTCCAGGGCGCAGAGGAGGTGGCCAAATCCGGAGGGTGAGTCGGCCATGGCTGGCGCGAGGGGCACGATGACTCGCACCGCGAGCTCGCGGTAGCGATCTGCTCCGGTGAAGGCGGCGAGACGTAGGAGCGCTTCGGCGGCGAGGCTCGTGCCGCTGGGAGTGGCGTTGTCAGTCAGCTCGCGAGGACGCCCGATGAGCTGTTCAGCATCGCGGGCGGTGTCGAAGAATGCGCCGGACTCCGCGTCCCAGAAGCGCTCTATCATCGTGTCGGCAAGCGCGCGGGCTGAGGTGAAGAACCGGGTCTCGCCGGTGGTCTCGTAGGTGCTCAGGAGGCCATTTACAGCCGCGGCATAGTCTTCGAGGTAGGCGTCGAGCCTGGCTTGCCCTGTGCGCCATGAGCGGCGGAGCCGGCCCTCAGGCATAAGCGCCGTGGTGAGGAACGTGGCATTACGGATGGCGGCCTGGCGGTAATCGTTGCGGTCGAGGGCGCGCGCGGCTTCGGCGAAGGCGCGGAGCATGAGGCCGTTCCAGGAGGCGAGTATCTTGTCGTCGAGAGCAGGCCAGACGCGTTTGGCCCGCGCGTCATACAGCTGCTGGCGGGCGCGCGCGACGACACCGCTCAGCTCAACCTCGGACATGTCATGCTCGGCAGCGACGGTGGATGCTGAGCGCGCGACATGCAGGATGTTGCGACCCTCGAAGTTGCCACGCTCTGAAAATCCCCAGAGGTCTTCCATGATGTCGCAATCCCGCGCGCCCAGGATGGTGCGCAGCTCAGCCGGAGTCCAGATGTAGAATTTGCCCTCCTCGCCTTCACTGTCGGCGTCCTGTGTAGAATAGAAGCCACCAGTGGAGTCGGTCATCTCGCGGAGGACGTAATCGAGTGTTTCCTCGCAGATGTGACGGTAGTGCTCATCACCGGTGTGCTGCCAGGCGTGGAGGTAGACGGGGGCGAGCAGCGCGTTGTCATAGAGCATTTTCTCGAAGTGCGGCACGACCCAGTAGGTGTCGGTGGAGTAGCGATGGAAGCCACCGCCGATCTGGTCATAGATGCCGCCGCCGGCCATTTTGTCGAGGGTGAGACGGAGGAGCTCAAGCAGCCCCTCACTATCGGGATAGGCAGGCTGGGAGCGGGAAACGATGCGCAGGAGGAACTCCAGGCCCATCGGATGGGGAAATTTGGGGGCGCGCCCGAAGCCGCCCTCCAGGGCGTCCATTTGGGCAAGGAGGCGGTCGGCAGCCTGGAAGAGCACGCTAGGATTCACGATGGCTGCTGACGGCGAGATGTTTTCAGGGAGGGTGAGTTGTACCTGGCCGCGCGCCTGAAAGAACGTGCGAAACTCATCAGCCTGACGCTCCACATCGTCACGACGATCGGAATATAGGGCGGCGATGCTGCGCAGTAGACGTGGAAAGCCGGGCATACCGTAGCGGTCCACAGGCGGGAAGTACGTGCCGCCGAAGAAGGGCGCACCGTCAGGAGTGAGGAATACGGTCATTGGCCATCCGCCGCTGCCGGTGAGGGCCTGGACAGCATCCATGTAGAGCGCGTCCACGTCGGGACGCTCCTCACGGTCCACCTTGATGCTGACGAAGCTGTCGTTCATCAGACGTGCGGTGTCTTCGTTCTCGAAACTCTCGTGCGCCATGACGTGACACCAATGACAGGAGGCGTAGCC
Source organism: Ktedonobacterales bacterium (assembly GCA_035310125.1). Lineage (GTDB taxonomy): Bacteria > Chloroflexota > Ktedonobacteria > Ktedonobacterales > JADMIN01 > DATGEP01. Next base: position 8,334 of record DATGEP010000158.1, read on the forward strand.
GATGCTCAATAAAATGGGCTTGTCTTCGCGCTTCGCCCGCGCGAGGGCGTCGTCGCCCCAGGGATACCAGTCTACGGGATTGTGGGCGTGCTGGAGGAGGTAGGGACTGGTTTCGTGGATGAGACGATTTGTATGCTCTTGCAGGGGCGCTCCAGCCTCATGGTGCTGATTGCTCATTCGTTGCTCTCCATGTCCAGCCCTGGTGGCTTCCGCGCTGCTCGTTCTTGACCTCATACATACGCACGGGGCGCAAGCCAACAGCAGCCTGGATGTGTACTCTGCGCCGGTTGCCCATTCGGGCTCACAAAACCCATGTGAACGTTCCGCCATTTCCGCCTTCTCTTATTGTACGTCCAGCCGCGATGAGTACAAATTGCTCTCGTGCGCAAGCGCCAGCATGAGCGCGGTCTCCTGAGCAGTATTTGACAGCGGGCATGTTGAGGAGGCGAGAAAAGGCTGAGGCGGTTGCCGATTCTGCCGGAATACGGGATGAGGGAAGCGGTTGCCGATTCTGCCGGAATTTCACATTGGGTTGCCGATTCTGCCGGAATGGTGAACATGGCGGGCGCTCCTTGCGGATACGGGCGTGGACGCGGGCGAGACGGTGAGACGACAACGCAACGACAGGATGATGGACGCGTGGTGTGATGGCTGGAGGTAGTGTAGTACATGACGGAGGGTCCGCGATACGGACTGACACGGGCAATGACGGACAGAAGTGGACGCGAGATTGGGAGCGGTACGCATGTACCAGGGAAAGCGACGAAGATGAGGGTCAACATGGTGACAGCGGGGGATTCAACGCGGAGCGGGGAGAGACAGCATACGGAGCACCGAACGGAGTCGTTGCCGATGTCGTCGGAACCTGGGTGCGTCATCCCCTCCTCCCGCTTTTGGAAGGAGAAGGGGATGGTGGAGTTGCCGAATTCGCCGAGACTTCACGAGGAGCTTGCCGCGCGCATCAACGTCCAGACCTTTTCGGGACGTAACGGCATGTCTATCGCGGTTATGCCGAGCGGGGCCAGCGCATCCAACACCGCGTTCACGATAGTTGGCGGCGCGGCGATGGCGCCGGCTTCACCGATACCTTTTGCCCCAAGGGGGTTGCCGGGAGCGGGTGTTTCGACGCTATCGCACTCGAAGGTAGGGAGCTGGCTGGCTTTGGGGAGCGCGTAGTCCAGCAGGGTGCCGCTGAGGATTTGTCCATCCTGATCATATAGCACTTCCTCAAAGAGCGCCTGGCCGATGCCCTGCGCCAGAGCGCCATGTGCCTGGGCTTCCGCGAGATAGTGACTGACCACACGGCCACAATCGTCTACGGCGACATAGCTGAGGATATGTACCTCGCCGGTATCACGGTCTACTTCGACGACCGCAGCGTGCGAGCCTGACGAAAACGTCAGGCCTGGGGGAGTGAACGAGCGCCACGCCGCCAGCCCCTCAATTGAAGCTCCATTGGCGGGATTGGGTGGCTCGTGCTCGATCAGGTCCGGCTGCTCTTCAACCGCGCGGGCCAACTCCGCGAGCTCGACGTTTCGCGACGGCATGCCTCGAACAGAGATACGACCATCCACGACGACCAGATCATCGGGGGATGCCTCAAGACGGTCGGCGGCGAGTTTGACGGCTTTGTCGCGGGCCGCCTGTGCCGCCAGCAACGTCGCCGAGCCGGAGAACTGGGTCACCCGGCTCCCAAAGGTGCCGAGGCTATACCCGGGCAGGGCGGAGTCGTTCAATTCAACGCTGACCCGCGAACCTGGCACATCGAAGACCTGGGCAACGATCTGTGCGAGCGCGGTGAGATGGCCCTGACCATTGGTCGAGACGCCGGTCTGGAGGAGCAGCGCGCCATCGGAGAGAATGCGGACGGTGGCGGCTTCCTGGGGCGCGCCTTCGGGCGGAATCAGCCCGCCGGTGATCTCGACGAATGAGGAGACGCCGATGCCGAGGGGATTCTGCTCGGGGTGTGTGCGCCGCTCGACCTGCCGCGCGCGCCAGCCCGCATAGTCCGCGCGCGCAACCGCCTTTTCGAGAGCCGCCTGATAGTTGCCACTGTCGTAGACGAGGCCCGTGGGCGTGCTGTAGGGGAAGGCATCGGGGGCGATCAAGTTGCGACGACGCACCTCGACGGGGTCCAGGTGAAGCTCATGCGCGACGCGGTCTACGACGCGCTCCACAAGGTATGTCGCTTCGGGACGACCCGCACCGCGATAGGCTCCCGTGGGCGGTTTGTTGGTCAGCACGCCGACAATCTCGGCAGCGATGGCTTCGATGCGGTACGGCCCGCAGAGCATTTGCGTGGTGAAGATTGGGAGCACCGGCGCGACACCAATGAGAAATGCACCGAGGTCCGCGATGGTACGGACGCGCATGCCAAGGATGCGGCCTTCCGGTGTGTAGGCCGCTTCGACATAGTTGATCTGGCCGCGGCCGTGGGTTTGGGCTTGCAGATTCTCGCTGCGATCCTCGATCCACTTGATAGGACGGCCATAGCGGACGGCAAGCGCAGCCGCGATAAGCTCTTCACCGAGAAACTCGACTTTGGTGCCGAACCCGCCCCCTACATCGGCATTGATGACATGAATGGACGTGGAGGGGATACCAAGTGATTGAGAGAGGGCTTGCCGGGCGCCAAAGACGCTTTGTGAGGAGAGCCACGCCGTGAGCTGCCCCGTCTCGGAGATGTAGTCAAACATGCACCCGCGCGGTTCCATGGGGCTGGCAGCGAGGCGCTGGTTCACAAGGCGAAGATTGATGGTGCCGCTCGCTTGTGCGATAGCCGCGTCAATATTCTCAGCGCCGAAAGGCATACGGTAGATTTCGTTGGCGCCGATTTCCGGATACAGGAGCGGCGCGTCGGGACGTAATGCCTCCTCGGGGTCTGTGACGGCAGGGAGCGGCTCGAAGTCTATCTGGACAAGGAGGCGCGCGTCGGCGGCGGCGTAACTGGTTTCAGCAAGCACGATGGCGACCGGATCACCAATGTAGCGAGCGGTATCTATAGCTAGCGGGCGCCGATCGGTTTGCTTGCCGCCGGGCACTGGGAAACTTTCCAGCAGTGGCATGTTTCCAGCGAGCTCATTTCCCATAGTAATCGCGACGACGCCTGGCACGGCGCTCGCCTGTGCGGCGCTCATTGCCCCGATGCGGGCATGGGCATGTGGACTGCGGACAACGGCCATGTAGAGCGCGTCGGGTCGTCCGGTGGGCGGGCGAAGATCGTCCACATATTGACCACGCCCCGTAATAAGTCGCTCATCTTCGCGACGTCGCTCGAAGCCGGGTGGAATGCGTTGCTCGGTCATGCTGGCGACTCCTCGCAGGCGTGCGCAGCCTGCTGCGCTCGTACAATACGCGGAACACAGGCGACCGCAGCAAGCTGCGCCCCTACACGTATCGCATTACGTGGCCGGGTTGCCAATGGAATGTGGCCACCATCATATCACGCGATACGCCATTGTCGGGGCCACGCAGGATAGCAATTACATACCCCTACGGCGCATGCTCAGAATCACGTACATGGGCCTTACGAGCCGCGACGAAACAACGATTTTATGGAGGCAAAGACGCCCCGTGGTGGAGGCGATGCGACGAGACCGGGAGATGGGGAGCCAGCAGCCACGGGAACCGGCTCCGCAGGAGGTTCCACACCCTGGAGCGCGGATGCGGAAGGGCTCGCGGTCTGGGTGTCGTGGCTAACGCTCACCATCGCGCCAGCAACCGGCTGGCCGACGAGCGCGGCGAGAGCGCTGAGTAGAGCGGCGCCGTTGGGTGAGCCTAATCCTGTGCAGGCATCCCACCCGGGACCGGCGGAGTAGCCATCATTCGCGCCGGAGATGATGTCGCGCATGACGCTGGCGGGAGTGACCTGCTGATAGAGGATGGGGTTGAGGAAACCAACAGGCTTGCCAAGCTGCTGGTTGAGCAGCGCGACCAGTCCCGCCCAGAGTGGGGCGACTGCGCTGGTGCCGCCTATGACGAATGACTGACCATCCACCTGGACGAGATAGCCAGTCTGAGGATCGGCATTGCCGGAGACATCGGGCACGCCGCGACCAACGCGACCGCCGGGATTTGCCGAAGCCGGTACGCCCGCATTTGCTTGCCAGGTTGGGAGGTCAAACGTATCACTGATACCGCCGCCGGTGGCGGCGCCGTTGCCATCATTCCAGACGGTCTCGCTGGAGATTGTGGCGCCCGACCCGGTGAGCGTCGTGCCGCCGCAGCCCAACGCGAACGGACTGGAGGCGGGGAAGTCCACATGGAGCAAGCCGTCGCCCACGCCGTCTGAGGCGCCGCTGTCGCCTGCCGCTGCGCAGATGGTCACGCCGAGCACGCCAGCATCCTGAAACGCCTGGGTCATCTGCTGTTGCGCTTGAGCCGTCCACGTAGATTCCGGCCCCCCCCAACTGATGGAGATGACGGAGGGCGTGTTTGTCGTATCGTGTACGGCGGTCGTTATAGCATCGAGGAAGCCCTGGTCGGTGTTAGGAGCAAAGTAGACGGCGATGCGGGCGCCGGGCGCGAGCGCGCCCGCAACTTCAATGTCGAGCATCACTTCGCCATCCGCGCTGTTGGGGTCGCCAGTGGGGCTATTAGAGCCGCCGTCTACCGGGACACTGACGGGGGTTGGGGATGCAAGGCCAAGGGTGTTGAAGTAAGCATCCAGGTCGCTCTGCTGGTAGCCGCCGCCAAGCTCGATGATGCCGATGGTTTGACCCTGCCCATGGCCGGCGGTCGGGAAATTGTAGAGAGCCGACAGCTGGGGAGGCGTGTAGGAGGTTTGGGCGGCGTTGACGGCGAGGATGATGGGGGTGTGCGGTCGAAATGATTGGAGGCGCATGCCGGCTTGCGGGCGCTCATCCAGTCCGAAGACGCCGGTGACGATACTGGAAAGCTCGGCGGGGATGTACACATGTCCAGTGCGCCCACGAAAGGTCGTGCCGTTCAGGGTGTAGTGGCGCAGGTCAACCTGGAATGCGGCGTTCAGGTCGGCGACGGTTCCTGAGAGCACAATGACACGGCGCGCGATACTCGACTCGACAACGGAAAGGCGATGATCCTGAGCGAATTGCGCCACGCGCGCGATGTCCGCCGGATCGGCGCCGAAACGGGCGGCAAACTCCTCGCGTGAAAGCGGCTGCTCCGCAACGGTCGGCGCGCTCGTGGACTGCGCTTGTGCGGCGGCACGTGGCCGCAGGTAGACGCTGACCTGCACACGAGCTGCTGGATCGGCAGGGCCGACGAGTGTGGCGTTGAGCGGCTCGGGGCGCTCGCTGCCGGGCACCTCGAGGTAGCGGGGGGCGACAGGCTCGGACATGGTCTCCTCCATCGTGAATGCCGGGTTCGCCAAACGTTGCGTGTGGCTGGCTGGTCATTTCGCCTCGTTGCATGTGGCTCGCTGCTTCATAGTTAAGTCGCCGATCTGCTCCGCTGGCAAGGGTGGAGCACAATGCGTTCCATACGCAACTCCGACGTGCCGACTGCCAGGGTGTACCGCGCAGCAAGTGGGTTGCCGATTTGGCTGGACTTCAGCGACAGCGGAATAGGAGCCGCGCGGCGATGACGCGCTGGCAGCGTAGCACAAACGAGAGGGAAAGCGATACGGTCATGTCCGGTCATCAGCCGTCAGCGGTATGGAAGGGTGAGGAGTCCACGGCGGTGATGATGTGGCCATCGCGCATGTGGACGATGCGATCAGCACGCGCACCGATGTCGGCTGCATGGGTCACGAGGACGAGCGTTTGGCCGCGAGTGCGGTTGAGATCGCCGAGGAGACGCAGAATCTCGCCCGCGGCATCGCTGTCTAGATTGCCGGTTGGCTCGTCGGCCCATACGATAGCGGGATCGTTCACGAGCGCGCGGGCAATGGCGACGCGCTGGCGCTGACCGCCGGATAGCTCGGCTGGCTTGTGGCGCTCACGCTGGGAGAGGCCGACGGCGTCCAGCATCTCGCGGGCGCGTTTGCGGGCGAGAGAAGGCCGCACTCGCAGAATGAGTAATGGGAGCTCGACATTCTCAATGGTGCTAAGAACGGGCAGCAGGTTGAAGTTCTGAAAGACGAAGCCCATGGTGCGGGCGCGGAAGTCCGTGCGCCTGGCGTCGCTCATGGTCGCGAGGTCGTGGCCGTCAATCTCCACGCGCCCGGCATCCACGGTATCCAGGCCGGCGAGGCAGTTGAGCAGCGTGGTTTTGCCGCAGCCACTGGGTCCCATTATGGCTACCATCTCGCCGCGAGCGACGGCGAGGTTGACATCGTTGAGAGCGGTGACTGCGAGGCCATGGGCACGATAGATTTTGCGCAGTCCCGCGGCATCCACGATGTGCCGGCTATCGCGCGGGGCTGCCGGTGCAACGGGGGAGAACGGGTCAGCTGGCTTGCCGGTGAGTTTCATCGGGAATCCTTACTCGTAGCGCAGCGCGTCGGCGGGAGCGACGCGGCCAGCCTGCCACGCGGGAAGTAGCGCGGCAATGGTGGACGCCAACAGGGATGCGATGCAGATGGCGATCAGCTCCTTCCAGGGGATGACAAGCGTAAGACCAGACTGGACCGGCTCGAAGAAGTCCACGGCAAAGACGTTACGGCAGAGTATCAGGCCAAGGACAAGGCCGATGGCTGTGCCCACCGCGCCCACAAGCAGCGACTCGATGAGGAAGCCAAGCTGGACATGCAGGCTATGGAAACCCAGCGCGCGCAACATGCCGATCTGCTGGCGGCGCTCAACAACTGCGCGCGACCCGGTGACGGCGAGAGCGGCCATGCCCACAAGCAAGGTGAGGCCGACAAGACCGACCAGGACACGGCTGATGAGGACGCGCGGCCCATTGATATCGAGGAGGACATCTTGCAGGACGGTCGTCTCGAAGCCGAAATCAATCAACGAGGAGCCGATCTGGAGCGATGTGGTGCGGGCATCGCCGCCGGGTTTTACTTTGAAGTAGTAATACTCGTTGCCGAAGGGTGGCAAGCCGGATTCGACGGGCGCGAACGTGGCGAGCGACCCGAAGAGGCCGGTGCGCTGGCCGGTGAGGTTCTGGACGATGCCGACGATCGTTAACTTGGCCGCGGCGCCGCCACGCAGGTCGGCTGCCCAGATGCGAGCGGGCGCGATGGTGCCGGAATGCGTGACGATGGGGTCAAGATGAAGCAGCAACTCGTTGAAGAGCTCCGGGTTCTGGGAGACGACGCTGAATTGCGCAAGCAGGCCAGTCGGGTCGGCGGTTTGAGCACCACGACCATTCAAGGCGTCCAGACTGGATAGGCCGGGCAGACCGGCGGCAATGGGTGGTCCGATGAAATGTGGTGGATCTACCGGAGGCGGCAGCTGAATTCCCAGGCTAGCGGCATCCTGATCGCTCAGGGCGCCAGCGTCAACTACCACGTCACCGGGATGGGTGCGAACGGCTTGCCAGACGGCGGCGTCACTAGTGAAGCCGGAGGCGCGGGCGATGAGTGGGAGACCTACACCGTTCAGAAAGGCGCCCTGAATCGCGGAGACGGGATAGACGCTCCAGCGAGCGTTCGACGCGCCCGGCTGGAGGAGACCGAGCGGCAAAGGTGTGGCGGAGCTGACGGCTGCGATGTTCGAGGCGGCGCCGGTGCGGGCAAGCGCGGCGTCTATGCGGCTGACGCCGCCAACTGGTTGAAAGAGCGGCTGCCCGGCGATATCGTACCCCGACGCTTGCTGTGGGATCGTGTCGTAACTCTGTGTGGCGGACGCGGCGATGCAGGCCATGACGACCATCGTGAAGCAGACGAGCGCGAAGAGCGAGAGGCTGATACCTGTGCGAAAACGGTGGTGGGCGGGATAGACCAGCGACATGCGCACGATGTGGCGCAGACGGCCAATGCGCGTCAATAGCCAGCTGATGGGCAGGAGGAGGAGATCGAGATTGGGAGCCAGCGCCCAGACGGTGCCGAAGACCATCATAACGCCGGCCACGAAGAAGGTTTGGATGCCGCCGACGCCAAAGCGGGAGAATCCACTGTTTCGGAGCGCGTCGAACGGCAAGGACCAGTAGAGGGCGAGGGCAGCTCCAACGAGCAGCGTCGTGAGGCGGTCGAGCAGCGTTGTGGAGCGTCCCACAATGCCCACCGAGTCGTGATGATGCCTCAGGCGTAAGACGGCGATGAGCGCCGAGAGGGCGAGCGAGCGGAGCGATAACGCGACGCCGAGGGCGAGGAGCGACAGGCCGAACGAAAAGAGCAGCTCGTCGGAGGAGTCAATGCCCCGACGGAGCAGCACCCAGCCGAGGATAAGTGGCACCGGGCCTCGTGTGATAAGCGCCGAGAGCACCGTTGCCCAGGTGATAATCGCGTGGGCTGGCACTCGCCACACCGCGAGACCAGCGCCGAGGGCGTTCCGGAGAAGGGCGAGCAGGCTGCGGCGCATAGGCGGCGGCTCAGGGAGGTCGCGCAAGGCCGCCGCGACTGTCATCCGGCTGACGCTCCAGGCGGCAAGCCCGATGGTGACAAGCGTGGCCAGCAGGCCAAGGCAGAAGGCTACGATGATGCTCTGTGGCTGGATGGAGATCTTGAGTGGGAAGCCGATGCGGGCTACGGTGGGGCTGACGAGCAACACGACGGCTATGCCGAGTCCCAGGCCAGTGAGAATGCCGCCGAACGCGGCAAGAACATCGTAGACGCCGCCCTCAAACAGCAGCATGCGGACAATGTGGGAGCGGCGTACACCGAGCGCACGCAGCATGCCAAGCTCGGCGCGGCGCTCGGCGGCGAGCAGGACGAAAATCAAAAAGATCAGTAGGAGGCCGATCGCGAGAGAGAAGAGGGTGAACAGCGCGAGGATGCGACCGAAAATATCCTGGGCGCGTAAGGCGAAGTTGATCCCGTCCTGCTTGACTTTATCCACATAGAAATGCCCGGTGAGCACGGTGTAGATCTGGTCCTCGATCTGATCGCTGTAGCTGACGCCGGTGAGTCCATCGCCGGTGTTGGCAACGAAGATATGGTTGATGGAGCCACCCGCGTGAGTCATCGCCTGAAGCTGCGACAGGGAAATGACGATAGCGGGCGGATCGCCAAGCGGACCGCCGGCAACGATGGCGCGGACCCGGAACTGGTAGCGATGGCCCGGCCACAGCGTTGAGTAGAGATAGACCGTGTCGCCAATATGGGCATCAAGCGTCTTCGCGGTGCTTGAGTTGAGATAGAGGTCGCCGGAGCGCAGCGCGGAGACAGGTGCGGGCGTGTTGGATGTCGTGCGCAGATCGGCTAGCGGCCCCGCGGCATCGCCCGCGAGCGCGAAGGTTGTGATGCCGCCGTGGACCTGGCGAGCTGTCTCATCGGCGACGAGGATATTTAGGACGACGAGGGCAGGTGCGACGCCAGCTACCCGGGTGTCGCCGGCGAGCGCCTGGGTTACATCGCCGCCGACGGAGGCGGGAAATAGATGCAGGGAACCAGCGCCGCCCAGCACATCTTCATCCACGCGACCAAGATTGAAGACGGCGATGGTTTTGACGGCAAGCGAGATGGTATCGTCTACGGCGAGCGCGGCCGCGATAAACGTCGTCGAGAGCATGAGGCCCGCGACAATGAGTAGCGTACGCGCGCGACGGCGGCGCGCGTTGCGCAGGCCAATGCGCGCGAGATGGGGGCGGCGCACTGCCAGAAGCGTCAGGATGACGGTCGCGGCGACGGCGGTGATGAGTAAGGGTCTGGCGAGCGCTGAGCTGGAGAAGTCGAAGAAGCTGTCCACGATATCCCTTCGCTAGAAAATGTGTGACTGGAGAATTACCTGGGTGAAGATTTCGGCGAGCCGGCGGGCGCCAATCGTTGATGGATGGAACCCATCTGAGCTGATATATTCGGGATGCTGTGCAATCTCGTTGCCGTAGCCGGACAGATCAACCAATACGGCGCCCTGCGCGGCGGCGATGGCGGCAATGGCGGCGTTCCATTGGTGGATCCGGGCGCGTAAGGCAACGGGATCGTAGCGCCTCAAAGCGGGCAGCACGGAGAGATCGGGTAGATTGGCGATGAAGACGCGTGCGGAGGTATTTTGCCGCAAGCTGGTGAGCAGCGCGGTGAGCTGGCTCTGGTAGGTGGCGAGTGACGTACCATTCGCGAAGTCGTTGACGGAGAGCCACACAGTGACGAGGCGCGGATGGGCGTCGAGAGCGATGGGAAGCTCATTCTGGAGCGCCTGGCCGACCAGCTCGCCAGGTATGCCAAGGTTGATGAGATGCAGTGTGTCGCTCGCCTGAAGTGTGTCGCTCAGCTGATGAGAGAGCACCGTGGGCCAGTTGTCGGCGGCGGGATCACTGGTGCCGACGCCGAAGGCATCTGAAGCGCCGATGGCGACGTATGTCAGGACATGGGGCTGCGCAGCGCTGGGAGGGTTGGCGGGACCAGTACGGGCTGATGTGCGTGCCGGGACTGCACCAACCGCGCCACAGCCGCCAAGGAGCACGATGGCCAGGAGAAGGAACCACGACAGACCTGCTGGGCGCCATTTCCGCACGGAAACGCCGAAGCGCGGGTGGACAAGGATCCGACGGGTATCTCGCATGTGCAAAACTGTACCGGCCCATTTGTGGAGCCACACCGGCTGTCGCACTGCACGCATAGAGGCTACCTGTTCCAGGGAGTAATTTGGGGTTGAGTCGCAATCATCCATTCACCATCTCGCTGCGTACCGGCACAGTGTAGCACGTCGGGCGGATGTCTGTCCGAGGATGCCGGTGTCTGGAATTGCAAACGGCTATCAAGCGAGGCATTATTTGGTACGGACAAACTGTACCGCCGAAATCGTACGAAAGCATTACGGAGCGACGTTACCCAAAGACGTGCCTACGATGTGGTCTCGCCGAGCACCTGCCAGCCGTTGGCAGCGAAGATGGCCAGCGTCTGCTGGTCGCCGGGCAGGTAGGTGACGATGGAGTAGTCGGAGGCGCCGCTGAAGATGGTCACGGTGGTGCGAAGGGTGAGCGTCCCAAGCTCGGTGTGGCGCATCTGAAAGATAAAGCTTGTGGCCGCGCTGGTTCCGGGATCGGAGGAGTCGGCGATGCGGCGAAAGTCTGGAAGGGCGCGCAGGGAGCGCCAGAGGTCGCGGTATTCGGGGAGGTAGGTGAGCGCGCGCGTGTTGTACTTGAAATCCGCGAGGAGGCGGCGTGCGAGGGCCTCCCAGGGCCGGAAGCGGGCGCGGTAGGCGGGATCGAAAACGACGCCGAGCAGGTTGCGGCTCAGTGTAGCCAGTGAGCTCGCGTCTAGCTCGAAGAGGTGCATGGCAGGGATGTTCCAGGCGCTGACGCCCCAGAGACGATCGAGGCTGTGAGCGGGGAAGGCGGTGTTGCGGACGAGGAGCCCCGCCAGCTCGCGCTGGTCAAGGAGGTCCGCGCCGTCGGCCTCATCCTCCAAAGGCAAGCCCGTGAGGCGGGTGAACGCGATGGCGAGGCGGTGGCGGTCATCGCCGTGTATTTCGAGCGCGCGGAGTAGCGCGCGCGCGACGCGCACTGATGGAGCGCTGCGCTGTCCGGTTTCGAGGTGGTAGATGTAGGTGCGGGAAAGGCGCGCGGCATGGGCGAGCTGCCCTTGTGAGAGGCCACGCCGCTGGCGGAACTGAGCAACCATCGCGCCGAACTCGTTCGCGTAGTCCTCCGCGCGCATGGGATGAGGTGGGCGTGTTCCATGTAAGGACGTCATTGGTGCCTCCATCTTGGCGTCTAAACCAGCGCATTCACGAGTGGCGCCGCGAAGCTAGTTTGCGCGGGCTGTGTGTCGGGAGCCCCAGGTGATTTGGGATGCGTAGCACGGGCACGTAATGTTAGCTGGTATCACGAATATATCATAGAATTCGTTAGCTGGCTATACGACACGTTCATCGGAAGGAACGTATACTACAGCCAACGAACCTGGCGTATTCCCACTCAAAGAGGAGTATCTCCATGGATGAGCGCCTTTCCACTGAAACTGACGGTTTGTACGTTTCCGCGCCGACGACGCCGGAAATCAAGCGCCCATGGCTCGCGCACTATTCGCCAGGCGTTCCCGCGACGGTATCGGTGCCCAATCAGCCACTCCCGTGGCTGCTGGATGAGGCGGCACGCCAGCATGGCGCGAACATCGCTATTGAGTATTACGGCACGCGGTTCAACTACGTGCAACTGCTGTCACTGGTGGATCGATTCGCTCGTGCACTGGTACAGATGGGGGTACGCAGCGGGGATCGCGTCTCGATCTGCCTGCCCAATGTGCCGCAGTTTCTCATCGCTTTCTTCGGCGTATTGAAGGCGGGCGCCATAGCCGTGCCGACGAATCCGCTTTATACCCAACCAGAGCTGGAGCACCAGCTGCGGGACGCGGGCGCGAAGGTGGCGATCACACTGGATCTGGTCTATCCAACTCTGGCGGCGGTGCGGGCGAACACGCCGGTTGAGCAGGTGATTGTGACGAGTGTGGCAGACTATCTGCCCCCCGTTTTGGGAGCGCTGTACCGCCTGCGGGAGAAGGCGCAGTCGCGCGGCAAGCCGCACATGGATACGAGCGCGATCAAGGCTGATAGTGCTGTTCATCAGTTCAAGGATGTGTTGGGGCAGGCGCACGGCCGCCAGGGCTTCGAGGTGTTCCCTCTGCCGCAGCCGGCGAGTGCAGATGATGTCGCGGTTCTCCAGTACACCGGCGGCACGACAGGGGTAGCGAAGGGCGCGATGCTGACGCATCGCAATCTGCTGGCAAATGCGATACAGGCATGGGCCTGGAACGAACAGCCGGCGGGGTCGAAGCATTCGACGCTTTGTGTGGCGCCGTTCTTCCATGTGTACGGGCTGACGGTCGGCATGAACATGACCGTGCTGAATGGCTCGACGATGGTGTTGCTGCCGCGTTTCAACGTCAAGGACACGTTGAAGGCTATCGTGAAATATCGCCCCGATCTGTTCCCTGGTGTGCCGACGATGTATCTCGCCATCGCGCGTGCGGCGGTGAAGCAGCACGCCGATTTGTCGTCGGTCAAGGTGTGTATCAGCGGCTCAGCGCCGCTTCCGCTCGAAGTGCAGCGGCGCTTCGAGGAGGTGTCAGGTGCGAAGGTGGTCGAAGGATACGGGCTGACAGAAGCGTCGCCGGTCACCCATTGCAATCCTGTATTCGGCGAGCGGCGTGTGGGAACGATTGGACTCCCAATGCCCGGGACCGACTCAGCGATTGTCCGCGAGAATAGCTGGGATTTTCTGCCGGCAGGCGAGCAGGGCGAGATTGTGGTGCGAGGCCCACAGGTCATGCGGGGATATTGGAACCGGCCTGATGAGACAGAGAAGGTGCTGCGCGACGGGTGGCTGAAGACTGGTGACATCGGTATGATGAGCGAAGACGGCTATTTCACCATTGTGGACCGCGCCAAGGACATCATCATCGCGGGTGGGCTCAAGATCTTCCCGCGCGAGGTGGACGAGGTGCTGTATGCGCATCCGAAGGTGCTCGAAGCCGCGGCGGTGGGTGTGCCGGATGAATATCGGGGTGAGACGGTACGGGCCTATATCGTCGTCAAGCCGGGCGAGACACTGACGGAGGAGGAGCTGCTCGAATATTGTAAGCAGCATCTAGCGCCGTATAAAGTTCCCAAGCAGTTCGAGTTCCGCACCGAGCTGCCGAAGACACTGGTGGGAAAGGTGTTGCGGCGGACGCTCCGCGATGAGTTCGTGCAGCGAACGAAGGCGACCTAACGCTACACAAAGGTCCCGCTGGTCAGCGAGGATGTCGCATGCGCGGCGGGCGTACGATTCAGTTATGGGTTAGTGCGTGCCGCATGTTGGGTTTATCGGGTGCGTCGTAGCCGCACGTAATGAGGAGAGAGTTCATGGCGACTGAGACGAAGCTTGAGACGGGAGCGAGCTTTCTGACGAAGCGCGTCACCGAAGAGCATTTTCTGACCCCAGAGAAACTGGACGAGGAGCAGCGACAGATTCAGGAGGCCGCCGCGACGTTCGTGGCGCGTGAGGTGCTGCCGAAGCACGAGGGGATCGAGCATCAGGAGCCTGGGCTGATGCCGTCGCTGGTGAAGCTGGCCGGTGAGCAGGGATTGCTGAGCATTGATGTGCCGGAAGAGTATGGCGGAATGGATCTTGGTCTCGTGGCAAGCTCGCTGGTGGGTCACGAGCTACGCGAGGCGTCGTTCGCCGTCGCCATGGGTGCCCACACGACGATTGGCACGCTGCCGATTGTGTTCTACGGGACCGATGAGCAGAAGCGGAAGTATCTGCCGAAACTGGCGTCAGGTGAGTGGATCGGCGCGTATGCGCTGACGGAGCCAGGCGTTGGCTCGGATGCCATGTCCATTCGGACGCGAGCGACGCTCGCCGAGGACGGCACACACTACATCCTGAACGGCGCAAAGCAGTGGATCTCGAATGCCGGCTTTGCGGACGTGATGGTCGTCTTCGCCAAGGTAGACGACACGAAGCATACAGGGTTCATCGTCGAGACGGCGTGGCCGGGTATCACGACCGGTGCTGAGGAGCGCAAGGTTGGCATAAAGGGATCGTCCACCCGCACCGTGTATTTCGACAATGTGAAGGTGCCGGCTGAGAATGTGCTGGGCGAGATCGGCAAGGGCTACAAGATTGCCTTCAACATTCTGAATATCGGCCGGCTGAAGCTCGGCATGGGCACATCCGGTGGGGCGCGGTCGGCGCTGGATATGGCGGCGAAGTATTCCGACGAGCGCAAGGCGTTCGGGCGTCCTTTGCATGGTTTCGGCATGATCAAGAAGAAGCTCGCCAACATGGCGGCGGACGTGTATGCAGCGGAGACGCTGGCGCTGCGCACCGTGGGTATGGTGGAGGAGGCGCGCGTGGCGGCGGGCGACGACCGGCAAGCGCAGCTGAAGGCCATCGAGGAATATGCCATCGAGTGCTCGATTGCCAAGGTATTTGGGTCAGAGGCACTGGCTCGCTGTGTGGACGAGGGCGTGCAGATCTTCGGTGGCTACGGCTTCATGGAGGAGTATCCTATCGCGCATGCCTACCGCGATAATCGCATCAATCGCATCTTCGAAGGCACGAATGAGGTAAACCGGCTGGTAGCGGCGGGGACGCTGTTCCAGCGTGCGCTCGAAAACAAGATTGATCTCATGGCAGCCTTTCCCGAGATTGATGCGCAGGTGCAGAGCGGGCACGCGCCAGACTTCGCGGACGCCGAGACACCGGCGGGATTGCGCGAAAGCGTGAACCTCGTCGAGCGCGCAAAGCGCGCGGCGATTTATAGCGTGCTCAAGGGCGCGATGAAGTTCATGGCGACGATGCGCGAGGAGCAGGAGTTCCTGGAATACGCGGCGAACCAGCTTCTCAATATCTTCGCGATGGATAGCGCGGTGGCGCGAGCGCTTGAAGCGGCGGGCACTGCCGAGGCGCAGTCGTACGCGCTGCTCGCGCAGATGGCCGTATTGAAGCTCTTCGCGGAGACACGTGAGGCGATGGTCGGCTCGCTGACGATGACATTTGAAGGCGATGAGCGGCGGGACGAGATTGCTAAGGTGCGCGCATACCTGGGTGATCCCGAGACGAATGTGGTGCCGGTCCAGCGAGAGCTAGCGGGCATCGTTGCCGAGCATGGTGGCTATCCACTTAGGTAGGGGATACGGGCCTCAACACGGAGGCCACGAAGGTTCACGAAGGTACACGGGAGTTGAGGAGACGTTTGCCGCTGCTATGACTGTACATCGCCTCTCTCCCGTCAATCTCTGAGTACTCCGTGCTTTCTGTGGCTGAAGTCCTCGTAGACCATTGGAGGGCATAGCATGGCGGATCTGGAAAGCGTGAGCGCGCTGATGAGCCACGCGGTGCCCTTCAATCGGGTGCTTGGTGTGCGGGTGACACTGGTTGAGCAGGAGCAGGCGGAAGTCGTGCTGCCAGCGTCGCCAGAGCGATTGAACCATGTCGGAACCGTCCATGCGGCGGCACAGTTTGGTCTGGGAGAGGCAGC
Source organism: Ktedonobacterales bacterium (assembly GCA_035310125.1). Taxonomy (GTDB): domain Bacteria; phylum Chloroflexota; class Ktedonobacteria; order Ktedonobacterales; family JADMIN01; genus DATGEP01. Next base: position 24,271 of record DATGEP010000158.1, read on the forward strand.
AAGCGGCACGATGGTTGTGTCGGCGTTTGCGGACGTGCAAGCCGAAGGGTACGTGCCGTTGGCGGCGGGCGCGCACATCACCTATCGGCGTGCCGCGAAAGGCGACCTGCGCGCGGTGGCGACACTGGCGCGCGAAGAGCAGGAGCGCATCCGGCGGGAAGTACGCGACGCCGGCAAGGCGCGCTTCGTCGTTCCAGTGCGGCTGCTGGATAGCGCGGGCACCGTTACGACTGAGATGGAGGTTGAATGGGCGCTCGTTCGGCGGCGCGATGAATAAGGAGGGTTGTGATGGCAGATGAGATGCTGGCATTGGGGCGAGCAGTACTGGCCGCACAGCCGTTCAGCGTGCTGATGGGGGCGGAGCTGCCCCTGTACGCGCCGGGGCAGGTGGAGTTGACGCTAAAGCTTCGCCCGGAGCATGCCCAGCAGTTTGGATTCGTACATGGCGGTGTCATTGGCTTCATGGCCGACAACGGGATCAGCTTCGCGGGCGGGTCCGTGCTGGGGCCAGATGTGCTGACCGCTGAATACAAGATCAACTATGTCCGCCCAGGAGTGGGCGAGAGCTTGGTGGCGCGCGGCAGCGTCGTCGCAAGCAGCAGTCGCCAGGCAGTCTGCCGGTGTGATGTGTTCGCCGTGCACGATGGGCAGGAGCGCCTGTGCGCGACGGCGCAAGGGACGATGGTGAAGCGAGCGGAGCGCGGCGCGCTCGAACAATAGCGAGAACGATACCGATTTGATACGGGAGGTAGACCATGCCAGAAGCAGTGATTGTAAGCGCGGTGCGCACGCCGATTGGGCGCGCGGGCAAAGGTGTGTTGAAGAGCATCCGTGCCGACGACCTGGGGGCGACGGCAGTACGTGGCGCACTGGAGCGCGTACCTAACGTAGACATTTCCAAGATCGAAGATGTGATCGTTGGTTGCGCCTTCCCGGAAGGTGAGCAAGGCATGAACGTGGCGCGCATCATCACCGCGCTGGCGGGCCTGCCCACCACGGCGGGTGGCGTCACCGTCAACCGCTTCTGCGCGAGCAGCTTGACCGCGTTCAATTTCGCGGCGCAGTCCATTTTGTTGGGCAACGGCGATCTGATAGTGGTCGGCGGTGTGGAAGCCATGTCGCGTGTGCCGATGGGTGGCTTCAATCCCAGCTTCAATCCGAAACTGGCTGGAGCAAAAGAAGGCATTCCGGTTTGCGGTCTGCCGGAGAAGCGCACCGACGAGTTTTTGCAGTCATATATCCCGATGGGACATACGGCGGAGAATCTGGCGAAGAAGTACAACATCAGCCGTGAGGACCAGGACAAGTTCGCGTTGCGCAGCCACCAGCGTGCGATTGCGGCTATCGATTCGGGTATCTTTGCGAAGGAGATCGTGCCGGTCACGCTGCCGAGCGGTGAGGTGGTGACGACGGACGAAGGACCGCGCCGTGATACCTCATTAGAGCGATTGGCGGCACTGGAGCCGGCGTTCATTGCGGGCGGCACGGTGACAGCGGGCAACAGCAGCCCATTGAATGACGGTGCGTCCTCAGTGGTGGTGATGTCGTTGGAGGCGGCGAAGGCCCAAGGCGTGACGCCGCGCGCGCGAGTGGTGGCGATGTCTGTGGCGGGCGTTGCGCCGGAGATCATGGGGATCGGGCCAGTACCGGCGGTGCGCAAAGTCTTGCAGCGGGCCAACCTCCAGCTTTCCGATATTGACGTGATCGAGCTGAACGAGGCCTTCGCGGCGCAATCGCTGGCGGTCGTCCGTGAGCTGGGTATTGACGAGGACAAACTGAATCCGCATGGCGGCGCCATTGCGCTGGGACACCCGCTTGGCTGCACCGGCGCACGCCTGATCGCGACCCTCCTGAACGATCTGGAGACGATTGGTGGGCGCTACGGTATGGCGACGCTGTGTGTTGGCGGCGGCCAGGGTGTCGCGACGATCATCGAGCGGATGTAGGGAGGCGCGTATGAGCTACAACATCTCGCGCGCTGCCGTAATCGGCGCGGGCATTATGGGCGCGGGCATTGCCGCGCACCTCGCGAACGTGGGCATTCCCGTGACACTGCTGGACATCGTGCCACCTGATGCGAAAGACAGCAGCGATCCGGCGCGGCGCAACGCTATCGCGGCGACCGGCCTGGAACGCGCTATGAAGGCCAGGCCGGCGTCGGCGTTCTACTCCGCGCGGTCTGCGAGGCTTGTCACCATCGGCAATACAGAGGATGATTTCGACAAGCTGGCCGACGCGGACTGGATTGTGGAAGCCGTCATCGAGCGGGTGGATGTCAAGCAGCAGCTTTTCGCGCGCCTCGAAAGCGTACGTAAGCCAGGCAGCATTGTATCGTCCAATACATCGGGACTCCCGGCGCAGCTACTCCTGGAAGGGCGCGGTGAGGACTTTCAGCGCCACTTCTTGATCACGCACTTCTTTAATCCGGTGCGTTTCATGAAGCTCTTGGAGCTCGTCGCGGGGCCGGAGACCGATCCAGATCTCATGCGGTTCATGGGCGAGTTCTGTACGGACCGGCTCGGCAAGGGCGTGGTGTACTGCAAGGACCGGCCTAATTTCATCGGCAACCGTATCGGTATGTATGGCTTCTCGGCAACCGTCCACCGCATGCTGAACGAGGGCTACAAGATCGAAGAAGTTGATGCGGTCACTGGTCCGGCGATTGGCCATCCAAAGTCGGCCACCTTCCGCACGGCGGACCTGGCTGGCGTAGATACGTCGCTGCACGTGGCGGATAACCTTTACGAGAACCTGCCGGGCGACCCGCAGCGCGAGCTATTCAAGATGCCTCAGTTCATACGCGACATGGTGGCGCGCGGCTGGGTGGGCGACAAGAGCCGGCAGGGATTCTACAAGCGCACGCCTGGCGGCGGGAAGCGCGACATCCTGGTGATTGACCCGGCGACGATGGAATACCGAGCGCAGGACTCGGTGCACTTCTCGTCGCTAGATAGCGTGAAGGAGAACCCCGACGCCGCTGCGCGGGTTCGTTCCGTCATCAGCGCGCAGGATCGAGCGGGCAAGCTAGCCTGGGAGCTTACGGCGGATACGCTACTGTATGCCGCGACGGTTGCCGGCGAGATTGCCGACGATATCGTCAACATTGACAACGCGATGCGCTGGGGATTCAACTGGGATGCTGGCCCGTTCCAGACATGGGATGCGCTCGGTGTGGAGACACTGGCGAACCGCATGACGGCGGAAGGGCGCGCCCTTCCGCAATTGGTGCAAGAGGTGCTAAGCAACGGTACGGGCCGGTTCTATGGCGCGGGGACCTACTGGGACTTTAACACGAAGTCGTATAGGCCGCTCCCAGACGCGGGACCACGAGTGAGTCTGACGGTGCTGAAGAAGGGCGGTAAGGTCGTCAAGGAGAACCGCAGCGCGTCGTTGGTGGATCTGGGCGACGGTGTGCTCTGTGTCGAGTTCCACGCCAAGATGAACGCGATTGACGACGAGATGACGGCGATGGTTCGGGCGGCGGTGGAGGAGGCACAGAAGAACTGGCGGGCCATTGTCGTTGGTAATGAGGCGCCGGACTTTTGCGTGGGGGCGAATCTGGCGCAGGTGCTCATGGGCGCGAAGATGCGCATGTGGCCGCTGATCGAGAAGGGTGTGGCGACGCTTCAGCAGGCGAATCTAGGGCTGAAGTACAGTCCGGTGCCGGTGGTAGTGGCGCCGGCGGGAAGAGCGCTCGGCGGCGGCGCGGAGTTCGTGATGCATGGGCACCATGTGCGCGCGGCGGCGGAGACATATATAGGGCTGGTCGAAGTCGGCGCGGGCGTGATTCCGGCGGGCGGCGGCTGCAAAGAGATGTTGGCGCGCTGGTCGAAAATGACGCCGGAGGGTGGGCCGTTCCCGGCGTCGCGCCACGCCTTCGAGGTCATCGCGGTGGCGACGGTGGCGACGAGCGCGGCAGACGCGCAGACGTACGGCTTCCTCAAGAAGACGGACGACGTGACGCTGGACCGCGAGCGGCTGCTGGCGGACGCGAAAGCTGACGCGCTGAAGCTGGCGGACGCGAAGGACCGGGGTGCATGGCAGCCGCCAACACCGCCGACATTCCGACTGCCGGGCGCGGGCGGGCGGCTGGTGCTGGAGCAGGTGGTAGAGAACCTTGTGCTACAGGGCAAGGCCACCGAGCACGACGCCGTAGTCGCGAGCAAGCTCGCCTATGTGCTCACCGGTGGCGACTGCCAGCCGGGCGAGGAGCTAACGGAGCAACGGATTCTCGACCTGGAGCGCGAGGCGTTCGTGAGCCTCTGCGGCATGCCGAAGACGCAGGACAGGATGGAGGCGCTG
>DATGEP010000159.1:0-34427 GCA_035310125.1 Ktedonobacterales bacterium
ACCGTGGCGGCAATGAACGCTGCGGAGCCGACAAACGCAATCGCGCCTAGCACACCACCCTCAGCATCCTCAGCGGATTGCTCGTACCCTTGCTCCTTGCCGATCAGAGTCAGGCTCGCCAGAAGAATCGCCGGAAACGCCATGAAAACCCCACCAAAGCGCGGAGTCATCCACTGGCCGATCAGCGCCGCGATGACAGAAACCGCGCCACCCAGGACGAAACGAATGGCGTAGTCCTTTAGTTTGATCTGCCGCATCCGCGACAAATCCAATCGTGGCCGGCTCGCGTCGCTGGCTCCGCGCGATACCGCATCGTGATGGTCCTCGGACTCCGGCGTGTAGCCAGCGGCCGGAATGTGGCGATTCATCGGCCCGCAATCCCAGCGAGCGCTCCATACGCGCCCATCGCGACGCCCAACCACACCAGCGCGGCCAGCAACGACCCGCCCAGCGCCTTGAAACGCCGGACCAGCGGGGTTGCGACGATGCAGAACGCGATGAGGCCGATCGCGCCCGCCGCCGCGCCTTCCGCGTCGAGCGCGGTCTTGCCGGCGGTCTCCGCCACCAGCGTGACCGCAAGGCCCGCGGTGAGGACTGAGGGCGCCGCTGAAAAGATCCCCGCGAAGCGCTTGGGAGCAAACACTTCGGAAACCAGCGCGAACACGCAGACCAACGCGCCTCCCACAAGAAACTTCGCGCTATAATACCCTATGCCCATCTTTCATGCCTTTCCAATGGCCATTCACGAGAACGCGGCCTTGTTGGAGCAATATATATCAAGGTGCATACCGCGGAGAGCCTGGCCGGGCCTGCTGCCACATCCAGCCAGTATGAGCCATGTTGACACACGCCGAACCAAAGCCGTATGCTGCGCTAGGAATGATGGTGCAGAGGCTGGCGGTTGTGAGGCAACTACGCGATGATGGAACGGGGGCGCGAGGCGTGCGCAATAGCAACGGGCAGGAACAGCGGCGGGCAAACGCTCGCAAGGGAGGTGGCCTGGCAAAAGCGGAGACATGGCCGCCGCTGCCGGAGCCGGTATCGGAGACTTGGCAAGTGAACGACCGCATGCACTACGTCATTGAAGGCGGCGTGCCCCTCAACGGCGAAGTGCGCCTCAGCGGCACCAAGAACGCCGCCACCAAGCTTATGGTCGCGTCCATGCTCACCGAGGATAGCTGCACCGTTCGCAACGCTCCGGCACAGCTTGGCGACGTCAGCATCACCGCCGACGTCATGACCGCGCTCGGATCGGATGTCACCTGGCGCGACGATGGCGCAGCCCTCTGCCAGACTCGCGAGTTCGCCACCACCGTCGTCCCAATGGCGCTTGGCCGCAAGAACCGGCTCGCGGTCTTGACGGTCGGCCCGCTGCTGCATCGCGCTGGCCGCGCTGTCATTCCGGTGCCCGGCGGCGACCGCATCGGCCCACGGCCCATTAACTTCCACCTGCTGGGCCTGGAGAAGATGGGCGCGCGGATCGAAGACAAGGACGGCCTCTATACCTTCACCACCAGCGGTCTGAAAGGCACCACCATCGAGCTGCCGTATCCCAGTGTGATGGCGACGGAGACACTCATGATCGCCGCCACGCTCGCCCGCGGCATCACCGTCATTCAGAACGCCGCTATCGAGCCGGAGATCATGGACCTCATCAAGTTCCTGCAAAAGATGGGGGCCATCGTCGAGCAGCGCGTGGATCGCAAGATCGTCGTCGAGGGCGTGGACCGCCTTCACGGTGCTGACCATGAAGTGCTCTGCGACCGCAACGAAGCCGTCTCCCTGGCAGTCGCGGCATACCTCACCCACGGCGATGTACGTCTCGTAGGCGCCGACCAGGGCACGCTGCTGACTTTCCTCAACACGCTGTACCGCGTTGGCCTGGACTTCACCGTCGAAGACGACGCCATTCGCTTCTTCGGCGGCGACCAGCCCCCGCGCTCTATTGCCCTCGAAACCGACGTGCATCCCGGTTTCATGTCCGACTGGCAACAGCCCTTCACCGTGCTGCTGACCCAGGCGCGCGGCATGTCCGTCATTCATGAGACGGTCTTTGCCGACCGCTTCGGCTACACGCTGGAGCTCAATCGCATGGGCGCCGATACGGGACTGTATCCCAAGTGCCTTGGCGAGCTGGAATGCCGCTTCCGCGAACGTGACTTCTCGCATAGCTGTGTCGTTCGCGGCCCGACACCCCTGCACGCCGCCGATTTGACGATGCCCGACATCCGCGCCGGCGCGTCATACCTGCTGGCCGCCCTCTGCGCCACGGGCACGTCGCGCGTATGGGGCATTGAGCATATCGAGCGCGGCTACGACCAGCTCTATGTGAAGCTGAACGCGCTGGGAGCCAGGATACACCGGGTGGAGGAGGAATAGACGCCGGGTGGAGGAGGGATAGAGACCCTACTCCGCCCAGCGTGTTAGCATACGGATGAACCAGGCAGCTCCGTCTGTATCACCATCCCCGTGCTCATCGCCAGTGTCCTCATCTGCTTTCCCGTTAGCGCACGCTCGCGAAGACACCATCCTGAGCGCCGGCACGCCAAAGCCGTGCGCAGTCACGACAATTCACGATTAGCCCTGTGTGAAATTGCCACTTCCTTCTTCCGCGCCGGGCATGTAGAATAAGGGACGTTACGTTCGGCGGGCGCTCGCCATCTTACGGCGAGATAGCGCGCATCCAGGAGCCTCAGCCCCGCGCGGCGACCGGGCGCCACCCGTGAATACAACGCCGCGCAACGCTGCGATGCCCTGTTGTTCTATTCAATATCATCATCGTGAACGTCATCATCACCGTCGCGGACGGCGCGGCTTTGCGTGGTGGAAGGACCGGCGGCGCGGCGCGCCCCGGTCGAGCGGAGGAGTTTTTATTCATGCGGCCGATACAGGCAAACAACGGCTCGCGCCATGCCATTACCGACCTCTATGACGAGCAGCGCCGTACCTTTCTCATCCAGTATCCCGTCTGGCTCATCGTCGTGCTCGGCCTGACAGGCGTCGCCGCCTTCGCCATCACTGGCTTCTTCGGCCATACCGGCATCTACGCCACCAAGCCAGCGATCGCCGTTGATCAGCCGTTTACCCAGCCGTGGCTGCTGTTTCTCTGGTTTTGCGCTGTTCTGCTCACCCTGCAAGTTTCCATCTTCCGGCATGCGTCGCTGCGCCGCCGGCTCATCGCCACGCTCATCGTCAGCGTCATCGCCATCACCTTCATCGGCATTACCTATTTCAGCCAGTCCTTGCCGGATTTCCTCAAGCAGCTTCTCCAGGGTGGCCGCTTCTTCCGGTTCCTGGCTACCAATGCGGTCACCTACGCCATCTTGAATTTCGGCCTCATCGCTATCTTCTGGGTAGATACCATCCGCCGCTGGATTCGCCGCGCGCGCGGACTGCCCCCCAACCCCCGCGTAGACCTGGGCATCGAGGGGTCCGCGCCCGCCAGACCCGAAGATATGCCCACGCTGCAAGAGCTGATCTCTGGTGACCTCATCGCGGGCGCGGTCTTCGTGCTGCTGCTGGCGCTTCTCTTCCGCCTCGATGTCGTCCAGACGCTGATCCACCCCCACGGGCTCCAGCCCGGCCAGATCAACGAATGTACCGTCTCCTGGCCGGTTGGCTGCACGCTACCAGGCGGTGGGGCGCACAATCCGCCCACGCTCACCTTCATTGACGTCATTCAGTCGCTCATCTACCTGCCGCTCGGCCTCATACTGCTCGCCCTCACCGCCACGATCAGCGGCCTGGGAGCGGTCGGCGGCGTCAACGAAACGCAAACCGAGGCGGAGGTGCCCGCCAGGGCCAGCGCTGATGAATCGAGCACGGTCCCCATTGCCGTGGACGTTACACAGACGCTCATCAACACCCTCAAGAGCGCGCTGGACCGCCGCCTACGCCTGCTGCTGAATAACCTTGCGCTCTCCCTGCGCATGATCGGCTGGCCGGCGCTCATTTTCGTCGCCACCTATGGCCTCGCGGCGCTCTCTACTGAGGTTCAGTCGTACCTCCATAGCGACCGCGCGCCTATCAATCTGCTGGAGCATGTGCTGCCCGCCATCGGGTGGGGTGTGGCCGCGCTCTTCGCCATTATCTTCTCCGCTGCCTTGATGATCTTCCGCTGGCGCGTCGCCGAGAACACCTTGCGCTTCGTCGGACTAATCGGCTTCGTCCTGCTGCTGACCTTCTGGATCTTCTCCGGAGCACTCACCGTCTTCAACGTGTTGCTCCAGCAGACGAATGCGCTGGAGCGTTCGCCGTTCACGCCGCCCAGCTCGCCAACCTACATCTCACTGGCCGCACTGGTGATCTTCGGCTCGCTGCTGATCCTGCGCCGTTCGCGCGGGCGCCGCGCCGCGGACCGGCCATCTCCGGCTGCCGCGCCGATACCAGACTCGGTGCATGCCGGCACATTTAGTGTCCGCTCCGGGACTGATCCCAGCGCTACGCAGGTGACCAATACCACCACCGAAACTCCACCGACGCCGCCGCAGGGCTGATCGTTATATAGTAGAGAGCGGACAACCGCCGCATAACACCACACGACTGGATGTCAGGAGTCCTTCATGCGAGCGAAATTCAGCGGTCTGGGTGACCCGTCGGCGGCGATCACTGACCTGTACGATGAGAAACGTCGCACGTTTCTCATTCAGTATCCCGTCTGGGTCGTCGTAGCCCTCGCACTTACCGGGGTTCTCGCCTTCATGCTCACCGGCTTCCTGGGATTCCATGACAAGTCGGCGACGACGGCGGGCTCGCCCTACGCGGAGTTGGGCTTCATTCATACGCTCTTCCTGCAGCCGTGGGCGCTCTACCTCTGGTTATGTGCGCTCATCTACACGCTGCAAATCTCCATCCTGCGCAACCCCAAGCTGCGCCGCCAGCTCGTGGAGACACTGCTCGTCACCACGTTCTGTGTCATTCTCGTTGGCATCTCGTACTACTACAATAAGGAGATACAGCAGTTCCTTCAGAACGTGCTGACCCAGTTCCTGAACATCCGCATCCCCCAGATTGGCAACAATCCGCTCACCTACACGCTGCTCAACTTCCTCATCATCGCCATCTTCTGGGTGGATACCATCCGCCGTTGGATTCGCCGCGCGCGCGGGCTGCCCCCCGCGTCGCATGTGGCGATTGACCTCAGCACCAATCCCAGCCAGAGCACTATCCGGCGCCTGGTCCCGCCCGAAGAGATGCCTTCGATGCAGGAGCTGATCTCCGGTGACCTCATCGCGGGCGCCGTGCTGACCCTGCTGCTTTCGCTGCTCTTCCGCGATTCGGTCATCTCCGGGCTATCGCACCTGCTCAACGTCAACGTCCCGGTGAATGATTGTGTCGTCGCGTGGCCGATTGGCCATTGCACGCCGCCCGGCGGCACCATCGCCGACCCTCCGACGCTAACCTTCATTGATCTCATCCAGGCGCTCATTTACCTGCCTCTGGGCCTCATCATTCTGGCGCTCACGGCCACACTCAGCGGCCTGGGAGCCGTCGGCGGCGTCAACGAGCAGCAGTTGAACCCCATCCCCACCGGCAGCCAGGACGAGACCAGCACCGAATCCGTCTCGGAGCAGGTCAGTCTGACCGTCCTCAACACGCTGCGCAGCGCCCTCAACCGCCGCCTGCGCATCGCCACGGACAATCTGGCGCTCTCGCTGCGTAACGTCGTCTGGCCGTTACTCATTCTGCTCGGCGTCATCGCCGTGGCCGCCGCCTCGCGCGACATCCAGACCTACCTGCACATCCTCAGCGACCAGCGCACCTGCACCACCTCGGCCTGCCCTGACCTCGCGAATGTGCAGGCGCTGCTCGACGGCCACCAGCAATACGCCAGCATTGGGCTAGCGGCGGTCTGGGGCCTCGTCGCCGTGCTCGCCATCGTCATCTCGGTGACGCTCCTCATCTTCAACCTGCGTGTCGGGGAGAACACGTTCCGGTTCCTCGGCCTGATTGGCTTCATCGTCCTGCTGACGTTCTGGATCTTCTCGCTGGCGCTCTCTGGCTTCAACGGTCTCTTCTCGCTGACGGGGCTTTCGCACCGCGTGCCTTTCCCGCAGCCCGGCGTGGCCACCATCATCTCGCTGGCGGCGCTGCTCATCTTCGGGGTGCTGCTGCTATTCCGCCGCGTGCGCGGGCCAAACCTACCGGTCCGCGAGCCAGTTACTATGACCCCACGCCAGTCGCCATAGTGGGAGCGGCAGCTATGCTTGAAGGAACAGGGGAATCAGTGACGGCGGCAGCGCCCGCCGTCGCTTTCAATTTTCTAGCGGATCCACGCAACGCCGGTCTCTGGTTCGCGGGCGCAGGCTTTGAGGAGCCACCCACTGGGCCGCCGCGCGCGGGACAGACGTGGAGTTTCGCCCAAACGCCCGGTACACGGCGCGTCCAGCCGGTGCGCATGTCTATCTACGAGCCGCCGTCCCGCTTCGTGTGGGAGACGCGCCTGCCCACCGTTCTGACCAACTTCACCTGGGAGATGCGCTGCGATCCCGCTGGCGCGGAGCGGCCCGGCGGCACGCACCTGCGCCTCACGTACCGTCTGCGCCCCGGTCTCGTCCAGTGGCTGACAACAGCGGTCGGCTTCTCCCTCGTAGGCCGCGCCCTTCACGAACAGGCGCAGCGCGCCGCCGACCGCGCCGCCGAGGCGCTCTCGGCTGCCTCTTCTCCATCCAGTGGGCAGCCGAACAACGCGCGCGGCAACGATGCAGGCCGCAAACGCAAGCGGCGATAGGAACCCGCAGCCTCCTTGAGGAGAATTGGAGGTGCCCGGCGGAAGTCCGTTGCGTCAGCATGATGGCGCCTATGCGCTATTCCCGCGCCATCACATAGTAGCCCGGCTCCGGCTGATAGCCCAGCTTGCGGTTGACCGCCAGCATCGGCCCATTTTCGGAATCATTGTTGGTGCGAATCAAGGTCGCGCCGGAGCGGTGAGCAAATCGTATTGCCAGCACCTTGAGCGCCTGCGCGACGCCGCGCCCACGATACGCTGGCAGTACCCCCGTCATCAGGTTATACGCCGAATGCGTCTCCGAGAAGATTCCGACGGCTGCAAGGCCAATCCATGTCTCGCCGTCCAGCGATACAATCTGACCCTCTGGGCGAAACCACGTCGCCTCGAAGATCTGCTTCGCGAAGGCTTCGTAGGGACGCGGCGGCACATCTCTGCCAGGTATATCCATCGCGACCGCTTCGTTAAGCGCGTGCAGCGTGCGTCGCGCACTGGCGGTGTCGCCAAGCTCAGCCAGCGACCTGAACCGGATGCCAGCGCCTTCTACGTGGGCGAGATTCGCCGCAAAGGGCGCTTCGTCGAAAGCGACGAGGTCCAGCGCGGACTCGAAGATGTGGCGCTTGCGGTGAAAGCCCCGCCGCTCGGCGAACGGCATCCCATCGGTGGCGAGCGTCTCGCGCACTTCCGCCCGCGGCTGGGTCGAGCCGTGTGTCTGCACAAACGCCGCGACGTGATCGTAGAGCCGGGTACCGATACCCTGGCGTCGCGCTTCTGGATCAACCGCCACATGCAGCCACCCCACGGGTCCTTCCCACTCGTCGCGCAGGGCATGCGCATATCCAAGCACCTCGCCGGCCGCATCCTCCGCGACGAGTCGCAGGCTTATACGACCCGCGGGTTGATTCATACGCCACTCGCGCACCTGTGCCTCCGACACCGGCTCCGCGTATCCCATGCTCAGCAGCCTGGCCACCCGCGCATAGTCCTCCTCGCGCTCGGGCCGTATCGTCACCATCGCCGTATCCTCCGCCATTGCTCTGGGAATGCCTCACCCAGGCAGTGTACGTCGTGCGCACGCGCGATTGGTCGCAGTTTTCCCCACGAAGTTTCGACGCCAACCCGATTGAAATTTACTTGGCGCAGGCGCGAACGAACGCCGCGAAGAGGCGGCGGCTGGCCTCATCCGTAGGATAGAGCTCCTCGGGATGATACTGCACTGCCAGCACGAATGGATAGCCCGGCAATTCCAGCGCCTCGGCGATACCATCCTCCGACCAGCCCACAATCTCGACACCCTCGCCAGGCTCCTTCACCGCCTGATGGTGCAGACTATTCACCACCGGCTCGCGCGTGCCCATGATTGCCGCCAGCCGCGACCTGGGATTGATCGCTATAGCATGCGCGCGGTGCGTGCGCCCGTGCTCGGTCACATCGTGACGCGGCGAGCCAGGATGCTGTGTCACGATGTCCTGGTAGAGCGTGCCGCCACGCACCACATTGAGCAGCTGCATGCCGCGGCAGACACCCAGCACCGGCATCCCTACCTCCAGCGCCCACCGCGTCAGGTCTATCTCGGCAGCGTCACGCTCCACCTCGATCTCGCCACACTCCAGCATTTGCTCTTCGCCATAGAGCGCCGGTGCTAGATCGCCGCCGCCGGAGAGGAGCAATCCATCGAGCCGCTCACGAATCGCCTCCATGCTTGCGGGAGACTCCAGCAGTGGCAGCAACACCGGCGCCCCACCGGCTTGCTCGATGGCGCGGACGTACGCCTGATTGTTACCGAAGATGGGGCGCAGCGTTCCGGCGCGCTCGGCTGCGAAACAAGGAATTCCGATGATGGGGCGCATGCTACCAACTTTCAGCCGCGAGGCACGACACAAACTAGCGCTCGCGTGGCTCAGATGCGGAAACCGGCTGTTGCGTGGTTGGTCCGCCTGAGACATGGCGCACATGCAACGCACCGGTTGGCTGATGTCCACGGATACTCTGCCGGGAATAGAACGTCATCGCCGCCGTGCAGATCAGCCAGGCCACTAACATCAATTCTACAACGGTTGCCACCATGCCACAAAAACCTTCTCGTGATGCTCCGGCGGTGCCACTCACGCGGACAACCACCGGAGAAACGGAACCCGTCCTCGAAAGGTGGAACGGCAGGCACGACCGGCTGTAACCTTATCTAGCGCGAAAAGCCCAGCCGTGCGCCGCAATCTCATTTAGAGTCCTTCCGCGCCGAATGCTTGCGTCCACCGCCCCGACCGCCGTGTCCACTGGCTGACCCACGTCCGGCGCCATTCCGACCTCTCGCCGTGTCGCCCGGCGCACGTGGCTGCCTGCGCGGCGGTTCCTGTCGTGGCGCGCGGCTCAACGATTGGCGCATCTCACGATCCGTGCCACGAGGTGTGGCTGGCGAGGGTTGCGGCGTTTCGGACGCCGTCACGGTAGGCTGACGCTCAGGTGTTGGCGATGCTGCATCCTCAGCCGTCTCGACATCGCTCGCGGTTGCCAAATTCGCTGAGGTCGCTCCCTCTGCCGAATCCGCGACACTGTCTGATGCCGTCTCGTCATCGCCCGCAAATGCGCTATCGGCGATATTGATCTCGTCAGGCTGGCGTGGTGGCTCCACGCCGGCACGCGCCGCTCGCTCGGCGGCGCTTCCAGGATCAGCGTCGCCGGCCTCTGGCACCAGCTCATCTGGGCTGGCATCTTCGGCAAATGTGGACACGTCAGCTTCGCCGTCGTCGCTGAGCCCTGGCCCTAACGTCACTGTCGGCTCTTCGAGTGTCGTCACACCGCGAGCATCCACCATCGCGGGCCCCTCCATGCCCGCGTCGCTCACACCAGGAACCACACTGCCTGGCGTACCGGTCATCTCTTGATCCTGCTCATCCAGCGTCTCATCCAACGCCGAGCCCGACGAGCCATCTTCCTGCTCACGCAGCGTATCCTCGTCGAGCGTATGGCGACTGGCGGGCGTATCCAGCCAGCTCATCACGACGCCCACAAACGCATCCGGCTGATCCATAAAGACACTATCGCCCGCATCAGGAACCACATCCAGGTCAGCATGAGGGTTGAGTACGGCGATGTCTTCCATGTCCACGCGCGGATGGCGCCGGTCATGCTCACCGCTGACGAGCAGTACGGGTGGCTCAAGCATCGCGAACGCGTTGGGCATGGCAAGATCAAGGTCGCCGGTGAGCGCGGCGAGCGTGGCGAACTGGCCGCCAGCCTGGTGTGCGTTGGCGTAGAGACGCTCCACCGTCTCGTCATCGGGCACACCCTCACGAGCGCGCAGGCTGCGCGTGCTGCTGAGCCAGCGTAGCACGGGCCGCGTGGAGAGCATCGCATACGGCATAATCCCCAACGAGACACGCCGCGACGCGCGCAGCAGCGTCTGCGCCAGCGTTGGCTCATCCAGCACACCCGCGAATACCTCAGGCGCGACGAGAATCACCCGCTCGAACAGCTCAGGAGTATCCGAGGCCGCGCGCACGGCAATGTTCGCGGCGCGACCATGCGCCAGCACCACAGCGGGTCTGCCGATGACATCGCGCAAGAAGCCGCTGAGCATCCCGGCGTAGAATTCACCAGTGTACGCGACCGCCGGGTGCTCCGACATGCCAAAGCCCAGCCAGTCGGGCGCATACACGCGGTAGCGCCGCGCGAGCTGAGGAAAGATCGCGCGAAACTCAAAATTAGAGGCGCCCGTGTAAAAGTCATGCAGCAGCACGAGCGGCAGGGCCTCTTCCGGGCCGCTCAGATTGTAATAGATATCGCCACCGTGTTTTTGATCAATATGTCCTTCGCCTGCCAGCGCGTTTTCGAGCGGCTGTGGCGTTTCGAGCACGTGGCGCACCGTCACGGCCACGGCTCCCGCGGCGGCGCCCAGGCTCAGCCAGGTAGCGCCGCGCCGCAGCGTACGAAACAGTCCCATATAAGCCTCCTCCGGGAGGCGGCGCCTGTCCGCGCGCCGCCGGGTACATCTCGTTCTGGGCGCAAGAGATGTACCAACTTCCGCGTCCGGACCGAGGCGCTTCCGCCAACAGGTGAATCGTACACGCTCCGGCGGAATCCGCTACACACTAGGGACGTATGGGAGCTGCATGAAGGTGCGTACCTACCAGTGCATCGTGACCAGTAGGTACGACTACGATATGTCGCGGCTCACTACATGCAGGCAATCCCCATCCCATTCGGGATAGAGCGCATGATGAGCGTGCTGGCGGAGGTCGTCACCTGGTACGCGCCGACCGCCCAGATGTTGGTCGCGGAGGCGGCGGAGATGCCGTTTACGCTATTCGCAGAGGAGCTGAGATTCGGCGTCGAGAGCAGTTTCCACGCGGCGCCGTTCCAGCTTTCCATCAACGTCTTGGAGGTAGTGGTGCTACTATAGGGGCCGCTGCGGCTGCCGGACCGCGTACCTCCGCGTGTCGCGATACCACCTTGGGCCGTTGCTTGGCCTGCCGCAATGTAGGTCTGCGTACCCGGCACCGCACTGATTGTATTCAGCACGTTGTTATTCGTCGTGGTTGGATTCGGTGTAAGCACAATGCTCCATGTAGAGCCGTTCCACCGTTCAGCCAGTGGTACATTGCTGCCAGCGTAGGTGAAACCAACCGCCATGACATTGGTAGATGAGAGCGCGGCGACCGACTGGAGAAAGCCGCCACCGGCTGAGCCATTCGGCGTCGGAATAATGTTCCAGCTCGATCCGTTCCAGTGTTCCGCCAGCGTGATGCTGGTGTCCCAGCCGACGGCCCAGATGTCGTTCGCGGAGACGGCTGCCACGCCGACGAGCCAATTATTGCCTGGCAGCCCACTCTTTGGGCCAGGCATGTTGCCGTTTGGACTTGAAACAATGCTCCAGGCGCTCCCGCTCCAGCGCTGCGTAAGCGTGTGGTACCTCATGGTCGCATTGTCAAAGTATGCACCCACCGCCCACACATCGTTGGCCGAGACAGCGGCCACTCCATAGAGAAAGTTGCTCGTCTGAGGTACGCTCGGACTGGCAACGATACTCCAGCTTGTGCCGTTCCATCGCTCAATGAGTGTCTGGTAATCGCTGGTTCCAGCTTCGATGGCATAG
Source organism: Ktedonobacterales bacterium (assembly GCA_035310125.1). Taxonomy (GTDB): domain Bacteria; phylum Chloroflexota; class Ktedonobacteria; order Ktedonobacterales; family JADMIN01; genus DATGEP01. Next base: position 11,820 of record DATGEP010000159.1, read on the forward strand.
CCGACAACCCAGATATCGCTTGCGGACACAATGGTGATGCCGGTGAGATAGTTATCGCTTGATGGCACATATGGGCTGGATACGATGCTCCAACGTGTGCCATCGAAGCGCTCGATCAGCGTTTGCCAATAGCCGGCCGTCGTATTGTAATACTCTCCGACAGCCCAAACCTGAACACTATTTGGCACGGTCGCAACCGCGTTGAGTGTGTTATTCCCCGCTCCCTGATTGGGTCCTCCATACGCCGCCCACTGATAGCACACCGGGCTGCCAATATCGCCGCTCCCGATAGTCAGATTACCAGGGCGCGATCCCGCGTGCGCGCCGCGCGTCGCGAATCCAAAGCTAGCGCCCGCGACGGCAAGGAGCACAACACAGACACACACGAATGCCAACGACTTGCGGTGACGCATATCTCGCCTCCCTAGCTTGCAGCACCAACAACCACACACTCCGGCCAGCATCCTCCGGATTCAAAGCTGGCTTTCGCTTATTGCATGCGTTCAGCATAGTCCAGTAAGGCAGCGGCGTCAAGATCGGCGTGAGTAACGAGTCATATCGGCATGGCACTTGCCATATGCTCTCCCGAATATCAGCGCCGGCGCTTGGAACGGCGCGAATGAGGAGGAGAAGATGATGTCATTGCCGTCGTTTCCTGAATACGATGAGCCGCGCGCGCCGGAGCGTTCTGGTGTGCCACACCGCCAGCCAGCGCAATCCGCCAGCGCACGGGAAGAGCGCGAACTCTGGACGCCGCGACGAATCGCGCTCGCCAGTGCGCTCTGGGTGCTGGGCGCTGTCGTGCTGGCCGTGCTCGCGGTCTTAGCCCATAGCCACTCGATATTTCCTGGCGATGTCGGCCTCACCGAATGGATACAGCAGCTCCACCAGCCGGCCCTGGTGCGTTTCATCAACTTCGCCAGCGACGCCAACTGGCCGCTTCCGGCAGGCGTCACCGCGATAGCGGTCATTCTTGCGCTGGCGCTCTTGCGCCAGATTCGCGCGGCGATCTGTGCCGCCATCTCGGGCTTCGGCGCTGATGCCCTGAATGTCACGCTCAACGGGCTTGTGGCCCGTCCCCGGCCAAATAACGTCCGCATCCACGCCGTAGCGCACCTGGGCCTGCATAGCTTTCCGTCGGGGCATGTGACACACGTTATCGCCTTCTATGGCTTCCTGTTCTATCTCACCCTGCTGGCCGGGCGAGCGCATCCCACATGGCGACCATGGCTGCTCGCGGTTCAGGCAATCTGCCTGTATTTTATCATATTCATTGGTCCCTCGCGCCTCCTGGAAGGCGAGCACTGGCCGAGCGATGTGGTGGCCAGCTATCTGCTCGGCGCCTTACTCCTGACCGTCGCGATAGCAATCTTTCACCTGCTGGGATACGCCTGGGACCAGTACCGCGCGAGCCATCCGCGCCTGGCGCGAAGCTAACGCAATCGGGTGCGCCGCCCGTCCGCGTGGTGGCCGGCGCGGCGGCGCGCATCCCATCAAACGCAGGGGAACTAAATACACTGCATCGGCGTCGGATATCATAGAGTGCTGCCTCTACCATGATTCAGGAGTTATTTCTATGCGCACACGCTTCTTCTTGGGCGCGCTCAGTCCGGCGCTCATCCTGCTGCTCGCCGGCTGCGGCGCTACGGTGGCCGCGAATACAGCCTGCCAGAACCCTGCCGCCAGCGCGCCGACAATCAATCAGGGGTTGGTGACAATCGCGACGGATCATGGCGTCTACGCGACAGCCAACGCCATTGTCGCCACCGTCACAAATGGCACCGGCCAGTCAATCTACACCGAGAATCACAAGGCAAGCTGCACCGTGCTGGCGCTTCAGCAACAGGTGAACGGGAAATGGGCGGCGCCTAGCAGGAACATCGCCGGTTGCGCGGAAGCGATGGTGACGGGCGTGGTCGAGCTTGCGCCCGGAAAGCCGTTGACCGTCTCGGTCCATGCCGGCGGCCTGCGTAGCGTGGCGTGGCCAGCGGGAACCTATCGCCTGGTGCTTACCTACTCCACCTCGCGCACGGACGTGGCGCAGCCAAACAACACCACCGTCTATTCGCAGCCAGTAACCATCGTGGACTGCGGCGCACCGGCGGCGACAAGCGGCTCTTCCGGGACACCGAATACTGGCGCTCAGCCTGGCGAACCAATCAACGTGACGCCAAAACCCTAACGCATTGCGAGCATGCTATACTACTCCTACGGCGGCGTGCGGCTGGCCTCTCTTCGGCAGTCGCACGCGTGGCCTGCGCTGAAGGAGGCTTGCTCGTGGCGGCGACAGCGACAGAGGCGGAAGGACATCGCCGATGACCGCCCCCAGGAACGCGCCCGCCAGAGCCGCGAGCGCCCGCGATTTCATCGCCGCGCAGCTCTACCCACCCGTCGCGGCCATCCTGCTTGCCGCGCGCGCACCGCTCCTGGAATACATCCGCGACGGATGGATTCTCGTTGAGCTGGCATACGCGCTGGCCCTCTACCTGTTCGCGTTTCGCTACCCCTTTGAAGCGCCGTTCTTCTTCGAGACAGCCAACTGGAGCCTGGGCTTGCTGGCCGCTGGCACGACACTCCTGCTCATCTCGCGCGCTCCCCCACCCGACGCCGCTCAACCAGCCATCACGAGCGCGGCGCGGCGCGTGTACACCGCCGGGCTGATGCTGGCGGCGGCGGCGCTGCGAATCGTGGAATACGTGGTGCTTCTCGCGCTGGTGCTGTTCTCCCGGCGTCTCATCAATGCGACGAGTGGCGCACTGTTCGCGGGATCGGTTGGCCTGATCGCCGGCTGCATCGTGCTGGCGGCGCTGACACTGGCGCTTTCCCCCGCGTACGCGCCCCGGTTCGCGCGCCTGATCTTCCTGGCTTGGCTGACAGCGGCGCTATATTCCTATACCGCGACGGGGCTGCTCGCGGCGATTTTCTTCGTGTGGCGGTTGCCACTGCTGCCACTGTTCGCCTGTTACACGATGGGGATGACAGGAACCATCGGTTGGAATGGCGGGCTGGCGCTGCTCATAAATGCTGGCTACGTCGTAGGGCTGGTCATGCTCGCGACCTTCTTGCGCGCGCGTCGAGACGCGGCGAAGCACGCTGGCGAGCAGCCCGAACCCCCGGCTGGCGTCCCCGACCAGGCTGCGGCACACCGCGATGCGGTTCCGCTGGCGCAACGTGAAAACGGACAAGAGCTTCCAGCACGACAGCACCCGCCTCGGAACGAGCGGGCGACGCCACCTGGGGCGCCTCCCGCCTCCCGGGCAGCGCCGCGCGCTCCCGGCCACGCATCCGTCCAATCCACGACCACGCGCCGCAAACGTTCCTCTTCGCGCGGGCGCGTCCAGCGATAAATGGGCGTGATCCATCTCGTCGCGAAGATGACTGGCACGGCGGCATGAGCGCGTGTTGACTTGATTCGCCGCGCATGGATTGACCGCCGGGACGATGAGGCGCTACGCTGTTGGGAGTATGCGCAAGCAGGGAGGATTCCCACAATGTCCGTCATCGCCGCGGTGTGTGCGCTAGTGCTAATTCTGGCGGCCCTCTGGGACGCCTTCGAGACGATCATCTTGCCGCGCCGCGTGCGCCGTCGGCTCCGGCTGACCAATGTAATCTACCGGATGACCTGGGAACCCTGGACATTCATCGGGCGGCGTCTGCGCGGCGCGCGCGAGAGCGCGCTGAGCCTGTACGGTCCACTGGCGTTGCTGCTCTTGCTGGCTATCTGGGCAGTCATTCTCATCATCGGCTTTGGGTTGCTCCAGTGGGCGCTTGGCTCACAGCTCATCTCACCGTCCGGGCGCATCACCTTCGGCACCGACCTGTACATGAGCGGAACCACCTTCTTCACGCTCGGCCTGGGCGACGTCGTTCCCCTCTCTCCGCCGGCGCGCATCATCACGGTTCTGGAGGGAGGTACCGGCTTCGCGTTCCTGGCGATGGTCATTGGCTACCTGCCTATTCTCTACCAGGCGTTCTCGCGGCGTGAAGTGACCATCTCGCTGCTGGACGCGCGCGCGGGGTCGCCGCCGACGGCCGCGGAGCTATTGCGCCGCAATGCCGAGCGTGGCAGCGCCGCGGCGCTGACTGGGCTGCTCACGGATTGGGAGCGCTGGTCGGCAGAGGTGTTGGAAAGCCACCTCTCCTATCCTTCGCTGGGATATTTCCGCTCACAGCACGAAAATCAATCGTGGCTGTCGTCGCTAACGGCGATTCTCGACGTCTGTACCCTGGTGCTGGTGGGTGTCGAGGATATGCCCAAACTCCAGGCGCGGCTGACCTTCGCGATGGCGCGGCACGCGGCGGTGGATCTCAGCCAGGTCTTTGGCGTCGCCACACATGGAGTCAAACCAGCGCGGCTCTCAGTGGACGAGCTCGCGGAGCTGCGTGCGATCCTGACATCAACGGGCTTGCGGCTGCGTGAGGGACCGGAGGCGGACGCGAAGCTCACCCACCTGCGCGCGCAATACGAACCATATGTGCTGGCGCTCTCGCGCTATCTCCTACTGCCGCTGCCCCCCTGGCTGCCCCTGCCCGATTCCCGCGACGACTGGGAAACCAGCCCGGAGGAATAGCCCACATCCCCAGCCCGCTTCCATGGCAAGCGGCTCCGTGTGTCCACGGAGCCGCCGGCTGTTTCAAGGGACCAACGCCTGGTGGCTGCATGTGAGCACCAGGGTCGCTTAGACTCCGGCCTCCACGGGAGTCAATACATCCTCCGGGACGTAGACGCCGGGAATGGCGTGCTCCAGCCGGAGCGCATACAGATACCGCGCGCTCTGGTGCGGCTGCTGCGCGATGGTGACGATACGCACCACTTCACCGGATACGTTGCTCAGGCCGAGGGATGGGTCGGTCAGCACCACCCGATCACCCGGCGCATAGCGTGGCCTGTCGGTCTCCACTGCTTTGCTCCTAAGGCGGCTGGTCGGGGTCCGCCAGCCACGACTCCGTGGATCTGGCCTGGATGCTGCACCTTTGCGGCGTGCGCCCGCGTTTACTTGGTCACGGCATCAGTATACGCGATGGGCAACACGACACACAAGGGGAAGCGCACGTACCCCAAATCATCGTATAAACAGGTGATACGCTACATCCACGAGGAGGATGCGGCTATTCAAGCGGCAAGCGAGTCGCGGGGAGGAGATTGGATGGAGGGCGACCTTGACCTCAGCGGCCACCCATTTACACAGTGGCCTGACTTGTCTGTTGCCTCCCTGCACCAGGTCCGCCGGCTCGTCCTCGACCATGCCGACCTGGATCACGCGCCAGCGGACTGGCTGTCATTCGACAGACTGGACAGCCTGGAGGAGTTGCATCTAGATGGGAACCGACTCAACGTGTTGCCGAAGTCGCTTACCCATTTCTCGCACCTGCAACGGCTGAGCCTCTATGCCAATTACCTCCACACGCTGCCTCAAGGTGTCGGCCGGCTGAGCGCCCTGCGCGATCTCAGCCTGGGCAAGAACCGGCTGCGTGTGATCCCGCCGGGCATTTTTCGCCTGTCAGGGCTGCGTCGGCTGAATCTGGCCGAAAACGCGATAGAGACGATTCCCGCCGAGATTGCTGCCCTGAGCCGCCTGCGCATGCTGGATCTCGGCCACAACCGGATCCGTGCGCTGCCCGCCGAGCTGGCCGCCCTCCACGAGCTCGAGGACGCGCTCTACCTGAGCAACAACTTGCTGAATGACGTGCCCGAGGCCGTCTTCCAGCGCATGTCCCGGCTGCGCTACCTGGGGCTGACCCACAACCCGCTCGCCGCGCTGCCCGATTCGCTAGGCGACCTCACGGCGCTAGAGGAGTTGCGCCTGTATGCGAACGGCCTGCAAACCCTTCCCCACACGATCACGCGGCTGGAGCACCTGCGCGAGCTGCACCTGCAGGACAATCGCCTGGAGGCATTGCCGGCGAGCCTGGGAGCGCTCGCGCGGCTGCGTGAGCTGGTCGTGAGCAACAACCAGATTGCCCACCTGCCGCCTTCGGTCTCACAACTGCGGCGGCTCGCGCGGCTCGACCTGCGTAACAACCCATTGGAGGACCTGCCTGAGGAAATCGGCCTCATGGGCAGCTTGACCCATCTCGATCTGCGAGCCACCCGCCTGACCCGGCTCCCACACAGCATGGAGCAATTGATGCGCCTGGAGAAATTGGATGTACGCTGGACGAAACTGCGAAAGGAGCCCCCGTGGTTCGTGGCGCTGCGCGAACGGGGGTGTCGCATCTTGGTGTAGCCAGGCCACGTAGAACACAGCGCTGGCGCGCGAGTCCGGTGGCGCGGCGGCTACGACGACGACAGGACGTGGAGCCACACGTCCTGGCCGCGGCAGTTGCCACGAGGGTATCGGCGGCGCGGCTATTGCAGTCGAAAAGCTGTATTATACGGGGTTCACAGAAAAGGGCGCAGGAAGCCGCGGGGCTTCAGCCCCGGCGGAGGAATGCGCCCCCCAACAATCATGAACAGAAGTACCAACACATTGAAACTCCCGTTCAATGATGGTATGCTCTGAGCATGAAACAAACCGTGCTCGTCAAACTGGCCCCGACGCCCGAACACCACGCGTCGCTCCTGCGCACGCTGGAAGCCTTCAACGCGGCCTGCAATGCCGTGGCGGAGGTGGCGTTTGCCCACCATCTGGCGAACAAAATCGAGCTGCAAAAGCTGGTCTACTATGACATCCGCCAGCAATTCAATCTGTCGGCGCAGATGGCGATACGGGCCATCAGCAAGGTAGCGGAAGCCTACAAGCGTGACAAGCGCATCAAGCCCTCGTTTCGCCCGCATGGCGCGATGGTCTACGACGAGCGTATCTGCTCGTTCCCCGCAATTGATCGGGTGTCGCTCCTGACGCTGGATGGACGTGTGATCGTGCCGTTCCGGTTCGGGACATATGCCGAGGGGATGCTGAGCCGGAAGCGCGGACAAGCGGACTTGCTCTACCGCAACGGCACCTTCTATCTGGCCGTGACGGTAGATGCCCCGGAACCCACGCCCGATGAGGCGAGCGAGTACCTGGGGATAGACCTGGGTATCACCACGCTGGCGGCAACGAGCGACGGGGAGTTGCTGAACCGTTCCACCGGCCCCCAAGCCCCCAAGCACGCCCACGTGAACGAAGTGCGGGCGCGCTTTAGTCGCTTCCGCCAGAAGCTCCAAACGCGCAACACGAAGTCGAGTAAGCGGTTGCTCAAGAAGCGCAGTGGACGCGAGCACCGCTTCGTTCGCGATGTCAACCATTGTTTGTCGAAGGCCATTGTCAGTACGGCGAAAGGCACGACGCGCGGGATTGCTCTTGAGGACCTTCAGGGCATCCGCGAACGCGCGGGGAAAACGGTTAAGCGACGCCAGCGGAGAGTGCTGCACAGTTGGGCGTTCTTTCAGTTGCGCACCTTCATTGCCTACAAGGCGGCGTTGGCTGGAGTGCCAGTGGTCTATGTAGACCCGGCCTACACCAGTCAGACGTGTAGCCGCTGTGGGCATTGTGAGCGTGCCAATCGCCGTTCTCAAGCGCATTTCCTCTGTGTCGCGTGTGGGTTCTTCGCCCATGCGGACCTGAACGCGGCAGTCAACATTGGCTGCCGGGCTGCCCTGTCATGCAGCCGTACGTCTCGCCCGGTAGACCGCCTGGATAATCAGGTGATCGCGTAAAGGCAGGGACAAGCCGCTGGGCTTCAGCCCAAGCGGTTCATGACCAACATCTCTCAAGCGTCGCCCGAGGAGTGGCATCAGGTTGCGTGCAATTGGAACTGGGATGACGGTGCAGACGAGCTGCGGTGGATCATTCAGCAGCCGACCTGCGACCGCGGGACGGCGCTGCTCGTGTACTGGCACGGTGGGCCACGCTATTACGCGCAGTACGCCACGCGTGACGAGGTTCCCAGTATGCGCGCGAGGGGTACGACCTCATGATGGCGATCGAACACCGTTACCTCACTGGCGCCTATACGCGGCAGGAAATTGCCTTCGACCCGCACGCGGATTATGGGGTCCCCGAGCGAGGCTACGACTTGACACTTGCCTACACCGACAAGCCGAAGCGACACCTGATCCCGGAACTGATGTATGTTGCGTCTCCAGGGCGCGTCCTAGGGCGTGATACGGCGTACATCGAGGGCTACCCGCCTGGTGTGGAGGAGGACGAAGAGGTGTAACTTGCGATCTGCCTGGGGCCCTGGCGTTTCATGATTCGCTGAGGCCACGAGCGGAAGCAGGTCACCGAGCGGACCAGGCCCTGCTGCTCCCGGAGCGCGACACAGCTCTCCGCTTGCGCATCCTCCAACTCCTCAAAGCTGAAGAAGTGGCGGTTGACCAACTCGGTGTTCGTCAGCTGCCACAGGTGTTCCGCCGGCTGGAACTCCGGGGAATGGGGCGGCAAGAACAGCAAGTGGAAATGCTCGGGCTCGCGCACCTTTGCGGTGTGCGCCCGCGTTTACTTGGTCACGGCATCAGCATACGTGATAGGCAACACGACAAATAAAGGGAAGCGTGAGACTGGGTTCCACCTAACCACTGCACGTATCCGCGCCCGTATCATACGCATGGGAGACATGCCCGCCCAGTGGATGTGCGCCGAAACACGTAGGGGCGCCAGACGGCAGGAGCAAAGCATGAAGTCAAACGAGCGCGATATGGCGATACGTCCGGCGCAACCAGCAACATCCCTGGCGGCGTTGGCGGGACCGCGCGGCGTAGGCACGGCGGTCGCTTTCGATTGGGCGCTCGCCGCTGAGATGATCTTTCTCGCGGCGCGCTTCGCGCTGGGCATTGGTTCAGCAAGTATGCCAATGATGCTCTCATCCAGCCAGCGGACCGGAGCGACGGCGGCGGTGCTGCTGGCGGCGGTGCCCTGCGCGCTGGCTGGTGAAGGGATGCGGCGCGGCGTGCGTCTGCTCCGCCCGTTCCAGATCGCCGGGAATGCGCTGCTGACCGTGTACGGCATCGTGCAGCTACCAGGAGCTATTGGCGACGTGCGCGCCGGACACCTGAGCGCCATTGCGCGGACACTGGCGCTGCTGGTGGCCAGCCCATTGATCGTATGGTTGCTGAGCCGTCCGCAGACTCGCGACTGGTTTGCCCAGGCGACGAGCGCGCAATCACGAGCGCGACATGGTGGCCGCTGGGTCGCTGCCATCCTCATCTGGGCGGTTATTGGCGGCGCGGCCATCGCGTTTGACGGGCTGTATTAGACCCCGCCAGTGAGAATGATGATCTCCGTCTGCCCGCTAATCTGCGGGTCCGGCTCGATAGTGATGAAGACGTGCCCGTTGCCCTTCGTCGCGCTGACTTGCTCGACATCGCCGTTGACGCCGCTCTGCACCTGCTGCCAGCCCTTATTGGGAAGCTGGCCCGCGTAGAACCGGCCAATCGCGCTCACCGAATCGCTCGTGCAGAGGCCAAAGAGCCCATTGCCGCCGGAGGTCTGGCCCAGACGCAGCTGCGCGCCGGGATACGGTGGGATGCTGGCGGGAAGCTGCGCATTCACACTGGGCGCTTGCGCGCACACGTCCGACGCGCCAACCTGCGCGCCGGGCGTTGTCAGCGCGCCAGTGGTGGGTGTCGCGGTGGCGGCAAGCGGCGTCCCGTTGGACGTAATAGGCGGCCCGCCGGAGCCTGTGGCCGTAGGCGAGCCTGCCCCGCCCGATCCGCTATCACACGCCGCCAGCAGCAAAACACCCACTGTCAGCAGTGTCACCCACAGCCACAGATACCGCCAGCGCATGCTTCGCCGCCCTCTACTCATCCTCCCACCGCCTCCTTTGTCGCCCATTCACCTCACCTCGGCGCACCCAGATAATAGCGAGCCGTCCCAAGTATACGCGCGCCGTCCAGCGGAGGAAAAGACAAAGGCATTCAGCGGCAAATCAGTCGGTGTACGCCTGCTCTAAAGATTCGGCAACCGAAGACTTGACAAAACGGCCCTCGCTGGCTACACATGCTCACACCGGCGTCTCACACAAGGAATTGACGATCTGGCGGTGTGTGTGGACGGAATGCGGCAGGCACCACCACCGAACCCTATGGCCCGCCGATATCAGCACCAGATGACGAATATCTCGTCTATGGCCCAAAACAGAGTGGGGCGGTGCGCACAGAATACTTCCAGACCGCTTTGGAGGCGAGTGACCAGGGCGGCAACGATTCGCGCCTACCTCCTCGATCTCCGGAACGTCACCCAGGAGAAAGAATAGGAAGAACGCTCCCTCGATCACCAGGGGCGCCATTCATGAATGTCCAAGCTGAGAGATATTCCACATGTAACACGAAGACATGCCGCGCGTGTTCAGCTATGCGGGCTGGCGCGGGCGCTGGGGAGGAACACACGGACGATGCCAACCTGGCACGGCCACCCCAGCGGGCGCGGAGTGACCCGCGATGCCATACCAGCATGATAGAACGTCCGTGCTACAATACACGTCACCTGACTCGCATAGTTCCACCGAGAGGGGATGCGCGTGCCTAACCGAAAGCCCTTGCGATTGACGCTCGATGAAGCGCGCGGCATCATGCTTGCCGCGCAGGGATTATGGCGAATTCCGGCAGAATCGGCAACCGGAAACGCGAGAAAAAATGAAATTCCGGCAGAATCGGCAACCGCCTCCATTGCCGATTCTGAAATTCCGGCAGAATCGGCAACTGGAACCGCCAGTGAATATCAAATTCCGGCAGAATCGGCAACCGTCTTCCCCCCTCGCCTCGCGGGAGAGCGGCCGGGAGTGCGGTTGTCAAAAAATGATATTCCGGCAGAATCGGCAACTCTCGCCAGCGTGCGCGCCGAAATCGAGCGCCTCGGCGTCGTCCAGGTTGACACCATCTCTGTCGTCGCACGCTCGCAATACCTCGTCCTCTGGAGCCGCCTGGGGCCGTACGACCCCACTTTGCTGGACGCCCTGCACTCCCCGCATCGCGGCATCTTTGAATATTGGAGCCACGCCGCCTCCATCGTCCCGATGAGCGACTACCCCTACTACCGCGCCGACATGCTTCGCGCCGCCGAAGTGCATCTGTGGGATCCCCTGCGCGACTGGATGCGCGAGAACGCCGCCGTCATCGAAGAGACGCGCGCCGCCATTCGCACGCGCGGCCCGCTCGCTTCAGCCGACTTCGAGCGCGACCCCAGCGCCGCCCGCGCCAACCCCTGGGACTGGTACGGCCCTAAAGAAAGCCGCAAAGCGCTCGATGTACTCTGGACCCTCGGCGAGCTGATGATCTCCAGCCGGCGCGGCGGCCAGAAGGTCTACGACCTGCGCGAGCGCGTGCTCAAAGAGGCGCTTGGAAAAGTGCCGCGCGACTCCCGCTTGCCCTCACCGCCGGAGCAGCGCGACCACTTTACCCGGCGTACCATCCAGGCGCTTGGCATTCTCACGCCCGCCTGGCTCTGGGACTACTTCCGCCTCCACGACTACGTCATCACCGCCGGATCCAATGGCCACAAGCCCACCAAACGCGCCGCCGCCGAGGCAACCCTGGCCGCTCTCGCCAGCAAGAAGAAGCTGCTGCCCGTAGAAATAGACGGGCTGCAAGGGCCAGCATACCTCGACCCATCGCGCCTGGCCGACCTGGAATGGCTGCGCGCCGGTGAGCGGCCCGCGCGCACGACACTGCTCAGCCCATTCGACAACCTCATCTGGCACCGCCAGCGCGCCCGCGACCTCTTCGGCTACGAGGTCTGCTTCGAGGCGTATGTCCTGCCGGAGAAGCGCCGCTACGGCTACTACTGCCTGGCGATCTTGCATCAGGGGCGGTTGGTAGGCCGGCTCGATCCCAAATTCGTGCGTGCCGAGCGCGGGCTGCTCGTCCGCTCGGTCCATCTGGAGCCGGGCGAGCCGGTGGACGGAGCGCTGCTCGTCGGTCTTGCGGGCGCCTTACGCGAGCTGGCGGCATTCCTGGGCGCCGAGACGATAGTCGTCGAGCGTAGCGACCCGCCGGAGCTGACCCCTATGCTGGCCGAGCATCTCGCGCTCGACCCTCCGAGCGAACGGTTTAATTGAATAGTTGACGTATGTGCTCGTGAGGTCTATAGTAGCTCTGCCGGTAGGCTGGTGAGCATCCTTACGGCGCCATCCCGCTCCGGCGCACCGCTAGTGTTAGCGAGTATGTTCTTTTGGAGGACAACATGAAGGGTCTCGGCAGAATCCTCGCAGTCCTTGGCATCATTGTGATCATTGTTGGTCTTGTCAACCATTTCGCAGTGCATTTCCTGGGCTCTATGAAGGGAGGAAGCACGATCATCCTCATTGTGGGAGTGGTCTTGCTCGTTATCGGTGCCGTGTTGTATCTCCTGCCGCGCAAAGCCAGCGCCTAGCTCCGTGCCAGCACGTCTGGCGAGTCTCGGATAATGCCATCATGCCACCAGCGTGGGCTTCGGGGCGACCAGCTACGCCAGCGCGGTCTCTATCGCCCAGCTTATGCTCTTGCAAGCAGCTCCGCAGGTAGTCTATACTGGGGAGTGGCCAGCCGGAAGCGGCTGGGAACATGCAGGAAGACAGAGGCTATGAAGGGACCGTGCGCGGAGACTCTCTGGTGCGCAGAGAGCGGTGCGAAAGCTGCGAGCGCCGCCTCCAGACACTCCGCGCGACACCCCTGAGCCGGCCGGCGAACGTGCGCTGCATGGCACACCAGTAGTCTGACTCCGGAACGCGCCCGATATCGCGCGACACAAGGCCCGTGCGCGAATCCGCACGCGAGGCGAATGGTGGTGGCACCACGACCGGCTGAAAAGCCCTCGTCCCCCAATCGGGACGAGGGCTTTTGTGTTGGCCACCCTCTTATCTCCCCTCTCTCCGCGGGGAGAGAGGTCGAGGGCGAGGTTTCAATCCAGAAAGAGGATGACCCAATGGCGGACGATTGCGATGGCGGCGACGATCCGCGGGAGCGCGCCTGACGAGAGTTCTCCTGAAGTCTTCAGGAAAGGCCTACCAGGGCGCGCCTCCGCCAGTGTTACCGGACACGCCTATTCCACAAAGAAGACTCAACAGGAGACACACAGTATGGAACGTGTACGAACCATCGAAGCCAGCGCGCACATCGGCGAGCGCGTGCGCGTCGAAGGCTGGCTGCATGCGGTGCGCCGGCTTGGCGGCATCAGCTTTCTCATCCTCCGCGACGGCTGGGGAACCCTCCAGGCGGTTGCCGGCGACGAGGCCAATCTGGCGCCACTCACCACATCTGGTGCCGGCGTCGAAAGCGTCATCGCCATCGAGGGAACGCTCGCGCTGGCGGAACGAGCGCCTGGCGGCGTCGAGCTACGCGACATCCGCCTGACGGTGCTGGTGGCCGTCACCGAGGCGCCGCCCGTCACCCTCAGCAAGCGCGAGCTAAAAGTCAGCCTCGCCACCTTACTGGACGAAGCAGTGATAGCCAACCGGCATCCCAAGCGGCAGGCGCTTCTGCGGCTCGGCGCGGGCGCGATGGCCGGCTTCCGCGCCACGCTCTGTGCGCGCGGCTTCACCGAGATTTCATCACCCAAGATCGTCGCCTCCGCGACCGAAGGCGGCGCCAATGTCTTCCAGCTCGACTACTTTGGGCGTCCGGCATTCCTCGCGCAGAGTCCACAGTTCTACAAGCAGATGATGGTCGGCGTCTTCGAGCGCGTCTTCGAGGTCGGCCCCGTCTTCCGCGCGGAGCCGCACGACACCACGCGCCATCTCAACGAGTACGTCAGTCTGGATGCTGAATTTGGCTTCATCGAAAACCACTTCACCGTCATGGCCGTCCTGCGTGATACCATCGCCGGTATCCTCACCGCGCTGGCTGAGGGCTACGCCGCGGATCTGGCGCTGCTGGATGTGACGCTGCCATCCGTGCCGGAACCCATCCCGCATATCCACTTCGCCGAGGCGCAAGAGCTGATCTTGCGGCTGCACAACATAGATGTGCGCGGCGAGCCGGACCTCTCGCCGCAAGACGAGCGCTGGCTGGGCGAGTGGGCACGCCGGGAGTACGCCAGCGACTTCCTCTACGTAACGGGCTATCCTATGCGCAAACGTCCGTTTTATACGCACCCCGACCCCGAGCGCCCCGAGTACTCCAACTCCTTCGATATGCTGTTTCGCGGCACGGAGCTGGTGACGGGCGGCCAGCGGCTGCATCTCTACAGTGACTATGTCGCGGCGCTGGAGCGGGCCGACCTGCCCTACGCGCCGTTCGCCGCGTATCTGGAGGCGTTCCGCTACGGCATGCCACCAGAAGGCGGCTTCGCCATTGGGTTAGAGCGGCTGTTGATGCAGCTCACCGGCGTGCCGAGCATCAAGTTAGCCACGCTCTTCCCGCGCGACATTAACCGCGTGACACCATAGCTCACGTGCCTGCCCGTCCCGGACGGTGGTGGAGCGGAGGCCATCACCATCCGCGACGGAATGCCTGGCGGGTCACTCGCCCGCGAGCAGCAGGGAATACTTGTTCTTACCGGTGCGCAGCAGGATCGCCCGGTCGAAGAGCGTCTCCGCGCGGGTGAGTGGCTTTTCGGGATCGCTCCACCGCTCATCGTTGACGTAGAGGCCGCCCTGTTGAATGAGCCGTCGCGCCGCGCCTTTGGATGGCTGCGCACCCACCGTGACCAGCGCGTCCACCACGGGCAGGCCGCGCGCAAGTGTCTCCAGCGTGACGGGCACGGTAGGCACGGCGCTCGCCAGATGCGGCAGTACATCGGGCGTCATCTCATCCACGCCACCTCCGAAGAGAATCTTCGAGGTGGCGGCGACGGCGCGAGCGATTGCCTCACCGTGAATCAGCGCCGTCACCTCGAAGGCGAGGCGGCGCTGGCCCACGCGGCTGCCTGGATCTTCCGCCTGGCGCCGCTCCAGCTCGCCAATCTCTTCAAGCGACATGAAGGTGAAGATCTTGAGGTAGTGGGCGACATCGCGGTCGTCGGTGTTGATCCAATACTGGTACATCTCGTAGGGGGTCGTCATGGCGGGATCGAGCCAGAGCGCGTTGCCGGCGCTCTTGCCAAACTTGGCGCCGCTGGACGTGGTAACGAGCGGCGCGGTGAGCGCGTGGACGCGCGCCTCGCGCGCGCGGCGGATGAGGTCCGCGCCAGCGAGGAGGTTGCCCCATTGATCATGCCCGCCGACCTGCACCGTGCAGCCGTACTCATCGAAGAGATGCAGGTAGTCCGTCGCCATCACAAGCATGTAGCTGAATTCTGTAAACGAGAGACCCTGCTCGCTCTCCAGCCGCTGTTTGACGGACTCCTTCGCCAGCATCACATTGACGGGAAAATGCTTCCCAATGTCGCGCAAGAAGGTGATGGCGGTCATGGGTTCGAGCCAGTCGGCGTTATTCACCATGATCGCGGCGGCCGGTCCCTCAAACGAGAGATAGCCGGCGAGCTGGTCACGGATGCGCGCGGAGTTGGCGCGCACCTGCTCCGGGGTGAGCAGCGGGCGCTCGATGGAGGTGCCGCTGGGGTCGCCGATCATGCCGGTGCCCCCGCCGACGACAAGAATGGGCCGGTGACCATGGCGCTGGAAGTGCGCCAGCACCATGACGGGAACAAGATTACCCACATGCAAGCTGGGCGCCGACGGATCAAAGCCGCAATACACGTAGAGCCGCCCGTCCGCCGCCGCTTCGGGCAGACCGCTCTCGGTCATCTGGCTGATGAGGCCGCGCGCGCGCAGCGCGGCGATGACGTTCGCTTGCGGGATGGAATGCTCCGACATTGCTCCTGTTCCTTTTCTGTCTGTCGCTCTACATGGCACGGAAAACACGGCGGCGTGCCGATGCTATTGTGTCCCATGAGGACCGGCGGCGCAAGGGCCGCGGGAAACGAGGATCACGCATCAGGAATCGCTCACTGCGTCTCCGCCATTTTCCCGACGCGCCCCCTGTCATAGGTGTCGTATGCTATACGGCGGCGGCTGGTGATGGCCGTATAGAAATAGGAGGCAACCACATGCAAGATCCCAACGAAGTACTTGTCGTGTCGTTTCCTGGCGAGCAGAAAGCCGCCGAGGTGTTACGTAATCTCCAGCAGCTCAACCATGAGCATCTGGTGCATCTGAAGAACGCGGCGGTCATCACGCGCGACCACCACGGTAAGGTGACTATCCATGAGACGCACGACTTCGACACGAAGCAGGGCGCCGTAGCTGGGGCGCTCGCGGGTGGACTGCTCGGCATGATGAAGGGCAATTTGCTCGAAGGTGCGGTGCTTGGCGCGGGCGCGGGTTTCGTTGCCAGCAAAGTCGTGGACCTCGGCTTCAAAGACGATTATCTCAAGGAGCTGGGCGACAGCCTGACACCGGATAGCTCAGCCATCGTGGCAATGGTGCAGTTCGACCACGCCGACCAGGCCATCGCGGAGCTGAACGTTCACGGCGGCAAGATCCTCCGCCAGACACTGGCACCAGATGTAGCGCAGAAGCTGGCCGGCGCGGTGCAATAGCGGCACATTGGTGTACCCTACGGGCGAACGTCATATGTCGCTCTATCTCGCCGTCGATTCGCCGGTCGCCCCGGCGCGATTTGTGGGGAGATGCCGCCAGAATCGGGAGCGCACTCACGGCCCGTTGCCGGCTCATGCTTCCTGTGCATCTACCAGGAAGACATGGAGAGTACGCGGGCCGTGTACGCCCTCGACACGGGAGAGCTCGATGTCGCTGGTAGCGGAGGGGCCGGAGATGAAGGTGATTGGGCGGGCGGGCTGCGCCGCCAGGCGGGTGATGCCCTCGGGAACAATACCGACTACCTGATCCGCATGCACCACGCAGAGATGCCGGTCGGGCACCAGCGACAGCGCCCGCTGCCCCTGATGGGCGCCGCCATCCAGCACAATCGTTCCCGTCTGCGCGATGGCGAAAGCGCAGCCAGTCAACACGCCGTCGCTCTGGTCCATCTCCTCGCTCGTGCGTGGCGGGGCGTCGCGGAGTACTTCGATCCCTGCGGGCACCCATTCCGCTGGCACGTCGGCGGGAACAACCAGACGTCGGATATTATAGCTCGCGCAGGCATTCGCAATCGCGGGCGGCAACGCCGATATCGTAACGTGGTCAACGTGGGCTTTGTAATCGCGGAGCCGTTCGATCAGCTCGGCGATGATCTCGAGCCGATCACGTCCGTCACGCTGGAGGTAGGTGCGCGACACGGGTGCGACCTCTGGAGCAGCGGCCAGCGCCGCTCTGATACTGGCGAGGATCACATCCTTCGCAGTCTCGGTCATCATGCGTCTCCATTCTGACGCTGGCGTTCTCTTTGTCGCCACCACTCGCGAAACGTCTGTGCTGGCATGGGCGCCAGATCACGCGCCTGCGTCCATCCCGCCAGCATGCCCGGCAAATGATTGATCACGCCGCCATGCACAAAGGGCCGCTGCCCGCGACGTCCCAGGTGCTGTGCGCGCTCGTAGCGCTTTGGGCTGGCGAAAATGGTGGCGAGCTGCCGCATCACGACCGCTTCGGGGTTCAGCGGTCCGGCATGTTGCGTCACCTCACCACGCAGGTGCAGCAGCACCTCAGGAATGTTGATTTGCACCGGGCAGACCTCGTAGCATGCGCCGCAGAGACTGGAAGCGTAGGGGAGTGTCTTTGCGCGGTCCAGCCCCAGTAGCTGCGGCGTCAGGATCGCACCGATCGGGCCTGGGTACACCGAGCCGTACGCATGGCCACCCGTGCGCGCGTAGACCGGGCAGATATTGAGGCAGGCGCTACAGCGGATACAGTGCAGCGTCTGCCGCCCCACCTCGTCGGCGAGCACCTGCGTGCGTCCGTTGTCGAGCAAGACGAGGTGAAACATCTGCGGTCCGTCGCCTGGTGTTATACCCGTCCATAGGCTGGTGTAGGGGTTCATCCGCTCACCTGTGGAGCTGCGCGGCAGGAGCTGGAAGAAGACCTCGAAATCCTGGAATGTCGGGATGAGCTTCTCGATCCCCATCACGGTGATGAGCGTACGCGGCAGCGTCAGGCACATGCGCCCGTTCCCCTCGCTCTCGAACACCGCCACCGTTCCGGTCTCCGCGACGGCGAAATTCGCCCCGCTGATTGCCACCTCGGCAGCCAGGAACTGCTCGCGCAGATAGCGCCGGGCCGCCGCCGCCAGCTCCTTTGGCTCGTCGCTGAGATCCTGGTCGCGAGCGATGGTGCGGCGGAAGAGGTCACGGATCTCGCTGCGGTTCTTGTGAATCGCTGGAACGAGAATGTGGGAGGATGACTCGCCGGCAAGCTGAATGATCAGCTCAGCCAGGTCGGTCTCGATGGCGGTGATGCCAGCCCGTCGCAACGCGGCGTTCAGGCCGATCTCATCGGTGGTCAGCGATTTGACCTTGACCACGCGCTCCGCCCCTGTCACTCGCACCAGCTCGGCGATGATGGCATTGGCCTCGGAGGCATCGCGTGCCCAGTGGACCATCCCGCCCGCACGGGAGACGGACTCCTCCACCTGGAGCAGATAGCGGTCCAGATGGCGCATAACATCGGCCTTGATCGCCGCACCCGCTGCCCGCAGCGCCTCCCAGTCGGGCAGCTCGCTGACAACCTGCGCGCGCTTGGCGCGGATCGTCGTCGTGGCCTTGCCCAGGTTGCGACGCAGCTGCGGGTTGGCCAGCGCTATCTTCGCGGCAGCTGGGAAGGCGGGCAATGGACGACCAGCCATGATCTATCCCTCCTCAGTGCTAGCCAGAATCTCCGCCAGATGGGCTGTGCGAACGCCCGCGCGCAGGCGGTGCAGCCCGCCGCCGATGTGCATGAGGCAGGAGGTATCCGCGGCGCAAAGCACTTCGGCGCCGGTATCCAGCACACAGCGCATCTTATCACTGAGCATCGCCACAGACGTATCAGCGTTCTTCACGGCGAAGGTGCCGCCGAAGCCGCAGCACTCTTGCACATTCGGCAGCTCCACCAAATCAATGCCCTTCACCGCTCGCAGCAACCGCATCGGGATATCGCCGACCTGGAGCACGCGCAGGCTATGGCAGGTGGCATGGTAGGTCACTCGGTGCGGGAAATAGGCTCCGACATCCACGACACCGGTGCGTTTGACCAGGAACTCACCCAGCTCGTCAACGCGCGGGACGAGATCCCGCACCGCCGCGACCAGCCGCTCGTCGCCACTGAGGGCCGCCGCCTTTGGATAGAGTTCGCGCACCATGCCAACGCACGAGGCTGACGGCGCGACGATGACCTCGGCATCGCCGAAGACCTCGACAAAGTGCCGGACCAAGGGAATGGCCTCACGCTGGTAGCCAGTGTTGTAGTGCATCTGTCCGCAGCAGGTTTGCGCCTCCGGAAACTCGACGGTGTGGCCGAGCCGTTCCAACAGGCGCGTTGTGGCGATTCCCACCTGGGGAAACAATGTGTCGTTGAAGCACGTCACAAAGAGAGCAGCTCGCATTGGTCCTCTTTCCCAGGCTGCGCGCTAGTGCGCCCGCGTCCAATTACATTGTAGACGAACCGCATCACGCACGCGAAGTTTGGCAAGTGACGCGATATCGGTTTTGGCAAGGAAACGCACAAGTATCTCACCCGCTACCTCAGCCTCCGTCGGCCGGAGCCGGCGGCTGAAGGTGACCGCCACCTGTTCCTCTCATTCGACGGCTATCCGCTACAGGAGATGACGGTACAGAAGATCTGCCAGCGCCTTTCCAAGCGCATCGGTGTCCACATCCACTGCCACCGCTTTCGCCATACGTTTGCTGTGAACATGCTCCGCGCGGGGACCGATCTGCGGACGCTCCAGCGCTTGATGGGCCATAGCGATATCCGTACTCTGGAGCGTTACCTGAACTTGGCCAGCGACGATGCCATCCGTATGCATCAGTCGAAGACGCGGCACATCCATGCATGCACATCAGATCGCTACGTGCTCATGGACGGTTTCCCTTGAGCTCATCCCGTCCGCAGCGCAGGCACAGTTGCCGGGCACCCCACCACAAACGACACACGGCTGTATGTCAAAATAGCTCGCTTGCACCCGCTCTACCAATGGACGCGTCTACGCCCCTTTGGTGGGCCCACTGCGTTGTGGCTAAGCAGCGCCCGCGATCGCAGCCGCGCTCGTCCGTCGTCGTTTGAGCGCTCGATGGAATGCCGTCCGGATCGCCACTTCGCGCGGATCCGCTCCCGGGATCCCCATCTGGTTCGTGACATAGGCGTAGCCGGCTCTAACCTCGGGATCGGCATAGGCGAACGTGCCACCCCAACCGGGCATGCCGAACGCGCTCGGGCTGCCGAAGTCCAACCCGTGCCCACCATGTTCGCCGGGACCACTACTCGGCTTGGCAAAGCCCAGCGAGAGCTGCCAGTCGAGCTTCAAGCATTCGTCGAAAAATCCACGGGCGGGGGGCCGTGCTGGCGCCATGAGCGCGTGCAGGGTTTCCTGGCGGAGGCCGAGCTCACGTCCGCCCGTGGCAAAGACACCGTATGCACGAGCCAGTGCGCGGGCCGTCCCGACACCACCCCCTGCCGGGACCTCCAAATTGCGGGCGTACACGCAGGAGTGGTCGAGGGACACACTCGTCGGCGGATTCCGGTCTGACCGGCGTAAGGGTGAATATGGATTCAGGAACGCTAAGGCAAGACGCAGCGGGATGCGATTGAGATGTCGGAAGGCTAGGAGTGGGTTCGCCTCTTCTATCGAAGCCAGCCGTGCGTTGGGGATGTCGTTTGGTAGCCGGATGTAGAAGTCGAGGCCGAGCGGGGAGGCGATCTCATCCTGAAAGAACTGGCCGAGGCTGCGGTGCAACGGATCAACGCGCCGTATCAGCTCGCTTTCGTAGAAGCCAAGGCAGAGCATGCTGTATGCCTGGCGCTCGCCTGGTGCCCATGCTGGCTTCTGCTGAGCAAGGATGACTGCCAGACGGTCGAGATTCGCAAGCACCGTCTTGTCAACCGGCGCGTCGAGAGCAAACAAGCCGGCCTGATGAGAGAGGAGCTGCCGAACCGTAATGGTCTCTTTACCGTGTTGCGCGAACTCTGGCCAGTACATGGACACGCGCTCGTCGTAATTCAGGAGTCCGCGCGAGGCGGCGAGCGCAACCGCTAGGCCGCTCATGCCTTTGGATGCGGACCACACGATCACCATCGTGCCCCGCTCCCATGGCTCGCCCGTTTTGAGGTTTCGAACGCCGCCCCAGAGGTCAACGACTTCGGTCCCGTCCACGTACATCGTGCACGCCGCTCCGAGTTCGTTGCGGCTGATGAAGTTCTCTGCAAACGCGTCCGCGACGCCCTCGAATCCCGGCTCAGCGTGGCCCGAGATAGTAACATGTTTGCCTTCCATACGTAGCCTCCATCTCTCGTGATGGGCTGTCATATCGCTTCGAGCGAATCCCCGGCGCGCATGCGTCAGAGTCAGTGGTCGTGACGATCGTGACGATCACCCTACCGTCTCAGTGTGCGGCCGACTTCGCGACTGCCGAACGGCCTTTACTGTACCCGCCACAGCAAGCGCACCCAGCGCGCCGGTGATCCATGGCCGTTGGTGCTTCGGCGCCTGCTGCTTGTAAAGCGACACCGGTTGCGATCCGAGATCGGTGTGGACAACCGTCGTACGACCCCCCGCTTCGTGGCGGAAAACGAGGCGGACCGTCGCCATCCCAAACTTCGCAAGGTCGAGTCGGAACACATAGGGATCCTCGTCGTCATCGGGGCGGAGCGGAAGGCCCGAGTAGAGCGCGGGGATGGGCATGGGAGAGAGCACCCGAAGCATGAGCTGGCCGGCATGGACGAAAATCTGGACACCGCCGCCCAACATCAGGCGCCCACGAAGGTCGGAGACGCGCGGGGGAAACCGATATCGGCCGCAGAGCTCACCCCAGAATTCGGGACGCTGTGGGACGTCACCGCGCACATCCTCATCCGGGACGCCGAGCAGGTGGTGCAGCAATCGCCCGAGCGCGGACGGCAGCCATGTCATCGCTCCACTCGCCCCATTCGTGAAAGCGATGAGGCCGAGGCCGTCTTCGGGCGCCACCGCGAGCTGTGAGTTGAACCCTGGTAGTATCCCCTCATGCGACACGATAAGATGGTCGCCAGCGTCGTGGCGAAAGAAAGCGAGGCCCATGCTCGTCAGGCGTGGATCGGGCTGGTAGTGGGGCGAGAACATGGTCGCGAGCGTCTCTGGCTGAAGCACTCGACCGTACTCGTTCGCCCCGCCGCCGAGCAGGGTCGCGACGTAGCGTGCCATGTCGCGAGTCGAGGAGTAGATACCACCGCCGCCGCCGCCGACCCAGTCGCGATCGGCAATGGTCCTTGCACCGCTGGGGCCGAGGGCGTACCCTGTCGCAAGATGTCTCTTCACCCGCTCGGATCGGACGAGGTCGGTGTCGGCCATGCCCAGCGGCTCGAAGATATGCTCGCGGAAGTAGCGTTCGAGCGGCATGCCGCTCACGTCCTCGACGAGCTGGCCGAGCGTGGCAAACCCGTGATTGGAGTATGCGAAGGCGGTGCCTGGCTCGACCACTACCCGGAGACCACCGCGGTAGTACTCCGCGAGCGACGGCAGCGGCTCTCCGACCTTCACGCTGCCAATGGCGGGACGCTCTCCAAATGGGCCCCAGCCGGGATGGAGCAGATCGGCACAGTACACCACCTCGGGGATACCGGAAGTGTGCGTGAGCAGATGGCGTACGGTCGCCGGGCAGAAGCTCGCTCTGGTAGGAATCAACTTGTAGGCGCGCA
>DATGEP010000160.1:0-5954 GCA_035310125.1 Ktedonobacterales bacterium
AGCAGTCGCCACACCTCGCGCGGCCGAGGCCCGCCCCACAGATGATCGCCGGCAACGACGACGTGGTCCATTCGCCCCTCACGTTCGAGCTCATTGGCCACCGCCAGCAGCCCGGCAAGATTGCTGTGCACGTCAGAGAAGAGACCAATCCGCATGGCTTGCTCCACCACTTTGCCCCGGCACCATTGTGCCCGCCGAGCGGCGCCACGTCGCTTGACTTCGGGGAAGCCGCGTTGAGCTGCGTATTGCCGTAAATTCGTACAACTGGAGCAGCTCAGCCAGAGCGTGATCCTCCGGCAGGTCGCCGATCGCTGGCCATTTGCGGCCCTGTCAGCCGCGGTGCCTGCGCTGCTCCAGGCCCTCGACCTGCTCGAGGTCGCCGTCGTAGGCCCCTTCCGTCGATCAATTGGCGGCCGCGGCGGCCTGGTGCCTGATCGAGCAACACGCCGACGGGGGCGCGTCCTCGTGGTACCGCGCCACGCGGCCAACACGCGCCAGAGCAGACAGCCGCATCCCGTTTGTGGCACCAAGCGCGCGATGCGTGCCGTCAAAACGGCCGCGCCACTGACGTGGACACGCTGGCCGCAATGCGGTTCGGCGTCGGCCAGCCAGTGCGACGCCACTGCTCGGGGGCGTTCACCCCACGCAGGATGCCCTGACGGTGCGGCGCTTGTTTACAGAACTGGACGCAGTAGCGCGTTCCTGCGCGGTTTGTACTCAGGC
Source organism: Ktedonobacterales bacterium (assembly GCA_035310125.1). Classification (GTDB taxonomy): domain Bacteria; phylum Chloroflexota; class Ktedonobacteria; order Ktedonobacterales; family JADMIN01; genus DATGEP01. Next base: position 724 of record DATGEP010000160.1, read on the forward strand.
GCCAGGTTCACGCGCGCTTCCTGGCAACGTTCCTCGGCAGTAGCCGATGAGCTCTCTACCCGGCCCGAAGCCAATCGGCAGGACCCTGATAGCGCGTGCTGACGTCCGTGATGACACGAGCTGTGGTCCGGTCTTTGGGAATGTGCCTCGTCGTCGCAACCATCCTCGTGCTCGACCGATGCTTCGAAGGACTTCGGAACGGGGCGACGAGCGGGTTTATGCTTATCTCATTGAGTGCAGATCCAGGTGACGAGCCCGATCCAGCGTCGGCTGCGTTTTACGGTCGGGTTGAAGAGCTCATTCGTCTGCGGCGCGCGGCCCAACCCGCACCGCCCGTATGGCGGCGCGTTTATCGAAACTTCGTGCGGTGGTTTGGCGGCGGAACCCTCACACCTTCTGAACTGACTGAACAGACTCATCAGGAGTTGGCTAATCTGGTTACGCTCAGGCTGGACATTCAGCGCATTGAACCCACGCAGAAGGTGCTTCAGCGTGAAGTGGATGCGGCCATCAGTCTGAGCATTGCAGCGCTAGAAACAGACCCACCGTCGCTCGACTTTGCCCGTACCATCCGAAAGGACATTGAAGGCCGGGTAGCGTATGCCGGCGGTGCCGGACGTGTCGTCGCGGGCGCGATGGTTTCAGCTGGCTTGGCACTGGTAATCGCGGTCATCATCTCCGTGGGGGTTCCATTCGGTTTACCGGACACGAAGGCCATTCCCTTTATGGGAGCTACTGTCTGGGACCTGTGGTGGTACGGGCTCATCGGAGCGTTTGGCGGCGTCGTCAGCATCCTGTTGCGTATTCCTGATTTCGCGCGACTCAATAGGCATGAGGCATCAGTTCAGTTCCTCGCTGGTGTGTTTCGCGGTGTCATTGGCGGATTCTTTGCCCTTTTCACGTACTTCGTCCTGAGATCAGGGGCACTTGGTCTGACAGTTAAAGTGACTGGTGAACAAGAGACGGCCGCCTTTTACGTAGCAATTTGCTTCCTCGCTGGATTTAGCGAGCGCCTCGCACCAACACTCGCCAACAGAAGTGAGCAGCAAATCCTTGGCGATAAGGGGCACGCAACCTCAGCCAGGTGATTGGCCACGGCAAAGCCGCCTGGCTGAGGCCAGCCCATCCTCAAACTGAGTTTTGTGGAGGCTCGGCGACTTGGAATCAAGCGGCCTCGTCGACGTCGCGTTGGTGATGGTAGAGCGCCTCAAACTCGGCTGGTGGCGATGGCGCTGTGGAGACGGCGATGGTTCCAGGCCGAGGTGCCTTGCGTCGCGAGCTCACCGCCTGCCTACGCACCGGACCGGCGCTCCGCGTGCCCAGAGCACGCACCCGTACACGCGGCAAGGGCTTCACCAGTGACGCGGTCCTTATCCGCGAGCGGCCAGCTGAAGTCGACGATCGGGCCGTCCCCGGTCACTGCGAGGGCGACCTGATCGTCGGCCTGGATAGCTCCGCCATCGGAAACCCTCGTCGAACGAACCACCCGCTTTACGATGCTGCTGCACCTCCCCGCATGGCTGAGCACGGCACGCCCAGGAGGAATAACGGACCAGCACGCCCAACTCCCGCATCGACACCGGCCTCCAGGTCTACTTCTGCGCCAGCTACTCGGCGGCCGTCGTCTTGCCGGACGGTTCCATTTGGAGGGCCACGGGAGTACATTGGCCATGCGCATGCCAAGAAGGTGTGCAACCGCTCGCCTACCCGCTCCCACGACATCGAGACACCTTCCCCGTCAGACTGAATGATGCAGGAGGCAGGAGGTCAACCCATGGATGTCATCAATCCGATCGTCAAACGCTGGCAGCACCGCGGTCTCGAAGATCCTGACGGGCTGTGGGCCGAAGCAGCCGAGCAATTGCCGTGGTTCCGCCACTGGGAGCGAGTCCTCGACTGGACGCCGCCAACGTTCCGCTGGTTCGTCGGCGGTCGGACCAACCTCAGCTACAACTGCCTCGATGCGCACGTACTCCGCGGCTGGGGCGGCCACGCCGCGCTCATCGCCGAGAACGAGCGCGGGGAGCGGCGCGTCTTCACCTACGCGCAGCTGCTCGAAGAAGTTAAGCGCACCGCCGCGGCTCTGCGCGGCCTGGGCATCCATCAAGGTGACCGCGTTGCCGTGTACATGCCAACGTGCGCCGAGGCTATCGTCCTGATGCTGGCGCTGACGCGTATCGGCGCCATCCACCTGGTTGTCTTCGCCGGCTTCGGTAGCGGCGCGCTCGGCGATCGCATCCGGCTTGCTGGAGCGCGCGCCGTATTCTGTACCGACGTCACCTACCGCAAGGGAAAAGACGTTCCCCTGAAAAGCATTGTCGACGCTGCCCTCGAAAGCGCGGGCGAATCAGTCGAAACGGTCGTCATTCTGCAGCGCGGGGCCGCCGAAGTGCCGAGGCAAGCCGGTCGCGATATCACCTGGGATGAATTCCTCGCCCGAGGCTCAAACCAGGACAGCAGCCACGTTGAGTTGGAATCGAACGAGGCCGCCTTTATTCTGGCCACCTCGGGCACGACGGCCACGCCCAAGCTGGCAGTTCACAGCCACGCGCCATACGGTGTGTACATTCATTGCACTGCCCGTTGGTGCTTCGATCTGCGGCCAACCGACGTCTGGTGGTCCACCTCGGACATTGGCTGGGTGGTCGGCCACAGCTACATCGTCTACGCGCCACTGCTGATCGGCTGCACAACGATCGCGTACGAAGGTGCGATCGACTACCCGGGCCCCGAGGCCTTCTACCACATCATCGCCGACAACCACGTAAGCGGTATCTTTACTTCTCCCACCGCGGTCCGCCAACTGATGCGGTATGGAACCGAGCCCGCCAGCCGCTTCGACCTGAGCTGTGTGGAGCGCGTGGTCTGCGCCGGGGAGGTGCTCAACGCCCCCGCCTGGGAGTGGCTGCAGCGCGAGGTGTTCGACGATCGCATTCCGGTGCTCGACCACATGTGGCAAACCGAGACGGGCGGGCCGATCGTCGCCAACCCGTACGGCGTTGCGATGCTGCCGATCAAGCCAGGCTCCAGCGGTATTCCGGTGGCTGGGATTCATGCGGGCGTCGTGACACCAGACGGTACGTCGTGTGGGCCGAACGAGAAGGGCATCTTTGTCATCACTCGTCCATTCCCGGGCCTGACATCCGCGATCTGGGGCGACGCGGAGCGCTACGCACAGGATTATTGGGAGCGTATCCCCGGGCAAACGGTGTATTTCTCGGGCGACGCCACCTCAATTGACGAAGACGGCTACGTCTGGTTCAGCGGTCGGGCTGATGAGATTATCAAGATTGCCGGCCACCGGATCGGCACGATCGAAGTGGAAACCGCGTTTCTGCGCCACGCTGCCGTAGCCGAAGCGGGCGTGACGGCCCGTCCCGACCCAGTGCGCATGGAAGTCATCTCTGCTTTTGTGGTCCTCAAGCAAGGACAGCAGCCCTCTCCGCAGCTCAAGGTGGAGCTGCTGGAGACAGTACGCCGAGAGCTGGGGCCCATCGCCGTGATCGGCGATCTGCACTTCGTCAACGATCTACCCAAGACGCGCAGCGGCAAGATTATGCGGCGCGTGCTCAAGGCGGTGACCCTGGATCGCGACCCAGGCGATATCTCGACCATTGAGGACGAAGGCTCGGTCGACGAAGCCCGCGAGGCCTGGCGCGAGATGCAAGCCGAGGTCGCCCTCCGTTAGGCTCTGCACCGCAACACAACGCGCGGGCCGAGTCTGCTTCACGAGCTGACGCACGACTAAAAACCCGACCGCCTGGGCAGCAGTAGCCCGGATCATTCACCGGTCTTGACATCACCGAGAAGTAGAGAGAATAACCGGCTGTCCGCCCGGTTTGGGAGCTTATGCGTGCATCCCCACCGGGCGGTCCAGCCAGGGCGCATTCTGCCACGCGGCGTCCTCGGTTTCGATTGATTTCTGGCCTGCCGCTGACCGCGGCGTTCGATGCCGGACGGCTGACTAGTGACGGAGGCCTGGTTTGGCTGAGCGAAGCCGATCTGTCGCTGGGCATCTGCGAGGCACTGGCCGCGTGCATTCCCGACTGGCGGCGTGGTCGTGTGATCCACGATCTGCCCACACTTGTGCGTCAGCGCATCTTTCAGATCGCGTGCGGCTACGCCGACCAGAACGATGCGACGACGCTGCGCTCCGACCCGCTGCTTAAGGCCGTGTGCGGGCGGTGGCCGGAGAGTGGCGCCGACCTGGCCTCGCAGCCAACCCTGTCGCGCCTCGAAAACGCCATCGATCGGCACACGTGTGAAGCTATGGCCGAAGCGGTGGTGGCGCTGTACATCCGCGAACGCCAGCGGACTGGCGTGCCGACCCACCTGGTGTTGGACATCGACGGCACTGACGATCCGATCCATGGCAACCAGGAGGGTGGGGCCTATCACGGCTTTTACCGCGAGCACATGTACCATCCTGTGCTGGTCTTTGACGGCCAGACCGACCAGCTCATCACCGCCGTCCTTCGCCCTGGCCGGTGCCACGAATCGCGCTTCGTCGTATTGATCCTGCGTCGCCTGCTCAAGCGTCTGCGCGCTGTTTGGCCACAGGTCACCATCGAACTCCGCGCCGACAGCGGTTTTGCCGTGCCACGGCTGTACGCGTGGTGCGAGGCGAACGGACTGACCTACACCATCGGCATGATTCCCAATCGCCGGCTGGTGGTCATTGCCGCTCCGCTGCTCTCGCAAGCGCTGGCGCAGAGCCAGGCCCAGGGTGGCAGCAAGGTGCGGCTGGCGGGTGAGACGGCCTATCAAGCGCGGACATGGATCCATCCACGCCGCGTGGTCTACAAAGCCGAGGCGCTCGGCAAAGGCCCCAACACGCGCTTTGTCGTCACCACCCGTAGCGAAGATCCGTTGGTCGTCTACGACTGGTACGTGGACCGCGGCGAGCCGGAGAACTGGATCAAGGACCTCAAAAACGCCCTTGAGGCGGATCGCTTGAGCGATCACCGTTTCTGGGCCAACGCCTTCCGACTGCTCATGCATGCCGCGGCGTATTGGCTGTTGGACACCCTCCGCCGCTGGCTCATCCAAGCGATCGGCGACGCGGCCCGGATGCAGCTCGACACCCTACGCATCCGCCTGGTCAAAATCGGCGCGCGCGTTCGTGAGTTGCCCTCCACCCTTCGTCTCCACCTCGCCAGCAGTCACCCAGGTCAGCTTCTCTGGGAGGCCTTACTTGCTCACCGCGATTCTTCATGAATAATTCGGGCTAG
>DATGEP010000161.1:0-60974 GCA_035310125.1 Ktedonobacterales bacterium
TCTTTCGTGGTGCCGGCGGCTACGTGGCGCGAGCGGGCGCGAACGGGCTTGTGGCCGTTGTGCGCGGCGGCGAGGTGGGATGCGGCGGACGGTGTCTTGGAGCGAGCGACTTTGCCGAAAACGGGTACGCACCAGTCCATATATTCGGCGCGCCGGCCCCGGACCACATCGGCGTAGAGGCGCTGTATCTCAGCGGCAAGCGGGCCGACGTTCCCGGTGCCAATGGGGCGATGGTCTACCTCGACGACGGGGGCAATCTGGGCGCCGGTACCGGTGAAGAAGATTTCGTCGGCGCAGTAGAGCTCGGTGCGGTCAATCTGGCGCTCGCGGGTGATGCGGTCCAGCTCGCGGCGGGCCAGCTGAATGACGGTGTCGCGTGTGACGCCCTGGAGAATATTCTCGGAGGGGGATGGTGTGACCAGCTCATTGTTGAGCAGCAGGAAGATATTCTCGGCGCTGCCTTCGCTCACGTGGCCCTCGGCGGTGAGCATAATAGCTTCGTCGAAGCCATTTTGGAGCGCTTCGGTCTTGGCGAAGGCGCTATTGACGTACGCGCCGGAGATCTTGGCGCGGGCGGGGATCATGTTGTCGTCCACGCGACGCCAGGAGGAGACGCCGGTTCGCAGGCCGGTGGTGGAGACGTAATCGCCCATAGGGACGGTGTACATGGTGAAGTGGTCGGTGAGGCCGTGCAGCTTGACGCCGATAATCTCATCCGCTTTGTAGGCGAAGGGGCGGATGTAGCAATTTTCGCGCAGGCCGTTGCGGCGGACGAGCTCGCGGGATATCTCGACCAGCTCATCCACCGTGTAGGGCAGAGTGAAGTTCATGATGCGGCAGGAGCGTAGCATGCGCTCGAAATGCTCGCGCGCACGGAAGATATACGTCTCCGCCGCTTCGTCGTTCCAATAGCCGCGCAATCCCTCGAAGACGCCGGTCCCGTAGGACAGCGCATGGGTCATCACACCGACATGGGCCTGATCGGCGGGGAGATATTCGCCGTTTAGGAAGACCACCATATCGGATCGCTGTGAAAGCGCAAGGCTCGACACGCTCACTTGCCTCCTGCGGCGCCTTTGCCGCAATGTGTTCGTCGCCATGGGGTACTGCGGACGCCGCCATCGGCGGTCCACATCAACCAGCACTGGGCTGGGCGGGCGCGCTTACACTGAGGCTCGCCCGCCCCACCATATCGCACAGGTTGGGCGGTGTCAAGCTCCAGCGACAGGGCGGCGTGGAGGTTTAATAGATGCGTTTACCAACGGCGGAGAGTGCCAGCTCGGTCGCGAGAATGGCTGTACGGTTCTCGCGGTCCAGGATGGGGTTGACCTCGACGAGATCGAGGCTGCCAAGCCGGCCGCTGTCCGCGACAAGCTCCATCGCGAGGTGGGCCTCGCGGTAGGTGATGCCACCGTGCACGGCGGTGCCGACGCCCGGCGCCTCCGAGGGATCTACGACATCCATATCGAAGCTGACGTGTAGCGCGTCCGCGCCGTCCGTGGCGAGAGCGATAGCCTCGTGGGTGACGTCATCCATGCCGCGCCGATCAATGTCGGTCATGGTGCGCACGTGGACGCCAGCCTGGCGGAGTAGTTTGGTTTCGCCAGCGTCTAAATCGCGTGCGCCGACGATGACGATGCGGTGCGGGTCCACATGCGGGCCATTGCCGCCGATGTTCACCAGTCGCGGATCACCCAGGCCGGCGAGCGCCGCCAGGATCATGCCGTGGATGTTGCCGGAGGGGCTGGTATCCGTGGTATTGAAGTCGCCGTGCGCGTCGAACCAGATGACGCCGATCTTGCCGTAGCCATTGGCCGCACCGCTGACGGAGCCGAGTGAAATGCTATGGTCGCCGCCGAGGATGATGGGGACCGATCCCTGTTTGATGTGAGCTTCGACCCGGTGGGCGAGCTCGTTGGAGCAGGCGATGATCTGTTCGAGGTATTTCAGGCGTGGATCGCCAGGATTACGGGTCTCCGGCTCCGGTACCTGTATTGAGTCCAGATTATCCACCTCGTGGCCGAGCGCCTGGAGCTTATCGCTGATATCGGCGTAGCGAATGGCGCTGGGTCCCATGTCCACGCCGCGCCGGTCGGCGCCGAGGTCCATAGGAACGCCAAGCAGACTGATGTGCATTGAATTCCTCGTGTCTCTTCTCCGCCAGAGGAGGTCCGGGCGTCGTTGCCCGGCGGTATCGCGTGATGACGGAGTGGCCAGAGGCCATAGACAAGTATATTCCCGGTTGATAGCGATGTCCACACGAAGGGGCGCCCGACGGCTTCCGCGCACTGCCCGTGTCAGTGCGCGGAAGCCGACCGCGTGTGCCGCTTACCTGGCGATAGCGAACGAATCCGATTTTGTGACGGACTGGCCGTTCCACGCGCCCGTCACCGTCGCGGTGGCTGTACCAACGCACGAGGTACGCACGAGCCAGCTCCAGGTGTAGTTACCAGCGGCATCGGCGGTGGCGTTGCCATGCAGCCCTTTGGCATAGGTGCCGTCACAGTAGCGTATGGTGAGGCTGAGCACCGTCTGCGGCAGGGTGTGGACGCAGACCTGGCCCGTGCTGCGGAGACTTCCACTGGCGCAGGTGAAGGTTAGCGTAAGCGGCTGAGGAGTGGCTGTAGGCCCAGTCGTCACGGTGGGACTCGCCGCTGGCGACGCGCCAGGAGTGCCATTGTGGCCAGTGGTTTGTATCAGCGAAGAGCCTGTAAGCGATGCGGAGCCGTTCGGGGAGGTAGTAGTCAGGTGCAGCGCAATGCCAGAGGCACTGCCGATCAGCAGGATGAGGAAGGTGGCGGTGAGCGCCAGCTTTGCCCGCTTCGAGATGCCGCGAAGACGCTGGAAGATCGTGCCGTGCCTTTCCGGCGCGTCTGTGAGGAGCCACGAAGGCGACAGCATCTCGTCGCCAGGAATCGGCGGCGATGTGTCCAGCGAGGTGTCGTCGTCGGACAGCCACCCGCGCCCAGACGAGCCGGACTGAGATGGCGTACCTGGCAATGGGGGCCAGTCGGGCAGAGGGGGCAAGCCACCGGGCGGCGGCTGACGCGGACCACTCATGCTGCGCCAGGTATCGCCAAGTGTATTCGGACGATTTGCCGGCTGCTCCTGTCGATCTTTCCAACCCATTGCCAATTCCCTCGATCTCTCACTGGTTGTGTGCTACACACATGAGCGATTGTCGTCGCGGTGCCAGGCGCACGTTGATCGTCCGGCGTATAGGACGCGTCGTGCGGCGCTGCGCAGCGAAGAACTTTCTGGTAATTTCCCTCCGACGCTTGCCGCGACGATGTATCTACAGCGGGTCACAGCGGGTCTATGCGCCCAGATGACTGCGGTGATAGAGCAGGTACAGCATGAGCACCTGGCGATAATCCTCGATGGTCGGCGCAACTCCAGCGGTTACGCGGTCGGTCGAGGCGAGGATCCCTTCGGCGATACGCAGGTCCGCCTCGTCCACGAAGCCTGACTGGCGCAACGCATCTATCACCCCTGACGGGTCGCCGCTCGACGTATGCACACCATAGCTGCGAGCGGCGCGGCGCACATACGCTTCGAGCTGGTAGCGGAGCTGCCAGAAGATGAGCTTGTCGCTGCGTGTGCCAACTGACTCGGTGGGCCGCGCGCTGGGTGCCGACTGTGCGCCATAGCCATTCGCCGTGAACGGACTGAATTCGCCGGTGCCGCTGGCATGCACGACGGGCTGCTCCGATTTGGGCGGATCGGCTGAACGCGCTGTTGCGCGCTCTTCAGCCTCCGGCTCCATATCGCGCAGATAGTCGCCGTAGAGCTGGAAGAGGTCTTGTGGAAGGTCACGCGCGTTCGCTGGCGTAGGTGGCTCGCTGGCGTGCCGGGCGGGAACGCTCGCGGGAGCCGCCGCGCTCATCGTGGGACGAGCCACCACCATCGGTCCAGTCGGGCTATCGCTAATGGAGTCGCCGGCAGCGTAGCTCCTGGATGCGTCGGGCGCGCTGATGGTGCCGGCGCCGCTTATCGCGCCGAATACGTCCGACTGCGCACCGACCTCTAGCCCGGCAAATGGAGAGTGCGGTCCGCGCGAAGGCATCTCTTGTGCCGGGACAGGAACCGTTAAATCGGTGGGCGCGGCGGACCACGGACGCGCAGCCAAAGGAGCCGGCGTCACGCTAGCGACGGGCGCTGGCGGAGTCGCTGGACGCGCTGCTGGGGGAGGAGGCAGCGCGCCGCTGCCCCGGCGCACGAGAATCGCCTCTAACACGCGCGTATTGTGCTCACGATCTTGCCTCAGATGGTGAGGTTGGGCAGCGGGTCCCGACCAGGCTGGTTGTGCCCGCCGGGTACCAAAAGGCGTCGTCTGTCCGGAGAGGAACGCGAGCAGCCCGCGCTGCACGTCGGCGGCCATACGCGGAGCGCGGGAGCGCAGCTCTGGGAGCCGTCGCTGCAATCGGGGTTTGGAAAGCGAGGGATTGACTTCGATAAAGCGTAGAATCAACCGCTCAAGGAAGCGCCGTACCTCCGGCGATGTGACTTCCGCGCGCTCGATAGGTGTGAAATTGACGGATCGCAGATACTGGTCAATCTCATCGCGCTTCGTGCGGTCGAGCGGGCGCACCATAGACTGCGCCGCACGGTAGTTGAAAAACGGCGGAAAGGCTACGTGCGCAGCCAGCACCTCGCCAAGCTCAACGCGTAGGTGCTCCATTTGGCGCTGCTCCAGGTCCCCGACACAGACCCCCATCGAGCGGTAACTCCCTCTTCCCTGGCCTCCGCGCGGCGCGCCAGACTTTCTGTTCCGCGCCAAGTCTACCACGACTGGCCACATCTCGAAAAGTCGAGACGACACACGTCCTTCATGTTTCGCCGCGCTGGCGCAACGAGAGCGGTGGCAGTGCGTGTTACAATCGGTGTGGACCGAGCAGCGGACCGGGATGGGCCGCGCATGATGCATTGACAGCCGAGGAGTTGGGAAGCGCCACATGCGGATCACGATAGACTATACAGCGGCCATCACGCAGGGCGCGGGAATCGGTCGCTATACGCGAAACATCGTCAGCGCCCTGGCGCGGGTAGACACCACCGATTCCTTTACGCTCTTCTCTACTGAGCGGCCCACCTCCGCCCGTGGCTTCCCAGAATTGCCGCGCATGCAGCCGCGGGTCTTTCCCGCTGGCAACCGCCGTATGACCATCTTCTGGCAGCGGCTGCGTGCGCCGGTTCCCGTCGAGCTATTCGCGGGGAGCGCGGATGTGTTTCACGGGCCAGATTTCGTCTTGCCACCGCTGCTGGGCACGCCCGCCGTCGTCACCATTCATGATCTGGCTTTTCTCACTAATCCTGAGTGCGCCCTGCCAAGTCTGGTGCGCTATCTTAGTGCCGCCGTGCCGCGCGCGCTGCGCCGCGCCAGCGCCGTCATCTCCGATTCCGAGAAAACGGCGCACGATCTGCATACGTTGCTGGGAGTGCCGCGGGAGAAGATCACCGTCATCTACTGCGGCGTGGACCCACTTTTTACGCCACGAGCTGATGCTGCAGCCGTCAGCGCGCTGCGGCAAAAATATCACTTCAATGCGCCGACAGTGCTGGCGGTCGGCACCATCGAGCCGCGCAAGAACTACGAGCGGCTGATTGCCGCGTTCGCGCAGGCACGGCGGCACGCTGATGGGCCGCGCACGCTTGTCATCGCGGGGAGGCCGGGCTGGCTCTATGATGGCGTCTTCGCCGCCGTGGAGACGCTCGGTCTGCGGGACGCCGTGACGTTTTTGGACTACATCCCCGATGCCGAGCTGACCACGCTCTACCACGCGGCGGATGTGCTCGCGATGCCTTCCATCTACGAGGGCTTCGGCATACCTATGCTGGAAGCGATGGCTTCTGGCACTCCGGTGGTGTGCAGTGATGGTGGGTCGCTGCCAGAGGTGGCTGGAGACGCGGCGCTTGTCGTGCCCGTGGAGGATGTGGACGGCCTGGCGGCGGCGCTCGTGCGAGCGGTGAGCGACGCAGATCTGCGCGCCAGTCTGGTAGCTCGCGGATTAGCGCGCGTCAAGGAGTTCACCTGGGATACCGCCGCCCGCGCGCATGTCCGTGTGTATACCGAGACCGCAAAAAGGAAGTGACTGTGATGGCGAGGCAGAACGAGGCGCCTGATGCAGCGGACGAATTCGAGCTTCGCGCGCTGCCGCCGTTTAGTCTTGAGCGCACCGTAGCCGCGCTACGGAGGCGGCAAGCTAACCTCATCGAGGTGTATGAGAGCGGCGAATACCGGCGCGTGCTGGCGCTGGATGGCAGGTTACGTCTGCTCGCCGTGCGGCAAAGTGAGGATGACGCGGTGCGCGTCCGCGCGCTGGATGGTCCTCTGAGCGCGGAAGAGCGGATGGAAGCGGCGGCGACGCTGGAGCGCATGCTTGGACTCAGTTTCGATCTCGCACCGATACAGCGAGCTATCAGTGCGGACGAGCGACTGGCGCAGATAATGGCGCAGGTGCCTGGACTTAAGCCACCGGGCTTCGACTCACTCTGGACCACGCTGCTCTGCGTTGTGCCGTTTCAGCAAGTGAGCCTGGACGCCGGTATGTCCATCCTCAACCGCCTGGTCGTTGCCACAGGCACTACACTCGAATACGCTGGCCGGTCGTACTATGCCTTTCCATCCGCCGCGCGTATCGCCGCCGCCGACCCAGATCAGCTGCGCCGGAGTGGGCTGAGTCAGGCCAAAGTACGCACGCTGATGGGCGCGGCGGAGCAGATCACGAGCGGCGCGCTGAATGAGCGGGACATCTCTTGTCTGGGCGATGCGGAAGCGATACGCTACTTGACCCGGCTCCCCGGCATCGGTCCCTGGAGTGCACAGATCGTGCTGCTGCGCGGCTTCCGGCGGCTCGGCGTCTTTCCGGCGGGCGATTCCGGCGTCAACGGCACACTGGCAAAGCTCTTCCAGCTGGATGCCGGACAGGTTGAGGTGCGGCTGCAAGCGCTTGCCAGCGCGCTTGGTCCATGGAAAGGCTACCTGTATTTCCTGCTGCTGGCGTGGCGACTCATGCAATCCGGCATGCTCAGTCCGGCTCAATCATCACTCGATACGTGGCCGGGCGTTCACTCCTGAGCTTGTGCCGCTGCCCAACACGTGACACGATGCTCAGCGTATCGGCATCGTGTCACTCTAGCGGCGGAACGCGGAGGTGAGCCATGGGAAACGAGTCACCCTCTGAGAATCTAGCGCCCACGCATGTCGTCACCTGCTTCGTGCTGCGCAACACCAATGGGTCGGACGAAGTGCTGCTCGTGCGGCGCAGCGAGCGCGTACGTACGTATCGCGGCGCCTGGGCGGGGATCAGTGGCTACCTGGAAGCGGGCGTCACGCCACTAGAGCAGGCATATACCGAGCTGCGCGAGGAGACTTCGCTCATGGCGAATGATGTGACGCTCGTGCGCGAAGGCATCCCCCTTTCGGTTGTGGACGAGCCAAATAAGCTCGCGTGGGTGGTGCATCCGTTTCTCTTTTACCTGCGCTCTGGTGCCGGACTCACGACCGACTGGGAGGCAACGGCGCACCAGTGGGTGCGCGCCGATGCGCTGGTGCGGCTTCAGACCGTGCCAAAGCTGGCGGAAGCCTTCGCCGCTGTCTATTCCTCTCAGGAACTACGCTGATGGCTGGTGAGCATCCCGAAACGCTGTCTGCTGAGCTGGCGGACATGGTGCAGCGCGTGCGGGACGACCGCGAACATGGCGCGAGCTGGCTCGCACACGAGGCCGTGCGCGCGCTGGCAGTGGCAAGCCATCCCGGCGATACACACCACGCTATTGCCAGGCTTGATGCGCTGCATGCCGCCGCGGCTGCGTTTGTCGCGGCGCGTCCCAGTATGGCCGCCGTGGCAAATTCCGCCGCGCGCGTCTGGGCTGCCGCGTGCCAAAGTGACGCGGCGCCACCCGCGCGATTAGACGCCGCGCATGAAGCCGCCCAGACGGTTCTACAGACGTGGGATGACGCCGCGGCGGCAATATATCGCGAGGCGCTGCCGCTCCTTACGGGAACCGTCTTCACACACAGCCGGTCCGGTACGGTCGAAGCGGTACTGCGCCACCTGGCGGCGAGCGGCGATGCGAGCAAACATGAAGCATTCGTCACCGAATCGCGCCCTGGCGGCGAAGGTGTCGCCCTGGCGCGATCCCTCGCGGCAAGCGGCTGGCATGTGACACTGGTTGCGGATGCCGCGTGCGGACACTTCGTGGGCGAGGCTAACGTAGTGGTGCTTGGCGCCGACTCCATCCGCGCAGATGGCAGTGTGGTGAACAAGATTGGCTCGTATCCACTGGCGCTCGCCGCGCGTGCCGCGCAGATGCCTGTCTGTGTTCTCTGCGAGACACGTAAGGTCGCTGCTCCCGATTTTCCACTCGTCTACGAAGAGATGGACCCGCGTGAGATATTGCCGGAAGCTACGCCAGGAATCACACCTCGCAACGTTTACTTCGACCGCACACCCAGCGATCTTATTTCCTACATCGTCACCGAACAAGGTGTGCTCGCGCGTGACGAGGTCCGCCGGCTCTCGGTAGATGCGGGCGCGGCGCTCGATCTGCTCAAAGAGAGGGCGCCATGAGCTTGCCGTCCCATCCCACAGATGATGCAGGGCCGGTTACGGGCATTGAGATTGCTGATGCTGGCACCCGTATGAGCGCGCTCACGGAGACGCGGCAGGGCATTCGGAGCGCGGTGCGACACAGTCCGATGCCGCTGTCGCCGGAGGAGGTGGTGGAGCGAATTGCTCAGCTCGTCCAGCAGTTGGACATGGAGACGGGACAACCAGCCTCCGCGCTCGGTATCGCTGTCAATGGACAAGTGGATGCGGCGTCGGGAGTCGTCCATATGCTGCGCTATGCGCCCGGCTGGGAGGATGTCGCGCTGGCGGCAAAGGTCGCTGAGGCGACAGGGGTTCCAGTTTACCTGGACTCTACTACCAACGCCGCCGCGCTGGCAGAAGCCCGACGCGGCGCGGGAGCCGCCTTTAGCCACATGCTCTATGTTCTGCCGGCTCAAAGCGTCACGATAGCCTACGTCATAGGCGGACAGATCTTCCACGGCGCCCATGGCATGGAGGGACAGGTAGCCCATCTGCCCGTGCGTGAAGGAGGGCCGCGCTGCTCCTGCGGCGCGGCTGGCCATGTCGAGCCACTCGCTTCCGCGCAGGCGATCGTACGCACTATGATCGGGCGCGCCGCTGGGTCCGACGAGAGTACCGCCGCGATGCTGCGTGTCTCACACGGGCGTGCTGAAGCGATGAGCGCCGCACAGGTGGCCAGGCTTGCGGAGGAGGGCGAACCAGTCGCCGCTGCAGTGCTTGCCCACGCGCTGGACGCCCTGGCGGTCGCGCTGATCTGTGCGCTCGCGGTGCTCGATCCCGATGTGGTGGTCCTCGGCGGACCATTGGCGGCAGCCGGTCCGTGGTACCTCGATCAGCTTCGGACACGCTTGGAGAAGAAGCGCCACCCGTTCGCTATACCGCCGCTCATCGCCGCTGCGCTCGAACCGCGCGCTGTGCTCCTCGGTGCGGCGCAGCTCGCGGCGCCTGCGCTATGAAACACTGTGACGAATGGCGCGTTGTGAACAGACCGTGGCATAATTTCTGAGGCAGGGCACATCGCCAGTGCGCGAGTGAGGAATTCCGTGTCTACTGAACACAGCCATGTGGGGCTTCGGCTGCTCAACCGCTACCTTATTGACGAGCCGCTGTCTTCAGGCACGCTTTGTCACGTCTACCGCGGGCGAGACACCGTGCTGCGTCGCTCTATTGCCGTGAAGGCCGTCACCCCTGACTGGCTGGAAACGTATCGCGGCGCGCTGCGTGACACCGCCGCCCTTTCGCATCCCGCCATTGTCGCCACCTACGACGCGCTCGAACAGGACGGCTGGCTCTACATCATCCAAGAGTACGTGACCGCTCGCCCTCTCACAACGTACTTGCGCGACGGCGTGCCTTCCGAGCGCGCTGTCGATCTCGCCGGTCAGATCGCCCGCACGCTCGCCTACGCTCATGCGCATGGAATGACACATGGAGACCTGACACCGGCTGCCGTCCTGGTGGACCGGCAGGCAACCGTGCGAATTAATAACTTCCAATTGCCAGCGGACGATGCGTATTTCGCTGCGCGTGCCAGCGAATGGGATATGTCGCTGGAAATGCTGCTGCCACCTGATGGCGACCGGGCACCGGCGGATGTCACAGCCGCCGGGCTGCTGCTCTGGCTGCTGCTCTCCGAGCCGAAGGGCTCCACGCAAGAGCATGGCGATACGGGGGGAGCTGGCCGCGCCTTTCGGCCCGACGTACCAGATCTGGTGCGCGAGCTGGTGCGCCGTTGTGTGCGTCGCACCGAGGCAAGCGCAGTCACAAATGCTGAAATGCTGTGCTCAGAGTTGGAACAGGTAGCGCGGGAAGTGGCGAAGCCTCGTTCCAAGCTCGCGGAACACACGCCGCCAGCGCTGGTCGTAGCACGAGCGGCAGCGGAGCATGAGCCTGCACGATCAGCCGAAATGACGCTGAGTGGCCGGCGATCGTGGGAACCGATTGTAGTGGGCGATCCGATTTCGTACAGCGCGCCTACCGTGCCGCAGGCCACCGAAACCGGCCCATGGCTGAGTAGTGTGCCGACCGCCTCTATCGCACCTC
Organism: Ktedonobacterales bacterium; assembly: GCA_035310125.1. Lineage (GTDB taxonomy): Bacteria > Chloroflexota > Ktedonobacteria > Ktedonobacterales > JADMIN01 > DATGEP01. The sequence continues at coordinate 10,638 of DATGEP010000161.1, forward strand.
GGCTGCGCCTGCCGTCGCGGCCGATGCCGGAGTATCAGGCTGGCATGTACGCGGCACCGCAGAGTGCTCAATCGCTGGCAGCGGCTGAGCAAACATCCGAAAACACATTGACGAATGGTCTGTGGCACAATGGACAGCTCAAGCTGTGGGTGCTGGTGGCCATCGGGATCGCGCTTTTTGTGCTGTTTTTCTTGATTGGTTTCTATATGCCCTACCGACTCGGCGGCTAGCTCTCGATGCAAGCGTTCCGGGTGTGTTTGCGAGCGCGCGTGATTGTCGGTCAGACCAAAAGGCGACAGGGTAAGCGGCAAGTGGTGCGTAGTGTGGAGGGGATACGGTGAAGCGTCTCTGGGCACCGTGGCGCATGACATACATTGATGCGGGCGACAAGACGGATGCCGGCTGCATCTTTTGTACGAAAGCGGCAGAACACAAGGATGCGAAGAATCTCATTCTGCATCGGAGCGAGCGCTGCTTTGTATTAATGAACCTGTATCCATACAACAATGGTCACTTGATGATTGCGCCATATGTGCATGTTCCAAGTATCGAGGAGCTTGATGCGCCGACGCTGACCGACATCATGACGACTGCCCAGCAGAGTCTTGCCATGCTGCACGCGGCCATACATCCACATGGATTCAATATGGGGATCAACCAGGGCACGGCAGCGGGCGCAGGCATCGCCGATCACGTCCACCTGCATATCGTGCCGCGCTGGAATGGTGATACGAACTTCATGCCCGTACTGGCAGACGTGAAAGTCATGCCAGACTTTCTGGCGAACACGTATCGCCAGCTCAAAGCGCACTGGCCCAAGAGCTAGTGGATAGACCACGGTGATTGTGTGGTGGGGCCGACATTCCTGCTGGCCCACCTGCCCCGGACCTGACTGGAATGAATACGAGTGCGCTTGCGCGAAGGGCACCGTCACCAGCCCTGGCTGTGCGGAGGCTGCTGGGGAGGCGGGGGCCAGCCGTTGACGGAAGGCGGCTGCATGGGCGCGGGCGGATACCCCGGTGCCGCGCCGTAGGGGCTCATGGGTTGCTGTGGCGGCTGGATGTACTGCGCCGCTCCACAGGTCGCGCAGACTGGACGGCCCTCGTTTGGCTGGCCGCACTGCCAGCACAAACCTGGTGGTGGCGCCATCTGAGGCTGTGGCTGTGGTGGATAGAACATTCCCTGCGAAGGTGGCACTCCGTATGGCAAGCGCGGCTGTGGGAGCTGTGGTCGCCGCCGGACTAGTCCGGCGGCATTAGTAATCATGCCGATGATGCCGACAATAATAAGAATGATCGGATAGTAGAAGAACCTATTGAGCGCCAGTCCACCTAACAGCCAGATCAAGCCAACCACCGTGACCGCGAGTGCGGCAAAGAATGCTTGTGGTCCGTCGCCTTTTCTCACTGTCGCTCTCCTCATCGCCACTCCGCGCGCCAGGTCAATCAGGACGTCCGCGGCGAAGCGTGCTCATTATATAGGCTGGCGCGCAAGCGGGCAACAACGAAGAGCGATCCACTGGTTCCACCAAAAAAGGGCCGCGGAACGAGCCGGCGGGCGTTCGTGCCTCCCAACCGTCCTGCCTCACCAACGAGGAGAAGCATCAGACACCGCACCTGGCTACCGATTGCCCGCGGTCTATCTCTGCCGTGTCGCTTGCCACGGGCGCTCGCCATATATCTGCACGAAGCGCCATGCGCACGCTATTCCGGCCCAATTCTTGCAACAAATGTACCGGCCACAACGGGACGCAGCCGTGCGCATCGCGCTCGTTTGTGTACACCATCTCGTATTGGCATTGGACGCCGGCTACCCAGAGGCGGCGGCTGCCCGCCTGGCAGAGGCACTCCAGGCAGTGGAGATAGATGGCTTCGCATGCTAGAGTGCATCCGACGCGGCGCCGCGCGCGGATGCTCGCGAGATGAGAACGAGCGACCGACACCGGAGGGCGGGATCATGGCCATGCATGAACAGCGTGAGCAGGTTGATCTGTTGGTCATTGGAGGTGGCAAGGGTGGCAAAACACTCGCCATGGACCTGGCAAAGCAGGGTTACACGGCGGCGCTTCTTGAGCGCGACCCTGAGATGATCGGTGGCACCTGCATCAACGTCGCGTGCATTCCGACTAAGACGCTGGTCCAGAGCGCGAAAGTCGCTGATTGGGTGCGCCGCGCGGGCGCCTACGGCATCGAAGCGACACTCACGGGCGTCGAGATGGCCGCCGTGCGGGAACGCAAGCGGGTGGTTGTGGGGTTCATGCGCGGCGGCAACTACAAGCTGTTCACGCATATACCTGGCCTCGAATTCATCCTGGGCACGGCGCGCTTCGTGGGCGACAAAACGGTGGAAATCCAGCTACGCGAGGGAGGCATCCGCACCCTCACTGGGAAGCATGTTGTCATCAACACGGGCGCACGCCCCAAGGTGCCCGCGCTCCCAGGACTGCACGACGTGCAGCCGCTGACCAACGAGACGATCCTCGAGCTGGATGTTCTCCCGGAGCATCTGCTCATCATCGGTGGCGGCTTCGAGGGCGTTGAGTTCGCGCAGATGTTCCGCCGCTTCGGCAGCAAGGTTACCGTCATCCAGCGCCATGACCAGCTCCTGCCCGCCGAAGACCGCGATGTGGCGGACGCCGTGCGACAGACCTTGGAGCGCGAAGGGATCGCGGTGCTGCTGAGTACCTCTGCCGAGCGGGCAGAACCGGTTGCCGCTGGAGGCGTGCGTCTCTATCTGCACCGAGCCGATGCCTCGGAAGACCGCGTAGTCGAAGGCAGCCACGTGCTGACGGTGACGGGCAGAGCACCGGTGACGGAGGATCTGAACCTGGCGGCGACGGGGCTCGTGGCGGATGCCCGCGGTTTCATCCCTGTGAATGACCATCTCTCAACGGTGGTGTCGGGCATCTGGGCGGTGGGCGATGTCAACGGCGGGCCCGAGTTTACGCACGTCTCGCTCGACGATTACCGCATCGTCAAGGCACAGATCACTGGCGTGGGCGACCATACATCAACCGCTGACCGAATCCTCACCTACGCGGTGTTTACTGATCCCGAGCTGGGACGGGTGGGTCTGACGGAGACGCAGGCGCGCCAACGAGGATTCAAGGTGCGTGTGGCGCGGCTGGCAGCCAATACGATTGGCATGCCCCGTGCACAGACCATGGGTGAGACCGAGGGCTTCCTGAAAGCCGTCGTAGACGCTGACACTGACCGGATTCTTGGCACGGCATTCTTCGTCGCCGAGGCGAGCGAGCTGAACGCGATTATCCATCTCGCCATGCGACTCGGTCTGCCATACACACTCCTACGAGATGAGATGTACACCCATCCCACCTTCATGGAGGGACTCAACGGGTTGTTTACCTCGTGGGTCGAATAGTCTCTCCATTGGCGCGCAGAGGGGATCATTCCGATGGAAGAATTTACACCAGCGGAAGATTTTTCGCTATCCGCTCCAATGCTCGACGAGTCATCTGCTGAGGTTCCAGACGCGCTCCAGGCGCCTACGCGGGATGTAGCTCCAGGCTTCATGTTCGGGCTTACCGCGGCGGCCACGTCCCTCTATATCCTCTACACTGGTATCGGTGCGCTGTTGTTACCCTACCAGGTGGGCAGGCTTGCTCCGGGGAACAAAGTCGTAGTCCTCGGTATTTTCACCGGTGTCGCCGTCCTGGTCGCCCTGATTGCCAATCCTCTCGCCGGCGCCCTCAGCGACCGGACCATCTTACCCTTTGGGCGCAGGCGACCGTGGATATTTGCCGGCGGGTTGCTGACGGCGATGGGCCTGCTCTTCTTGTGGCAAGCGAGCAATCTCGTGCTCTTGTTCATCGGTTGGTGTAGTGTCGAGTTCTTCTCCAATTGCGCGTTGGCGGCCCTTACCGCGACGATCCCCGATCAGGTTCCTGAGAAGCAGCGTGGATCAGTTTCTGGCATTTTCGGACTTGCCACGTCCCTTGGCGGCATCGTAGGAGCGATTGTCGGCGGCCAGATCTTCAAGACCGCTCCGACGAATGCCTACGTGGTCATGCTGGTGATCGTCCTCGCGACCACACTGCCATTTGCCCTGTTCCTGCATGACAAAGTCCTCCCCAAAGGGTACTTTCCTCCGTTTCACATCGGCTCGTTTCTCAAGAACTTTTGGATCAATCCTCGCGAGCACCCGGATTTTGGATGGGCATGGCTGACTCGTTTTATCCCTCTCCTGGGCTATTTTCTGGCGACCACGTACATCTTCTATTATTTGCAGGATGTCGTCAAATATCCGACCGCGCTCCAGGGGGCTTCGACGTTTAGCATCGTCGCTACCGTCGTGTCGCTGATTTCCACTGTGCTCGGCGGTTTCCTCTCCGACCGCTTCCAGCGTCGCAAGCCCTTTGTGATGTTTGGTGTAAGTACTATTGCCCTCTCCATGCTTCTGCTGGCCTTCTTCCCAACGTGGCAAGCCGTACTGGTTGCGGCCGCCGTTCTGGGATTTGGCCTGGGAGCCTATCTGGCGGTGGATGTCGCCATCGTCACACTGGTGCTGCCCTCAGCGGAGAACCGAGCAAAGGACATGGGCATCATCAATATCGCCAACACGCTCCCCCACTCGCTGGCTCCGGTGCTTGCCGGCGCTATCCTCACGTTGACGCACAGTAGCTATTCGTTCTTGTACGTTGCCGCGGCGGTCTTCGCCCTGCTCGGCATCCTCGTAGTGCGGCCGATCAAGGCCGTTCAATAGCGCGACAGCGTATCCAGCCCCCAACGGAGTGATGGGGGCGAGCGGTCGCGATCACCACAGTGAGCAGCATGCCACGCATGCTACGCGACCAAGGCGTATCAACACAAGGGGGCGAAACTATGCTGTATCCAGTCATGACGATGTCAAGAGAACTCATTGATCTGAACGGGATCTGGCAGTTTCGACTGGATCATGGCAGAGGATTCGCAGACGAGTGGTTTCAGCGCCCGCTGCAAGAGACGATTCCAATGCCGGTTCCCGCATCCTACAACGACCTGTATGAAGGCGAGGAGTTTCGTGATTACATCGGTTGGGCCTGGTATGAACGGGAGATCGTCATCCCCGATCATTTCTTGACGCAACGAATCGTCCTTCGTTTTGGCTCGGTGACGCATGCCGCCAAGGTGTACGTCAACGGGCAGTTTGTCGTCGAGCACCGCGGCGGATTCACGCCCTTTGAAGCGGAAATCACTGCCTTCGTCACGAGCGGCACAAATCGCCTGACGGTCGCGGTCAACAATTTGGTTGACTATTCGACGCTTCCAGTAGGCACTTATCGTGAAGCAGACATTCCAGGCGGGGGTAAGCTAGCGACCGATACGCCGAACTTTGACTTCTTCAACTACGCGGGCATCCAGCGCCCGGTCAAGCTCTACACGACTCCCCGCGCGTATGTGCGTGATATCACGATCACGATAGATGTTACCGGAACGGACGGACTCCTCAACTACACCATCGAGGCCGAGGGCGATGCGGAGATCCGCGTCTTTATCCGCGACGAGGCCAATGCGATTGTCGCCACAAGCGCCGGGCCAACCGGCCAGCTCACCATCGCAGGCGTGCACCTCTGGCAGCCGCTTCACGCCTACCTGTATTCGTGTACGGTTGAGCTGTGGCACGATGGGCAACGTGGCGATACCTACGCGCAACCGTTCGGTTTTCGCACGGTCGCGGTGAAGGACGGGCGCTTTCTCATCAATGGGAAGCCGTTCTATTTCAAGGGCTTCGGGAAACACGAGGACTTTCCCATACATGGCCGTGGGTTTGATGAAGTGGCCAATGTGAAAGACCTGAATCTGCTGGCGTGGATCGGCGCCAACTCCTTCCGCACCTCGCATTATCCCTATTCGGAAGAGCTTATGCGGCTCGCGGACCGCGCAGGATTCGTCGTGATTGACGAGGTCCCAGCCGTCGGATTGCATTTGAACTTTGGCTCAATACTGTCTGGTAGTGGCGAGCGCCACAATACCTGGCAAGAGCTGCACACCAAAGAGCATCATGAGCAGGTGATTCGCGAGCTGATCGCCCGCGACAAGAATCATGCGTGCGTGGTGATGTGGTCCGTGGCCAATGAGCCGGCATCCGAGGAAGAGGGCGCTTATGAATACTTTCAGCCCCTGGTGGAGCTTGCGCGGGAAGTAGACCCGCAAAAACGCCCGGTTACGATTGTGACGCACATGCTGGCAACTCCCGATAAGAATCGCGTCACCGACCTCGTGGATGTGCTGGCGCTGAACCGGTATTATGGCTGGTATAACGCGGGTGGCCAATTGGAGCTGGCCAAAGCCCTGCTGCGCGCCGAATTGGTGGAGTGGGAGAAGGTCGCGCCTGGGAAGCCTATGATGTTCACTGAGTATGGCGCTGACACGGTCGCTGGCTTGCACGACACGACCCCAGTGATGTTTTCCGAAGAGTATCAGGTCGCCTGTCTGCGAGCCAATCACGAGGTAGTAGATGAGTTCCCGAACTTCGTCGGCGAGCAGGTATGGAACTTCGCGGATTTCCAAACCAGTCAAAGTATCATACGAGTGCAGGGCAACAAAAAGGGCGTGTTCACGAGAGACCGCAAGCCGAAAATGGCGGCGCATATGCTACGCGAGCGATGGATGACGATTCCAGACTTTGGGTACAAGCGCTAAACGACCGGCTGGCGATGAATGGCCAGGTGGAGCAGATATGGCTGAAACTACATTCGACCCGCAAACGCTCTTCGACGTGCGCGGTCGCACTGCCGTCATCACGGGCGGCAGCGGCCAGCTAGGGAGCGCCATGGCGTCCGCTCTGGCGCGGGCAGGCGCCCGCGTGGCCATTCTGAGCCGTCACGCCGAGAGCGCGAACGCAAGGGCCGAGGCCATCCAGGCCGGCGGCGGCGCAGCGATTGGTATCGCGTGCGATGTGATGAGCCGTGCCGCGCTGGAGCAGGCGCGGGAACAGGTCACGAGCGCGTTTGGCCCGGCTGAGATTCTGATCACCGCCGCGGGAGGCAACTCCCCCGCGGCCACCACATCTTCTGAGCAGACCTTCTTCGACCTCGACGCCACAGCCGCCGACCACGTTTTCGGGCTGAACTTTACAGGCACTTTCCAAAGCTGCCAGGTATTTGGACACGACATGGCAGATCGCGGGCAAGGCTGCATCGTCAACGTCACTTCGATGAGCGCGCTACGGCCTCTTACCCGTATCCCCGCCTACAGCGCGGCCAAGGCGGCAGTCGCCAACTTCACCCAGTGGCTGGCTGTACACATGGCGCAAGAGTACAGTCCACATATCCGGGTCAACGCCCTGGCTCCCGGTTTCTTCCTCACGGAGCAGAACCATTACCTGCTCATGGATACGGAAGGGAAGCTGACGCCGCGTGGGCAGACGATCATCAGTCATACGCCGGCAGGCCGTCTCGGCCTGCCGGAAGATCTGGTGGGCGCGGTGCTCTGGCTGGTAAGCCCGGCATCGGCGTTTGTCACGGGCGTGGTGCTACCGGTTGATGGCGGCTTCTCGTCCTTCAGCGGCGTCTAGAACAGGAGGTATACGCAGTATGGTGCTCGGAAAAGGTTCGACGACCTCCGCGTTGACACCAGCGGACGTACAAGAGCTGCTTGCCGCAGCGGATGAGCAGCTCCTCGTGGATGCTGGGCTTGACCCAACTGGCAAGCGCGTGCTGGTGATTATTCCTGATGGGACACGCACCGCCCCGATCCCACTGGTCTTTCGCTTGCTCTATGAGCAGCTTGGACGGCGCGTCGCAGAGCTGGATTACTTGATCGCCCTGGGTACCCATCCACCTATGTCGCAGGAGGCTATTGACCGCCTGGTGGGAGCGACGGCTGCCGAACGCGCGGAGCGCTATCCCAATGTGCGCATCTTCAACCACGAGTGGGCTAATCCACACATGCTGCGGACCATCGGCGTCATCGCGCGCGCGGAGGCAGGTGAGCTGAGCGGAGGGCTGCTTGCGGAGGATGTGACGGTCGCGCTCAACCGGCTGGTTTGCGAGTATGATCTGGTGCTGATCTGCGGGCCGGTCTTTCCCCACGAGGTCGCCGGCTTCTCCGGAGGAGCCAAGTATCTCTTCCCCGGCATCGCTGGTCCGGATATCATCAACTTTACCCACTGGCTGGGCGCGTTGGTAACGAGTATGCGTACCATCGGTGTCAAAGATACCCCCGTGCGGCGTGTCATCTCGCGTGCGGCAGCCTTTGTGCCGCGCCCGGTTGTGTATCTGGCGCTGGTGATGAAGAGTCAGGAGCTCCACGGACTCTACATCGGCTCCCTTACGGAGGCCTGGAGCCATGCGGCGGACCTCTCGGCACAGCTCGACATCACATACGTGGACCGCCCATTTCAGAAAGTGCTCTCCGCGCCGGCAGCGATGTACGACGACTTGTGGACGGCAGCCAAGGCGATGTATAAGACTGAGCCCGCGATTGCCGATGGCGGCGAGGTCATCATCTACGCCCCACATATTACGGAGGTCTCCTACACTCACGGCAAGCTGATTGACGAAGTTGGCTATCACGTCAAGGATTACTTCCTCAAGCAATGGGATCGCTTCCGCGACGTGCCTGGGATGATTCTCGCGCACAGCACGCACGTCAAAGGAACGGGCACGTACGATGCCACAACGCGCGTCGAAACACCGCGTATCTCGGTCACGCTGGCGACGAGCATTCCGGAGGAGCGCTGCCGTCGCATCAATCTGGGCTATGCCGATTATCGCGAAATCAACCCCAACGAGTGGACGGGACGCGAACAGGAGGGCGTGCTCTACGTGCCACACGCCGGTGAGCGGCTGTACCGCGTTCGTGGCGGATAAAGGGGGAGATCATGTCCCGCGCAAGCGCATAAGAGATCGCAGGAAGGCAGTTTTACCCATGATGAGCGACAAAACCATCACCTCGCCGCTCCAGCGCCTGATCGAGGAGGGCGCAGTCGGTCAGCTGCGACGTCGCGATGGGTTGGCAGCCACATTAGGCAGTGAGGACGGCGCGCTCAAACTCGATTGGGTCGAAGGTATCGCGCGACTGCTCGCCGATCCGGCGCGACTGGAGGAGGTCGAAGCAGAGGCGCGAGACATCAGGGCACGCGGCATCCGCCACATTATTTGGGCCGGTATGGGTGGCTCAGTGCTCACGGTGCGCGTCCTCTGCGATCTCGGCTTTGGCGGTGAATTGCTCGATTCCGCGGCGCCACATCAGGTAAACGACGTGGTTACGATACATCCTCTCGATAGCACCGACCCAGCGGCGCTCAACGCCATTATGCGGCAGGTAGCCCTGGCAAAGAATCTCATGCTGCCGTCATCAAGCGCGGGCGAGGCCGCGAACGCCGCGGAGTCGCGGCTCGCGCTATCCGAGCAGGAAGCCGGCAACGAGCGGGAAGGAGCAGTACAGCCGGAGCTTCTCCACGCGCTCTTACGGGACGTGATGATGATCGGCGTCGCGATGGGCATGACCTCAGAAGAGCCGATTACGCATCTGGTCTGGTTCACCGAGCTGCTGGAGGCGGCTGGATTACGACCGGCAGAGCATCTGCTCGTCATGACGCTCCCTGGCTCGTATCTCGATGTGTTCGCACATGAGCATCAAGCGCCGAGCCGTCCGCTGCAATTGGATGGCGGGACCGGCACTGGCGGCCGGATGAGCGCTCCGGCAACCCGCGTGTTTCTGCTGCCGGCCGCTCTCTATCTCGTCCAGCTCTCCACTGAGTCTGGTTTGCTGCGGTTGGTGCTGCAACGTGCCTGGGACGAGTACAACCTTGAGCTGGCTACTGCTCATCCGGCGGATCATCCTTTCGTGCGCCTGGCTGCCGCGCTGAGTGCCGCCAGTAGCGACGACGCTTGCCGCGTACTCGTCAAGATGCCGGATGGCTGGCACGTTTTTGTCTCGTGGTTAGAACAGCTGATGGAAGAGAGCTTGGGTAAAGGCGGCAAGGGCGTCGTCGTCTTTGACGACCAGACGCTGAACGCCGCGGCTCATGGTTATCATTCAGATGGTATGCTACAGGTCCACGTCGTGACCGATCCCGTATACCAGCCTCCAGCGGCGTCAGAGCGGCGCTTTGTCCTCGCTCAGCCATTCCTTGCGAGTACGAAACCACATGATCGCTTGGCTGCCCTGGCTGCCAGTTTCTTGGGCTGGCAGCTGAGCATGGCGCTCTATGGCTACCTGCATGGGATCCAGTTCGCGGGCCAGCCAGCGGTGGAAAACTACAAGGCGCGGGCACGCGCGTTACGAACGCAGCCCGACCCGTTACGGATTGTGTCAGAGTGGCAGCCAGCGCTGCACGATGGAGTACTGACACTGCTCGCGCCGGCTGGCACCGCACCCGCGGAACGAGCGCCGGCTGCGTCGGTGCCGCCAGCGTCGTTCGCGGGAGTGCTGCGCGATGCGGCTTCAGCACCTGCCGGGAATAGCGGACGTCTCCAGCATATATCGCTGGGGTACCTGGATGTCACTGTCAATGGCGAAGCGCCAACAAGCCTGTTGTCCCTTCTGGACGAGCAGGTGCGCACGATAGGCAACATGCTGCTTGGTATTCCCGTGAAATTGCGACAGGCGCCCGCCGCCTATCATTCAACCGAGCAAAGCGAGATGGACGGGCCGCCATATCTGGTGAGTCTGCGTCTCGTTGCCCGTGCCTCCGAAGCGTGTCTCCTGGGGAACTACACGACGAGGTTTCTCCATGCACAGGCGGTGAGCACCTGGCAGGCGATGATGGAAACTAGCCGCGCCTGCTTTTTGCTCGTCGTGGATGGCTCGCTAGCCGACGCGCGTGCGCCGGTGGCAGCCTTCTTTTCTGACGTGGAGAGTACCCTTCGCCAAGCACTGAGCACCGACGCCACGCAATCGCGCGCTGCCGAGTGATTCCAGCGTCTCGCGGCGGCTCTCCAGTTTCTCAGAGGTGAATGGGGGTCACTCGCCGGTGGGCGCGGCATGGGTCACGCGCGGACGGCACAGCGAATCCGACAACGCGACACGCGTAGGCTGCGCCTCTGGGGACAAGATAGAGACTGGTGACAGAAGAATAAGGTCACGGCAAGCTCGTCACATTTGTGGCGAGCTTGCCGTGACCTTTTTCGCTCTCTGGGACCAAGCAGCTACCGAGTGGTGCTGAGTGTGTCTTGCGCTTTGTTCGCCGTCGTGTTGGTAGCGCTCTGCGCCTGCGACAACGTATTGTTTACCGCCTGCCGTCCGCTTTCGATCACGCCGGAAGCGGTGCCTTGCAAGCTGCCAAGGCGGGACTGCGCCTGGCCCTGAAATTCGTTCCAGCGGTCCTGAAGCTGCATTCGCGTCATATCGCCGCGCTGCGGAGCAAAGAGTAGCCCCAGCGCCGCGCCGATCGCACTGCCCCAAATGAACGCCTTCATGGTCTTCATTCCGTATTCCCTCCTCAACTGTTGAATGGTGGTCCGTGTCGTTCGCACGAAATCAACACTGTCACACAGACGGAGGACTCAGCAAGCTTTATGCCAGCACCTCCCCTTCCGCGCGCACAGACGAGTCTCGAAACGGGCGCGGACGAGCTGCGCTCACAACCCGAACGTTGCCGGCTCCGTACTATCTAGCGTGTGCTCCATGAGTGTGGCCACGTCGCGGCAGTAGACGACGCCAACGAACGTGACTTTCGGCACTGGCCGGAGCTTCTCACCAGGCGGTAGCATATCGCACGGGTGACTACGACATATTCGCAGGGCGTAGAAAACATGGGGAGGTAGCCATGGAAACGACAGAGCCGACCAGCATATCAACCAAGAGGGCAGCTTCCGGCACTGCGGCGCTGGAAGCGATAGACATCTATAAATCTCTCCCCTTTCAGCGGGGGCGCATCGAGATTCTCAGAGGCATCAGCCTGCGCGTCGAGCATGGTGAGTTTGTCGCCATCATGGGCCCCTCAGGCTCCGGCAAGTCCACCTTGCTTGGCATTATTGCCGGCCTCGATAATCCAACCAGCGGGCGTGTGCTGGTGGATGGTGTGGATATCACGAATATGAGCGAGGCGCAGCTGGCCGGCGTCCGGAATCAGAAGATTGGCATGGTGTTCCAGGCGTTCAATCTCATTCCCACGCTCACGGCGCAAGAAAATGTCGAAGTCCCCCTCTATGTTGGCAAACATCCCGGTAGACCATCCGAGCGGGCGAAAGAGCTGCTCGATCTTGTCGGACTTGGACACCGTCTTGACAATCGTCCCAATCAGCTATCCGGCGGCGAGCAGCAGCGTGTCGCTGTGGCGCGGGCGCTGGCGACAAATCCCGCCATCGTCATCATGGATGAGCCGACTGGCAACCTGGACAAGAAGAATGGTGACAATGTCTTGCAGATGATTCGCGACCTGCGCCGGGCTACTGGGACCACCTTCATCATTGCGACGCATGATCCGAATGTGGCCTCCGCCGCTGAGCGTTCACTACATATCGTGGACGGAGAAATCGCCTCCGGCGAATAGCGCGGTCAGCGAATAGAGGAGACATCCAATCATGAAGACCAGAATGTACTGGTCGTATGCCACACGATCACTCGCGCGCGGCGGTCAGCGCACACTGCTGGCAATCTTCTGCGTCGCGGTTGGGGTACTTGCCATCGTCGCGCTTCAGCTCGTCGGCGGCATGATAAATGGTGCACTGACCAGCAATGTCCGTGACGGCAACGGTGGCGACGTTTCGGTGCGCAATGACTTTACGCCGTTTACCACCGCGCAGCTCACCTCGTTTGACAAGTTGCGCGCGCAGGACGTGATATCGCGGTACGCCGCAGTGAGTGAGCTCAGCGCACAGACCGAAGACGCTACGGGCACAACCCAGTATTACACGCTCCTGGCGATCAATCCCACGACCTTTCCCATCGCGGGGTCGCCAATCTTCCAAACACCGAGCGGCGGCTCCTTGCAATCTGTCCTCGGCAGCAACAATGTCGTCGTGACCACCGACCTGCTGACGCAGCTGAACGCGAAGGTCGGCGATGTCATTGATTCCAGCTCGAACGACGGGCGCACGATACACGCTACCATTAGCGGTGTGATCGCAACCGCGGGCTACTTCAACCAGCCCATGATGCTCGTCTCTCTGGACGATTTCTCCGCGGTCCAAAGCAGCTCCGGCCTGCCTGTGACATTCAACCGTGTCTTTGTGAACGTGCCAGGTGATACGGATGCCAACGCGGCGACCGCCAAGACCGATATTGGCAACGAGTTTCCCCTTGCCACGGTGACGACGACAAAAGACGCGCTGCAAAACAACCAGGATAACGTGCAGCAGATACGCTACTTCCTGCAGATCGTCGGTCTCCTGGCTCTCCTTATCGGTGGCGTCGGCATTATCAATACCATGCAGGTGCTGCTGCGCCGCCGCCGTATCGAGATCGCCATGCTCAAGACGACGGGCTACCGGAGGCGCGATCTGTATGCCCTGTTCGGACTCGAAGCCGCGCTGATTGGTTTGTTTGGCGGTATCATCGGCTCGGCTGCCGGGGTTGGGGTGAGCTTCCTGGTGAAGGGACTCGTCGAAAGGGCGTTTCTCATTCAGCTTCCGTCGGTCATTGATCCAGTGACAGTTGGCTCCGGTATCGCCATCGGCTTCTGTACAGCGCTGATTTTTGGACTGATGCCCATTGTGCAGGCAAGCCAGGTGCGCCCGCAGGCTGTCCTGCGCGACGTGTCGGAGGGAACGAGTGCGACCAGTGTGATACTCTCACTGGTTCTATCTGGACTGCTGGCGCTGCTCTTCTTCGCGCTCGCCTATAGCATCCTGCAAAATCTTGGCGTTGCCATCGGCGCGGTCGGCGGGGCGGGACTCTTCTTGCTTCTGCTGAGCCTTGTATTCGGGCTGGTCGTCTTTCTCATTAGTAAGCTCCCTGTGCTGGAGCGTATGCGTTGGTGGTATCTGCTGCTGATTGGCGGGGGCGTACTCGTCTCCGTGGCAATGACGTACCTTGTGCCCGCATTCGGCGCACTCTTTCTGGCGATTTCGCTGCTCGGCCTGGTGGTTGTCTTCCTGCCGCGCACGTGGAAAGCCAATATCAAGATGGCGCTGCGCAACATCGGGCGGCAGAAAGTGCGCACCGTCACGACCCTGGTGGCGCTTTTCATCGGTGTCTTTGCCATTGGTCTGATCCTGACGCTTGGTCAGAACATCCAGGATAAGATCAACAATGCCCTCTCCAGCGCCGTGCAGTACAACGCATATGTTTTCGCGGGCGCCAAGGCCAAGCCCGCGCTGGATCAGGAGCTAGCGCGCCTCTCTGGTCTGCATGGGGAGCTCATCAACACTGCGGCTCAGGGCGTCACACCAGTCCTCATCAACGGCACTCCCATACGAACGATCATTCAGGGGGTTACGGGAAGCGGCGCCTCGCGCACAGGACGCGAGGAGACCCTATCCTATCTCACCCAGGTCGAGGGCTTTGATCTCTCGCATCAAAGCCTGCCGCAGGTAACGATCACGCAGGGGCGCAACCTGGGAGCAGCGGACTCCGGCACCGACAACATCATCATGCCCACGCGAGCGGGACTAGCGCCGCTCCACCTCAAGCCGGGTGATACAATCGTGCTTGCGAACCCGGCTACCAATGCGACTGTCACCTTGACGGTGGTGGGCCTCTACACATCCACGTCGCTCGGCGCTTCGGGGATGATTGCCGACAATAGCGTGCCCACGACGCTCACCAACGGCAACGTCGTCTACATCTACTCGCTGAAGATGGACCCGAAGACCGCCCAGCAGCAGCTCAACGAAATTCAGAAGGCCGTGCCGGGTGTGACGCCATTCAGCCTGGCGGAGCTTACGCTCTTCATCAATCAACTGCTGAACAACCTCATCATCATGCTCACCGCCATTGCGTCGCTGGCAATGATCGCGGGCATCATCATCATCGCCAACGCGGTGGCGCTGGCAATGCTAGAGCGGCGCCGTGAGCTTGGCATCTTGAAAAGTGTCGGCTACACCAGCCGGAGCGTACTGAGTGAGGTTTTGCTGGAGAATGGTATCGTCGGCTTCACCGGCGGTGTGCTGGCGATGCTGCTCGTGACGCTCGCGCTGACGGTGCTGGGCAAGCTCGTCTTCAAGACAGACTTCGGCTTCGGGGCGCCACTCGTGCTCGGCGTCGTTTTCGGCACCGCCGTCGTCTGCATGATCGTCGCGGCCAGTGTTGCCTGGGGCGCCACTCGTGTTCGCCCGCTTGAAGTCCTGCGTTACGAGTAGGACCCTGAATTCACACGACGACAGACAGGCCGCGCAGCATACCATGCGGCCTGTTCCGCGCTCAGGGTTCGGCGTGTATCTCTACACCGCACCGTGCCAGCAGCGCGGTGCACTGCCGCGCCTCGTAGGGGATGGGGTAGCGCTGGCGTGGCCCATGTGAATCTGAGCCGGCGCTTACGAGTAGCCCGCGCTTCCGCGTCAGCGCTTCGTACGCGGCTACCTGCGCGGCGGTGTGCATGGGATAGTAGACCTCGATACCGTCTAGCGGCACTTCGGCAAGTACTGCCTCGATCAGATCCGGGTCGTAGCGCTGGATCTCGCCACCGCCACGCCCCGGATGCGCCAGCACCGCGACTCCGCCGCTGGCATGCGCCGCAGCGACGGCCTCCGCGAGCGGGGCTGTCACCTGCATGTAGCCTGCCTCGCGTATGCGCGTCATCGCGTGCCGAATGTCAGCAATATAGCCATGCTCTACAAGTAGGCGCGCGTTGTCAATCGGGCGCGTCACCTGGCCGTCCGAGTCCGCCTCCGCATCAGAGGAAGCGACGCTACGGCGGGAACCCTGCTCTGCCAGCGTCTGCTTCGCGCGCGGGAACGTATGCCCCTGGCGCACCAGCTCGTCATACACCGCCCGCGTATTGGCGCGCTGGCCCTGCTCGATCGTTCGCGCCACGTCCGCCAGCGCCGTGCCCACAAAGCGCTGAGCGTAGCAGAGCAGATGCGCCGGGCGCTCGTGCCAGCTTGTGGTAATCTCTGTGGCCGCGATGATGTGCACGCCCCGTGCAGCCCCAATCGCGCGCAGCTCTTCAATGTGCGCCAGCGTGTCGTGATCGGTCACCGCCGCCACGCGAAACAAGTGCGCCGCGAGGTAGTCCATCAACTCTTGTGGCTGCCAGTGCCCATCGCTATAGACCGTGTGCAGCTGCAAATCAATGTGTGCGTTCGCCGGAACGATCAATTGGCCACTCCTTGCGGCACCATCATTGCCTGCTGGTATACGGCTCCCATCTTGCGTGCCACCTGCTCTTGCGTGTACTGCGCCAGCACCCGCTCGCGTCCCGCGTGCGCCAGCCGCGTCCATGTCGCTGGATCTTCGTAGAGGCGAGCCAGCGCCGCTCGCAGCGCGTCCACGTTGCCCTCCGGCGTGATAATGCCCGCGTCGCCAACAACATGCGGAATCTCGCCCGAATCCGAACCGACCACCGGCACTCCGCATGCCATCGCCTCGATCAGCACTCGTCCGAACTGCTCCATCCAATTCGGCTGGGTCAGGGATGGTAACGCCAGGACATCCATGCCGGCCAGCACCCGCGGCACCTCCGTCGTCGCCACGGCTGGCGCGAACTCCACGCGCTCCGCCACGCCGCGCTCCTGGGCAAGCCGGCGCAGCGCCGCTTCGTCGGGGCCGCTGCCCACCAGACGCAGCTGGCAGCGCGCGGGCAGGCCCGCCAGTGCCTCGATCAGAACGCCGAGCCCTTTGTACATGACGAGGCGACCGAGATATCCGACTACGAATGTCTCGCGCGGCTGAGCGCGCGACTCCGGCACATACAGGGCCGGATCAACGCCGTAGACGGGGAAAACCGAGAGCGGCCCGCGGTAGCCCTTCTGCCGCAGCACCTTCCCGGCGGCATCATTGCACGCTACGATGTGCGCGGTATGCCGATAGTTGTATTGCTCCAGCAGCGAATACGGTGGCGGGTAGTTTCGCAGCAGGTTCTGCAGCGCGATGAAGATCGTCCGCGCGCCAAGCCTCTCTGCGGCGCGCTGCGCCTGAGCGGCGGCGGGGTTGTAGGGCTCCTCGTCAATGTGGACCAGATCAGGCGCAAACTCCCTCAACACCTGTCGCAGCCCCCGATACACATAGAAGTGGTAGCGTCCATTGAAGAGCACCGGCAGCTCCCGCACCGTGTATCCAGTGGTAAAGCGCCGCACGAACGGCAGCACCCGCCCATCATCTGAATGCCACTCTGGCGGCGTAATCAGCGTAAGCTCCATGCCCGGCTGGCTGGCGATAAGCTCGAGCTGGCGCTGCGCGGCGTCGAAGACGAATGTCTTGGAGATGACAGCGACGCGCATGGCTACTCTCTCCTCGTCCCGGCCACCTCAGCGTAGAGCGCGCTGGTCTCTACCGCGACGCGGTCCCACCCGAATAGCTTCACGCGAGCCAGTCCGCGGGCTCCAAGATCCTCGCGCAGCTTCTGCGAGGTCAGCACGCGCTTGATCGCTCCACCAAACGCGTCCGGATCTTCAGGATTTACCAGGATTCCCGCGCTACCCACCACCTCTGGCAATGACGTGCGATCCGAGCAGACCACCGGGGCGCCGCAGGCCATCGCCTCAAGGGGCGTCAGCCCGAAGCCTTCGTAGACTGATGCGAAGGCAAAACACGTGGCCGCGCTGTAGACGACTGGCAGGTCTTCCTCATCAATGGGCGCGCACACCACGTTGTCGGCAATGCCAAACGTCGTCGTTAGCGGGCGCCAATCGGGAAAGAGCGGGCTGCTCCCCAGCCGCTCCGGGTCGCCGGCGATAAAGAGCTGAAGGTAAGGATCGCCCATTTCGTGAAAGACCGCCGCAAACGCACCCACGAGGCCGGCGATGTTCTTGCGCTGATCCACTCCACCGACATTCAGCACAAATCGTTCGCCCAACCCGTATTTCGCGCGTACCGCGGCCAGCCGATCGGGATCAGTCACCCGGTGGTACTGCATGACGGGCGCCTCGCGAATCACTCGCACCCGCTCCTCCGGCAGTCCCAGCGTCTCGATGATATCGCGCTTGCAGTGCTCCGAGACGGCCACCACCATCGTCGCGCGCTTCGCCGCCCGTGCCACAAGCCGCGTATAGGCCTGCACCGCTGGCGACGCACGATACGCCGGCAGCCGCAGACTTATGACATCGTGAATGGTCACAATTGTGGGGATGGCATAGGTTCGCAGCGGTGGGGCGAAGTGTGGCACATGCATGATAGTCGCATCGGCGCGTTTTGCGGCCTGTGGGAACGTTCGCTGCTCCCACCACACCTTCTCGATGTTCTCACCGCCTCGACTCACCTGGCCAGCGGGCGCCACCTCCCACTTGAACGTCGAGGGCGTATCTGGCGTCTCGCGTGGATCGCGCGGACTCAGCACCAGATATTCCGTCATGCCGTCCACGCGGCCAAGCGACTGCAACAAATTGTAAACATAGCGCCCCGTACCTGTGTGAGGCTCCTGGAGGAATTGGGCGTTGAAGGCCACTCGCATGCGATGATAACCAACTTTACACGATGCGACTGAGGGAGAGGTCCACCTCGAACCAGATCAGCATAGCACAACTGCTTACCCTGTGGGCAGCTTCTGGACCTTTAGCGCGAGGAGGCAACCGATGCACAGCGCTACCTGCAGCTCTATAGCATGCACGAACAGATCGTCTGTTAGGTTGTGGATCGTCAGCGCCACCAACACCGCGAAAAGGCCGAGCGCCAGCGCACGCGCTGGCGCTCGCGCGAGCACCGCGGTATGGGCCACGCACCAGCCGAGATACAGCGTCACCACAGTGAATGCCAGGAAAGTCAGCAATCCCAGCGCGCCCGTTTCCGCCGCCACGTTGATGTAATAGTTGTGAGCGTGTCCCAGCGGTTCCGGCCAGTCCGCCGCCGCGAACCGCGCATAGGCGGCGTTATAGTTGCCAGCGCCTACTCCCAAGATCGGATGCGCGGCGAACATTCGTAACCCCGCCACCCAGTGTGCCAGCCGCTCGGCCGTCGAGTAGTTGGCCGGCGTCACCTGGCCGCTATGCAAGACATCATTTACCCGGAACTGTCGCAGCACGGCATCTTCGATACGAACGGGAATGATATGCGTGACCCAGGCCACTATCGCGGCTGGCACTCCGATGAGCAACGTCCATCCCGCCAGCCGCTCCCGGTGCCAACCCACCACTGCCAGCGTCACCACCGCCGCGCTGAGCCCCAACAACCCACCGCGCGAGTCTGCCAGCGCCTGCGCGCCGAGCAACAGCACGCTTGCGGCGCCGGCCACCCAGCGTTCCCGCGCGTCGTCGCCGAATACCACGAGAGCCAGCGCCAGCGGCAGCGACAGATTCAGATAGCCGGCGAATGGGTTTGGCTGGGCGAACGTCCCGAAGACACGGATGCTCGCGCCGCCGGGACCGAGGTCGCCGGTCGCCACCACCCATTGTGCGTAGCCGAGCAGCGCCTGTGCCACACCAGCCCCAATCATTGCCCACGCGATCAGCCGGAGCCGCCCCGACCGCCGCGCCAGCCAGAGCGTCGCCGCCGTCACCGCCAGCACCTCGCTCCACTTCACGATTTCCTTGAGCGTTCCCGCTCGGCTCGTGGCGACGACCAGCGAAAGGCATACCACTGTGAGGTAGGCCACCAGCGCCACAAACACCCATGCCGCCAGCCGCTTTTCATGCCACAGCCGCCGCACCGCGGTTGCGGCCGATGCCAGCACCTTTCTTTGCCGCGAATGTGACGTAGATACTGGCGAGTCGGGCTTATCGAGTCCTGGCGCACGTTGCGCGCGCCGCCCTTTCAATGTGGAAAGCGCCCAATCGCCGGGGGAATATGGCCGGTCTGCTGAGGCTCCCCACGGAGGAGCGGGGCGGGGCGCGAGCACACCTAACACGAGCGCCAGCACGAGCACATCCGTCGGTCCCACGTGGATTCCGTGCGCGTCAAGTGAGACAAGCGACCCAAAGGCGACCGCGAACGGTAACAACAACAATGGCGCGAGCGGCTCTAACACACCGGCAGTGAGCGCCAGCACCCCGAAGACGATCCAGCCAGCGAGCGCCGGGCGCGCCAGCACGAGCACGCCAGCGCACACGGCAAGCGCACCCCCCACCGGCACCCAGCGCGGCGCCGCCCGGTTGGTAACCATCCTTGCTAGTTGCTGGTCAGCGAAAGACACGAGGCCGCCTGCTCCAACTCTGCGCGGAACCATTCGATGGTGCGCCGCAAACCTGCCTCCGGACTCACTCTGGGGTGCCATCCCAGCGCGCGCTCCGCTTTCTCGATGTTCGGGCGGCGCCGCTCGGGATCGTCCGCGCGCTTCTCCTCGAAGACAATCGCGGAAGTGGACTCGCAGAGGCGCATGATGAGGTGTGCCCACTCCAACACGGTGTGTTCCTCGGGATTGCCGAGATTATATATCTCGCCCGCCGTGCCTGTTGTGAACATCGCTCGTAGAAGTCCGTCCACCAGATCGTCCACATAGCAAATGCTGCGCGTTTGTGCGCCAGTCCCGTGGATGGATATCGGCGCATTTGCCAGTGCCTGAGTGATGAAGTTTGGGATCATGCGCCCATCATTGAGCTGACTGTTCGGCCCATAGGTGTTGAAGATGCGCACGATGCGCGCGTCGGTGCCGTACTGCCGGTGAAATTCCGCCGTAATGGTCTCGCCCAGGCGTTTGCTCTCGTCGTAGCACGCTCGCGGTCCGACCGGATTCACGTTGCCGTGATACTCCTCCACCTGCGGATGCACATCTGGGTCGCCGTATGCCTCGGAGGTCGAAGCCATGAGAAACATCGCATTCTTGCGCTGCGCCAGCTCTAGCATTCGCATCGTCCCTTCGCTATTGACGCGAATCGTCTCGAAGGGATGCTCCCAGTACCCTACCGGGCTCGCGGGACTTGCCAGGTGGAAGATCGCGTCCACAGGTAGATCCAATGGCTCTACTACGTCGTGAAGATGGAAGGTAAAACCGTTTGTGGCACGCAGTGGCGCGATATTCCGTTCAGCCCCCGTCACCAGATTGTCTACACAGTGCACGCGATGCCCCATATTGAGTAACTGCGCGCATAAGTGAGAGCCGACGAATCCCGCTCCCCCGGATACCAGCACGTCCAACGCCAAACCTCCAAGCCATCGGGCGCCGTATAACGACCTCATAACGACCCATATTAAGCTCAAGACTATTACACACACTCGATTGTAGCCAGACACCTGCGCAACCGCAATATGCTGCCGTTGTGCTTTCTCCACTCGGCTCAATCAAAGTGGTAAAGTCTCGCCCATGCTTACAAGTATAACGAACGGCACCTCCTTCCCGCGTGCTGCCCCATATTCTCCCCCATCGCTGCCCATGCTCACTACTGCGAAACGAGACCACAGGCGCTCGCGGAGGCCATTGGGGCGGTGGTCGTCGGGATGAGTTTGCGGCGGTACGGCGAGATTCGGTTCGTTCCCATCTGATACCGCGTTTGACGGAATGGTGAGAGCATCACCAGGGCTTCAGCCCGCATCCCGTCTCGTGTACCAGCCATTGAGGGCCGCGAGCGTCCGCACGTGGTGTCTCGTTCGTTTATGAATACATGCGGTGCTCGCGAATTCGTGAGCCGGCGCCAATAGTACTCCTGGCGTAGCGAGCGGCATTCGTGCCTTCGTCATGATATGCTGCCGAGGCAGTAGACTGGCGCTGCTTGGTTCAAGGCATTCTCATATGAGAGTTCCTTCAACGGCAGGTCGCTTGCACGAAACTTTCGCCATCGCTCGCACGTCTTATCGCAGTGGAAGGCGCCACCCGCGTCCCTTTCTTTGATCGCAGGGTGGCTGGCACAAGGTATTATTTCGACACGCGTACGCACCGTTGCGCCTGGACGCACAGATTTGGCATGTCGGCTGGAGGCAGCATTCGTGGATACCACAGGAAATACTCCATTCCCAAGCGGGAACGACGCGGAAGACTACGCCGAGCGTGAACAACCTGAGCAGGGTGAATCCGCCTCGCCGGAATCCGAGGGGACCACCATTGGTGCGCCTCCATCCGAGGCTGATGCCGATACCCCGCCAGCCGGCGCAGGGATCGCCGAGTCGCCGGACATTGTAGACGTGCCCACACGTGCGCAGCCCGCGGTCGGGCAGGTGGCGGAAATGCCTGCCACCCCGCCCGTCGAAAGCTATGACGCGGACGGCGTAGACGCAAGCATATCATCAGACAGCGTAGACTCAGGATCTGTGGCGGAGCCTGACGATACGCTACCAATCGGTCCGTCTGCCGCATTGAACGGCGCCAGGCCGGCGCCCGCGCAGTCGGAAGACGAACCCATCGCGGACTGGCCCGCGTTTGCCCCGCCGTCGGTTCCACTCCGGGACCCGCGCACGCGTGCCGTGGAGCGTCGCTGGAGCCGCCGCCGCCGCCGCTATACGCTCTACGTCCGCCGCACGTCGCGCGCTCGCCAGGCCCACCGGTCTCGATCGCTCACCCGCGCCGCCTGGATAACCGTTATCGCGATGGGTCTCGTCATCTTTTCGATCGTTGGGGGCTCCGCCGCTGCCGCCGCCTCCTACTACAATTCCGAGGTGAACCTGCTCCATGGTTTGCAGCGCGGTATCGCCGCCAAGGACAGTGTGCGCATTTTCGACGATAAAGGGGTGCTGCTGTACCAATTCAATCAGGATGGCGCGCAGCACAGCATCGCGCTCGCGCAGATTCCTGTGGATGTGGTCAATGCTACGGTTGCCATCGAGGACCACGATTTTTGGGTCAACAACGGGGTTGATTTCACCTCGATCGTTCGCGCCGCTTCCGACGACCTGAAAACGCATAAGATCAGTCAGGGTGGCAGCACGATCACGCAGCAGCTTATCAAAGAGCAGATCCTTGGCGGCAACGTGAATTTTCAGCGCAAGCTGAACGAGGCCATTTTGTCCATTGGCATCACCGAATCTGGCACCTATAGTAAGAGCCAGATTATGCAAATGTACCTCGACTCCATCCCGTACAGCCCCACCGCCTACGGAATTGACGCCGCCGCCCAGGAATACTTTGGCTACAAAGACGATCTCGCCACGGGCGAGACCGCCGCGCAGCACCTTGATCTGGCGCAGGCTTCGATGCTCGCAGGCATCCCCCAAAATCCGAACCTGAATGATCCTTTGCTGCACCCAGAATCCGGGCACCATCGTCAGGGCGACGTGCTCAAGGCTATGGTGCAGTACGGCTACATTACTTCAGCCCAGGCCAACGCCGCCTGGCAGGAATCGCTGCAGCCGCACTTCTACCACCACACCACGACCGAGCAGAACCTCGCGCCGCACTTCGTCTACTACGTCATCAACCAGATCCAGCAGATGATTGACACCGGCCAGCTCCACCAGCTCGACCGCTCCGGCCTCAACATCTACACCACGCTCGACATGAGCTTACAGAATCAGGCTCAACAGGCGATGCGGGACCACCTGTATGGCAATGACCAGACAGGCTACTGCTGTGGTCTCATTCGCAATAGTAATGTGTCGAATGCCGCCGAGATCATAGCTGACCAGCACACCGGCGCCATCAAGGTGTATGTTGGCAGCATTGACTACTACAGCACCAAGATCAACGGCAAGTTCGACGTTGTTTCCGACGGGTACCGTGGCCCAGGCTCATCCTTCAAGCCATTCGTCTACGCGACAGCCATGGAAAAGGGCTGGTTCCCAGCTATAACCATCGGCGATATCCCTACCATCTTTTGGGACGCCGGATCTGGGACGCAGTATAAGCCGCTCGATTATGACACCACGCACATGAATGCCGAGGTGACGGCGCGGACGGCTCTCGACTGGTCACTCAACGTCCCGGCGATCAAGGCGATGCAGTATGCCGGCGTAGATAACGTAAAGACACAGGTCGCGCGCATGGGCATGACGAAGACCGTCGGAACCTGGGGGCTTTCTTCCGTGCTTGGCGCGATCCAGGTGACGCCGTTCGAGATGGCGCAAGCCTATACGGTCTTCGCCAACTATGGGCAATTCATACCACTGTACGCCATTGACTCGATCACCGACAGCGCGGGTAACGTGCTCTTCAAATATGCCCCACCGCAACCGGTGCAGGTGATGGATCCGCGCATTGCTTTCATGATGACCAGCATCCTGAGCGACAACGCCTCGCGAGCTGGCGACTTCGGCCCGTGCGCCCCGCTGTATCTCGATGAATATCACGGTCCGGGAGTGTACCGTTACGGCACGACTGAAGGCGCGGGCGGTGCTACTGCCGAGTGTGGAGCTATCTTTGCGAATCACTTCCTATCGAGCCACGCCTGGCCCACTGCCGCCAAGACTGGCACAGGCCAGGACTTCAAGGATGACTGGACGGTCGGCTACACGATGGACTACACGGCGGCGGTCTGGGTAGGCAACAACAACGACACGCCGATGTACGGAATTGACGGCGTCACCGGCGCTGCGCCGATCTTCTACCAGAGCATGCTCTACGCCGAAGAGTCGCAGAATCTGGCCAAGCGACCATTCCCGGTACCGAATGGCGTCCATCAGGCGAAGTATTGCTCGAATAGTGTATGTACCACCGACTGGTTCCTGAATGGACCGATGCCGCCGAGCAACATCGGTGAAAATGGCACATCCATCCCCTGCGTCCAGGTGCTGAGTACAGGTGGTTGGAGCTACGGCCCGCCCTGCCAGATCAGCCTCATTGATAAAGTCGCCAAGAACAATGGTGCACCCCCGCCCGTAACCATTAACGGCCAGCAATATATTGGCGGAGTATGGTGAGTTCGCCGTAGCCAGACCGAACGAGCCGGCCAGCGTGGATGTGCGCTGGCCGGTCGTCTATCAGCAGACGCGCCGGTGGCTGGCCGCGGGCTGCTTCGAGACGCTGGTCGAGGACCTGCGCCACTTCGTCATCTTCGCCTGCCTGATGCTCGCGCAGCTGCTGCATTGCATCGCAAGTCCCTAACAGGCTGTTAGAGCAGATACCTGTCAAGCTCGGCGGCATGGTACCAACACATCACCTGCACCAAGCCTATGCGCGGACACTCTCTTCCCCAGGCGCGGCGGAGGCGCCGCTCAGAGGCGCGCCCAAGAACTGGGCTAACTGGCTTGCCACCGCTTGCGGCGCATCTAGCCATGCCATATGTCCTGCATCGGGGATGATCTC
Source organism: Ktedonobacterales bacterium (assembly GCA_035310125.1). Lineage (GTDB taxonomy): Bacteria > Chloroflexota > Ktedonobacteria > Ktedonobacterales > JADMIN01 > DATGEP01. The sequence continues at coordinate 35,724 of DATGEP010000161.1, forward strand.
CAGGCGTGCCTGAGGAATGAACTGGCACAATTCCTGGCCCCAGACTGGTGAGCAAAAGTCACGATCGCCCCAGAGCAAGAGCACAGGACACTGGATCCCCGATAGCTCAGGCCGAAGCGCATACATGAGCCGAGGAGCTCTCCCAGGAGACCTGGTCTGCTCGAGCATACTCAACCAGGCACGCTGAGCGCCCGGCAGAATCGCTCCCGCATGCGCCATATCCAGGAAGGCCTCTGAAAGCCGCTCTGGATGCGCCACCACCATCCGCAGGTGTTGCCGCGCCTTTGCTCGTCGTGGCTTGAGCGCTGTCATGTAGAGTAGCCGGTTGATCCCTGGCGTGCTTAGGAGACGATGCGTGAATGAGGGGCGTGCCGAGCTGCCAGCCGGCTCACCTACCAGGGCCACGCGTTCCACGCGCTCGGGATGCGCCAGCGCAAAGAGCAGCGCCCAGTAGCCTCCCATTGAGTTTCCGATAAGATTCACTCGCGGCAAACCCAACCCATCCATCACCTGGCTGATAAAGGCGACCGCATGCTCGCGGAACGGCACACCACGGTAGTCCAGTTTGTCCGAGAAGCCACATCCGGGCCGGTCGGGCGCATAGAGCTGGAAATCATGCTGGAGGAGTTTGAGCAGCGGCATCCAGCCCGCCGCGACGCTGTTTCCGCCATGGATCAGCAGGACTGGTGGCGCACCCTCTTTGCCCACCTTCAAGACATGGACACGCCCAATGCGCGTGGCGGGTTCTTGAGTGTCAATGGTCAGGAAGCTTGACGTGGCGTGTGTGCCGGTCTCCTCAAATACCCGCGCTTGCGCCGCCGCGAAACGATCTTCGGCGATTCCCATGCTGGTCCTCCGCCGCCTTTCGGCATATGCAGCTATATTCAATATTTGATAGTATAGTTATTATTGTGCTATAGTCAAGAGCATGAGCGATCATGCCAGCCGCAAATATCACTCGCCGCGCCGTCAACAGCAGGCTGAGGCCACGCGCACCGCGATCGTACACGCCGCCCGCAAGCTCTTCGCGGAACAAGGCTACCAGGCGACGACCTTGCAGGCCATCGCGCGGGAGGCGGAGGTGTCGGTCCCGACGCTCTACGCGGTCTTCGGCTCAAAGGCGGCGATTCTGTCCGCGTTGGTCAAGTCCGCCGGGGCGGATGAAGATATTCGCTCTTTGGCGGGCGCTGCTTTTGCGGAGCAGGATCCGTGGCAGCAGCTTCGGCTTGCAGCGCGGGTCATCCGCTCCATCCATGAGCGCGATAGCGACATTGGGGATCTGCTCTGGCAGGCAGGCAGTGGCGATCCTGATCTGGCGGCTGTCTGGCGACAGAGCCATCAGCAACAACTGGCCCGCCAGGGTGAGCTGATGGAAGTGCTCGCGCAGAAAGGGGCGCTGAAACCAGCGCTCACCGTCGAAGCGGCGACGGATATTCACTGGGCCTTAAGTAGTTCAGGGGTCTACCGACTCTTAGTACGAGAACGATGCTGGACGCCACAGCGCTACCAGGAATGGCTCGCCGACACCACGGCAAGGTTGCTCCTGCGCGAACCATAGCACGCGAGCCAGTGGGCGAGTCCACGTACCCACGGACGTTTCATGCCGGTTCTCACCCCCAATTCTACGGCACGCTACCGCGTTCGATGTCGAGTCCATAACAGGCTCCAAACCTGATGGCACTGACCATTCGTTCTGGATTGGCTGCCGCACGGTCTATGATATGATTCTGGCTGACCGCTAATCCATCGGTATTTTTCTGGAGGAGGAGCCATCGTGACTATTCGCGTACTCACCGAACCCGACGCCGAAACATACCAGGCGCTGCGGCTGCGCTCCCTGAAAGAAGATCCTGATCCATTCGGCGCCACCTATGACGAGTGGGTCAACCGCCCTATGGCACAGGTGACTGAGCGCCTGCGCAATGCCACCCCTGAAGCGTACCTGCTTGGTGCATTCGAGGGCGACACCCTCGCTGGTATCATTGCCTTCACCCGCGACACGATGCGCAAATTTCGTCACAAGGGCAGCATCACGAGCATGTACGTCGCCCCTGAAGCGCGCGGCAAAGGACTTGCCCGCGCTTTGCTCATAGACGTCATCGCCCGCGGACGCGAGCTGGCTGGCTTGGAGCAGATCACACTCTCCGTCGTGAGCGACAACACCGCCGCGCGCAACCTCTATCTCTCCGCTGGCTTCGAAATCTTTGGCACCGAGCGCCACGCCATGAAAGACGGCGACCGCTACCTCGACGAAGACTTCATGGTCTACTGGCTGGCGTAGCTGCCCTGCCAGGGTGGCGCTCGCGTTTCGTGACGGTATCTGCCGGTGGCTGGCCGGAATTCCCGCCCGCACGCCGCGTTTACACATGCTACACTGTACACACAGCGGCCCTCGGCAATGATCCTTCCCCGTCCGCGGAGTGAAGGACATGGCCTGTCGCGCCCATCTGTGGCCCTTGCTCTATCGTGTGAGGAACGTGAAGCTCACCATCGCGGCAGAATCGGCAACCGGCATGCACCATGTTCCAGTGGCAGCGAATAGAAGGAAAAACTGAAATTCCGGCAGAATCGGCAACCGCCCTCCCCTCGCGGGAGAGGAGCTGGGAATGAGGTTCCATTTTCCGGCAGAATCGGCAACCGCCTCCCGCTCGCGGCGCGCAGTAGTGGAAGAGATGCGGTCCCTTCGTGGGGGCCGCGACATTTGGAGGTAGCACATGACCAGCCCGCATCCCGCCTGGAATGGCCCGGTCGCCATTACGGGCGCCCGGCTCATAGACGGCACCGGCGCCGATCCCATCGAAGATGCCACGCTTGTCTTTGAGGGCAAGCGCATCCTTGCCGCCGGCCAGCGCTCGAATGTGACGATTCCAACCGGCGCTACGGTCATCGAAGCGGGCGGGAGAACGCTGCTACCTGGCCTCATAGATTGCCACGTCCATCTAGCCGGACAGTGGGGCTACGATCTCCTGCGCTCCTTCATGACTTCTCCATCGCTCTCGCTGCTGCATGCCGTCCCCAATGCGCGAGCCACGCTGGAGGCCGGCATCACCACCGTTCGCGACGCGGGCCTCACCCCGGCGGGCGTCAAGCACGCCATCGAGCAAGGGCTCTTTCCCGGCCCGCGCATGCTCGTTGCCGTCAGCCTTCTCTCCCAGACCGGTGGCCACGGCGACGGCTTCCTCCCGTGCTGCTTCGCGGACCTCAGTCGCTTTCCCGCTGGTCGGGCTATCGGGCACGATGTACCTACCGGTGTGGTGGATGGAGTCGAGGACATGCGCCACAAGGTACGCGAAGTCCTGCGTGCCGGCGCCGACTGGATCAAGCTCTGCACCAGTGGTGGAGTTCTCTCTGCCAGCGATTCGCCTCACTCCGCTCAGTTCACCATCGAGGAGATTGCAGTTGCCGTCTATGAAGCTGGCGCTCAGGAAAAGCGCTGTATGGCACACGCACAGAGCAATCGCGGCATCAAGAACGCCATTGAGGCCGGAATTGCCAGCATCGAGCATGGCATCTACCTGGATGACGAAGCTATTCAGATGATGCTGGATCGCGGCGTCTATCTCGTACCCACCCTCGTCGCCCCGCAGGACGTTCTGGACGAGGCTGAGGCTCATCCTGGCAGGATTCCCGACTATGCAATCGAGAAGAGCCGTCAGGTCATGATGGCGCACCGCGAAAGTTTCCGCCGCGCCGTCTCCGCTGGTGTCAAGATTGCTATGGGCACCGATTCCGGCGTTGGGCCGCATGGCCGCAACGCGCGCGAGCTGGCTTTCATGGTCGAGCACGGCGGGATGACCCCGATGCAGTCCATCGTCGCCTCCACGCTATCCGCTGCTCAGCTTCTCCGCCTGGACGAACGGGTTGGCACCCTCGCTCCCGGCAAACTCGCGGACCTGTTGCTCGTGGACGGCGACCCGCTGGCCGATATTCGCGTGCTGGCCGACAGATCGAAGCTCGCCCTGGTCCTGAAGGAGGGCACGCCTGCCGTCACTCAGCTCGCGCTGACCACTCATTCCGCTGCCGTTTCAGCCTGAACAGGAGCGCGCCGCATGAAGATCGCCATCGGGAGCGACGAGCGCACCCATCTCACTGAGGTGCTGGTGGAGGAGTTGCGGCGTCGCGGACATGAGGCGCTGCTCTTTGGACCGCTCGCCACGGATTCCGCGGCGAGCGACTGGCCGGTGGTCTGTGGTGATGTTGCTCGCGCCGTTGCGTCTGGGCAGGCCGACGAAGGCATTGTCTGTTGCTGGACCGGCACCGGCGCCACGATTGCCGCCAATAAAGTGCCGCGTATTCGTGCCGCCCTCTGCCACGACGCCGAGACCGCACGTGGCGCACGTGTCTGGAATCACGCCAATGTGCTTGCACTGAGCCTTCGCGCGACACCAGAGGCCGTCGCCAGAGAAATCCTCGATGCATGGTTCTCCACGCCATACTCTGACGACGAATGGAATCTCCGGCAAATCGAACGCATCCGCTCGCTTGAAGATTCGGCACAGTCTCTGCGGCGAACAGAGATTCCGTAGACCAAAATCAGGCGCGCCGTATCGGTGGCGCCCCAACACTGGAGGTATTCCCATGGCACTCGCCGAGCGGCGCGCGGACGCAACCTGGCAGGGCAATCTCACGGAAGGACAGGGCATTATCAACTCCGGCAGCGGCGCACTAAGCCAGCTTGCCGTCACATGGGCATCCAGAACTGAACGCTCCGATGGCAAGACCAGCCCGGAGGAGCTGATCGCTGCCGCTCATGCCGCCTGTTACGCTATGGCTTTTTCAAACACGCTCTCCAGGGCGGGAACGCCCCCACAGCAGCTCCATGTCAATGCGGTTTGCACGCTGGACCGCACCGATACCGGCGTCAAGATCGGCAGTGTGACGCTCGACGTCACCGGAACCGTACCCGGATTGGATGAGGCTGGATTCGAGGCTGCCGCGCGCCAGGCGGAGCAAAGCTGCCCCGTCTCGAATGCGCTACGCAATAACGTGGCGATCACCGTGAACGCCCATCTCGGCTGAGCTCGCTTGACGCATGGCTAGAGCGTGCGCTACACTGACGGCGGTGGGATATTCAGTATCCCCACAACTCGAACAAACCGCAGACCGGGACAAGTAGACGCGAGCACCCCACATGCAGCGAGCCGGGCAGGTGAGAGCCGGCGTGGAACTCCGTCGAAACCGACCCGTGAGCCGCGAGCGAACCCTCTCCTGAACCCAGAGGCCGAAGCTCGACGGATGTCCACCGTTATCACAGGACGCCAAACCGGCCAGCGCCGATCGTAAAGCGGCTGCCGGGGCGGGCAGAGAGGATGCGCGTATGGGCGCGCATCCAAGCGAGGTGGTAACGCGGGAGAAAGTCGCCCGCCCTCAGAGCGAGATGCTCGGGGGCGGGCTTTTTGCTGTTTCGTGCGCTGGTGTGGCCATGCCGAAAGACGCGAGCGCAGGTAACAGCTCGCTGGGGTGCGCCGCCGATGATGGCCCATACGCTGCTATAGGAGAAAACATGAGTGACGCCAAGTTTGTAGAAGATCTGGTAGACAAAGACGACTTCGCGCAGTGGTATCTCAATCTCGTCTATAAGGCGGGCCTCGCCGACGAGTCGCCGGTGCGCGGATGTATGACGATCAAGCCGTATGGCTATGCGCTCTGGGAGAACATGCAGCGCGCGATGGACGATCGCATTAAGGCGACGGGGCATGAAAACGCCTACTTTCCACTGTTCATTCCCAGCAGTTTTCTGGAGCGTGAGGCAGAGCATGTCGAGGGGTTCGCGCCGGAGGTTGCTGTGGTGACGCGGGCCGGCGGCGAGGAGCTGACTGAGCCGCTCGTGGTGCGTCCAACCTCGGAGACGCTCATTGGGCATATGTATGCCAAGTGGGTGCAGAGCTACCGCGATCTGCCACTGCTGCTCAATCAATGGTGCAACGTCGTGCGGTGGGAGAAGCGAACACGCCCGTTCCTGCGCACCACGGAATTCCTGTGGCAGGAAGGGCACACCGTCCACCGGACGGAGGAAGACGCCGAGCGTGAGACGCTGCTGATCCTCACTGATGTGTACCTTGACTTCTTCTTACGGGAGCTTGCGATTCCGGGCATTCCTGGCCTAAAAACCGAGAGCCAGAAGTTCCCCGGTGCGCTGCGAACATATACCATCGAGGCCATGATGGGTGATGGGAAGGCTTTGCAATCGGCCACGTCGCACAATCTGGGGCAGAACTTCGCGCATAGCTTCGACATCAAGTTTCAGGATGCCGACGGCGATGTCAAGCATGCCTGGACGACGAGCTGGGGATCGAGCACGCGGATGGTTGGTGGTCTCATCATGGTCCACGGCGACGAGTCCGGACTGCGCATGCCACCGCGCGTGGCGCCGATTCAGGCGATGATTGTGCCAATCTGGCGCAAAGAAGCGGAGCGCGAGAAGGTGGCGGAGTTGGTCGAGGAGGTCGAGCGGGCGCTGCGAGGGGCCGGAGTGCGCGTGCGGGCGGACTGGCGCGAGGAGCGGCCTGGCTTCAAGTACAACGACTGGGAGCTGAAGGGCGTGCCGATACGCATCGAGATTGGCCCGCGCGACGCTCAGAACGGTCAAGTGGTGCTGGTGCCTCGTACCAATCGCGCCGCGAAGGAGTCAGTGAGCAAAGACGCGGTGGCACAACGGGTGCCAGAACTGTTGGGCGAGATCCACCAGACGCTATTCGACTCCGCGCTGGCCTTCCGCAAGAGCCGTACCTATCAGGTGACCAGCTATGACGAGTTCCGTGAGATCATGGCGGACAAGCAGCGGTTGGGCTTCATCGAGGCATGGTGGTGCGGCGACGGCGACTGCGAGGCGGTCATTAAAGACGACACACAGGCGACGATTCGCTGTCTGCCGCTGGAACACCCTGAAGGGTCGGGGCTGTGCGTGCGCTGTGGACGACCCGCGGACGCATGGGCGATCTTCGCTAAGGCGTATTAGCATCAGTGGCGGATACTTTGCATGGCAACGTATAATTGCGCAGGTGTCGCTCGTTGACACCGATTGATGTGCCGACATACATGAGTATCTCGGCATCTCCGGTATTTCCGGAGGAGAGGATCCCATGAAACTCGTTATCCTGGGCTGCGGGCGCGTTGGCGCCACGTTGGCGCAATTGTTGATCGCTGAGAATCACGATGTGACGATCATTGATCAAAACGGTGATGCGTTCAGCCGGTTGGGCCAGGATTTTCCACAAGAGAAGACCGTAATTGGCGACGGCACTGATGAGGATGTGCTGCGGCGGGCGGGATTGCCCAGCGCGGACGCATTCGTTGCCGTGACCAACGGCGATAATCGCAACATTCTCGCGTCGCAGATCGCACAGCACACCTTTGGAGTGCCGAAGGTGATGTGCCGCATCTATGACCCTATCCGGCAGGAAACATATAATGCGATGGGGCTGGACAGCATCTGTCCCACCATTGTCGGCGCCAAACTATTCCGTGACGCCCTATTGAATCCGGTAACCCGGCAGACCTCGCCGACCCACTCACTCGCTCAAGGGACAAGCGTGCCACTGACGCGAATGGACCCCAGCCGGGCGGGGTCGAACTAGCGAGGGAGAGAGGATTCGAGACGACGTATGTACATTCTGATCGGCGGGGGCGGCCAGGTCGGCTACTATCTTGCCAAGGGCTTACTGCAACAGGGCCATGAGGTGCTGCTGCTGGAGAAGGATGGCCGGCGCGTCCGGCAACTGACCGAGGAGCTCGGTCCGGTGGTTTTCAAGGGCGATGCATGCGAGGCACGGGTGTTGGCCGAGGTCGGCTGCGACCGCGCCGATCTGGTGATCGCGGTGACGGGTGAGGACGAGGATAATCTCGTGATTTGCCAGGTTGCCAAGGCGCGCTTTCATGTGAATCGGACCGTCGCTCGTGTGAATAATCCGCGCAACGATGATCTGTTCAGCAAGCTGGGCATTGACGTGACCGTCAGCCCGACGCGGTCCATTCAGCACATCATCGAGGCGGAGATTCCCCATCACAATCTGGTGCCATTGATGACGCTGACCAAGGCTGGGCTGAGTTTGGTGGAGCTGACGATTCCGCCCGATTCGCCGGCGGCGGGACGGGAGCTGCGGACGATGAACTTACCTTCGTCGGCCAATGTCGCGCTTGTGGTACGAGGCGGGGAGAACATCACGCCCTCGGGCGATACCATAGTGCAGCCGGAAGACCGCATCTTCGCGCTGGTGACGGAGGCGGGCGAGGCGGCGCTGCGCCAGACAATTCTTGGGGAGGAGGAGTAGAACCTCACCTTCTCCTCCTTCCCCGACGACCAGAGGTGCGCTTACAGGAGCTTGAGGCGGGTGAATGCGGTGTCTATGTAGGTGAGATAGGCGCGCGGGTCGGCGATGGCGTCGAGCTCCTGAGGGGTGAGGTGGGCCATGACGGCGGGGTCGGATTTGAGCATGGCGAGGAGGCCAGCGCCCGCATCATCATTGCGCCAGACTTTCTGGGCGTTGCGTTGGACGAGTTTGTAGGCGGTCTGGCGGTCGAGGCCTTTGTCTACAAGCGCGAGCAGGATGCGTGAGGAGTAGATGAGGCCGCGCGTGAGGTCAAGGTTGGCCCGCATGCGGGCCTCATCCACTTCGAGGCCGGACATGATCTCGTTGAAGAGCCATAGCATGTAATGCAGTGTGGCGGTCGAGTCGGGAAGAATCATACGCTCGGCAGAGGAGTGGCTGATGTCGCGCTCATGCCAGAGGGCGACGTCTTCGAGGGCGGGCACGGCGTAGCCGCGCAGGACGCGGGCAAGCCCACAGACGCGCTCGGCTTTTTCTGGGTTGCGCTTGTGGGGCATTGCGGAGGAGCCTTGCTGGTTGGCCCCGAATGGCTCGAAGGCTTCGCTGAGCTCGGTGCGCTGGAGGTGGCGAAGCTCAAGCGCCATCTTATCGAGGGAGGAGCCGATGAGCGCGAGGGTGGTGATGAAGTGGGCGTGACGGTCGCGCTGAATGATCTGGGTGGAGACGGGCGCCGGACGCAGGCCAAGCTGGTCGCAGACGAATTCTTCGATGCTGGGTGGGACAGTGGCATGGGTGCCGACGGCGCCAGAGATAGCACCGACGGCGATATCGTCTATAGCAGCGTTGAGACGGGCGCGGGCGCGGCGTAGCTCGTCTACCCAGACGGCGAGCTTGAATCCGAAGGTCGTCGGCTCGGCATGGATGCCGTGGGTACGCCCGACGGTGAGGGTGTGCCGGTAGCGGATGGCAGCCTGAACGACGGTATCGTGCAGCGTGTCCAGCGCGGCGCGAAGAAGGGCGCCGGCTTCGACGAGCTGAGCGGCCAGGGCGGTATCCAGCATGTCTGAGGAGGTGAGGCCGAGATGAAGGAAGCGGCCTTCGGGACCGAGTTTTTCCTGGACGGAGCGGAGGAAGGCGATGACGTCGTGGTGGATTTCAGCCTCTAGCTCACGGGCGCGGGCGAGGTCGTATGTGGCCGTACGAATCTTCGCCAGGTCGTCTTGGGAGATGGCGCCTTCACGTGCCCACCCTTCGCAGACCAGGATTTCGACTCGTAGCCAGGTATCAAGCTTGTGCTCGTCGGACCAGACGAGGGCCATCTCGGGGCGGGTGTAGCGCTCTATCACGGAGGTGCTCCCCATTGGTGTGATATGCGGGGGCGGTGTGCCTCCCAGGTATATATCCTACCGCAGAACCGTCCGCGCACGCTCTCCCAACGCGAGCCGCTCTGGGCGCTCCGCGACAAGAAGCGGAATCGAGCAGGCGGGCGGGTTCAGGCGCTGCGGCGCCGCTTGCGGTCGGGACGGTCGGGCGCGGGCACGTCGGCCCAGAGGGTAGGCTGGGCGGGCGAAGAGGCTGACGCTGGCGTCGCGGTTGCCGTTTTTGCCGATTTTCGGAGCTGGGCGGAGAGTCCTGCCAGAGTAGGCGGCGAGGTAGTTGCCGATTCTGCCGCTTTTGGCGTGCGCTTCGACGAGATTGGTGCCGTTGCGCTAATCCTAGCCGCCGGCTTCGGCGCACATACAGTTGCCGATTCTGCCGGAGAATGGGGCTTGGATGTGGCGGCAACAGCAGGTGCGGAAGAGCGCGGGCGGCGCATGGCGGTTGCCGATTCTGCCGCTATTGACGATACCGCTCGTGCGGGTTTCCGGCCGGATGGAGCGGTGGCGGTTGCCGTTTTTGCCGGTGGTAGAGCCTCACTCCTGGCGTTGTGTCGCGCTCCCAGCTTGCCACTCTCCCGCGTTGGCGTTCCGCGGGGCGCGAGTTGTTTCGGTGCGGGGGCTGGAGAGGTGGCGGTTGCCGTTTTTGCCGTTTTTGGTGATTTTGTCCGGCGGCTGGCAGGTGCTGTCAGCGCTTGGGCAGGCGTTGACGTCGCGTTTTCTTTGGGAACGGCTGCCTTGGTTGCGCCGCGGAGCGTCGCACCATGCGGCACGGGAGCGGTTGCCGATTCTGCCGGTTTTTTCGTGGTACGCGATGCGGTTGATTTCGCGCGGGCCGGGGGCGCGACAGGCGACGCCTCCGCATGGCGACGCGAACGGGCACTTGAGGTCGCGACGTTACGGGATTTGCCCGCAACTGACACCGCGACGCGAGCAGGAGCGGCTCGCGTGCGTGAAGCAGTCGCAGGGGTTGCCGATTCTGCCGGTTTTTCTGTTGAGGCGGCGCGCATTGATCTGGCGATGGTTGCCGATTCTGCCGCTTTTTTCGATGCGGTCATTTTCGCGGGTTTCGCCGAGGTTGCCGATTCTGCCGGTTTTTCCATTTTGGCAGGGCGGTCAGTGACGGCGCGTTTTCCTCGGGGCGCGGTCGCCACAGTTGCCGGTCGTTCCAGTTTGGCATGTTTGGATGCGGTGCGTGAGGCGCGCTCATACTCGTCGTCGCGCGCTTCGTTGCGCCAGCCAGGCACTCGATGCGCCCGCTCGCCAGCCTCGACACCGACGAAGAAGTAGTTAGGACGTAGATGCTGATCAGGGATCAGGCGGAGGGAAATGGCAGGCTGCGAGACGCGGGTGCGAGCGCGACGAATGCGCCCAGTGCTCGCGCTGGCGGCTGGCACGGCGGGAATGAGGGCGGGATTGAGCTGGCAGCTAGTCGGCTCGTAACCGACGCGCTCGCGGTAGCGTTCGGTGGCATCGGCCAGCTTCTGCGCGAGGGAGCGGCGTGTATCGTCGTCGTACCACAGGAGTCCAGTGGCTATCATGTATGTCCTTCCAGTCTAGGGTGAGGATTGGGAGTGCCGGCGCTGGTGGGCGTCCGGTGGACGCCACTATGAATGGGTTGAGCAAAGAATCCGCCTCAAACACCTTGCTGAGACGAAGGTGAGGGAGGGAGTTGGAAAGGTATATATCGTAAAGGGTTTCATGTTAGAACTTCCGTTCAATACAGTATAAAGCGGAAAAACGTGGGCGTCAAGCGTGATGGGAAGAAACGGGCGGTGAGAATAGTACTTGCAACATATGGGACCTCGTGTACGTATTTGGGGCATGAGCACGACAGAACACGAGATGAAGAGCACAGTTACCATACAACTGACCGTTGTCGAAGGGCTGACGGTGCCACGTGGGGAGGCGCACGTGAGCGCGGCGGCGCTGGCGGCGCTGGAGTGCGCCGAGGGTGACGCGGTGCAGATCACGGGCGCGAGGGCCACTGTGGCGCGCGTGGTGGCGTGGCCGGCGGCGAACGACGAGAGCGGGACACCGCTGGTGGGGCGAAGGGGCACCTCGGATGAGACGATTGCCATGGACGGCATGGTGCGACAGAACGCGGGGGCGGCGCTCGGCGAGTTGGTGAGCGTGCGCCGGGTGGAGTCGCAACCGGCGATCAGCGCGGCTCTGGTGCCGCTGGCTGGTCCGCCGGCGCTGGCAGACGCAGAGCTGCGCCATGTGGCGAGGGCGCTGCGCGGGTTGGTGGTCGTCGCGGGTGATCTTGTGCGCGTGGGCGGCATTGGGCTGGCGGCGCGGGAGTTCCAGGTGCTGGCGACGAATCCGGCGAGCGCGGTGATATTAGAGGCGGGATCGAGCCTGCGGATTCAGCCGCGCGGGAGCACGACGGCGCCGCGAGCCAGCACGGTGACGTATGAAGACATTGGCGGGCTGGGGCAGGAATTGCAGCACGTGCGTGAGCTGATCGAGCTGCCGCTGAAGCATCCGGAATTGTTTGACAGGCTGGGCATTGACGCGCCAAAGGGTGTGCTTTTGTATGGGCCGCCGGGGACGGGCAAGACGCTGATCGCGCGGGCCGTTGCGGCGGAGTCGAGCGCGCGGTTCTTCAGCATCAGCGGGCCGGAAGTCATTGACAAATTCTATGGCGAGAGCGAAGCACACCTGCGGCGGGTGTTTCAAGATGCGCAGAAGAGTGCGCCCAGTGTCATCTTTCTCGATGAGATAGATGCCATCGCACCGAAACGCTCTGAGGTGTTCGGCGAGGTGGAGAAGCGGGTGGTAGGGCAACTGCTGACGCTGATGGATGGGTTGAGCTCGCGGGGGCAGGTGCTGGTGGTCGGCGCGACAAATCTGCCGGACTCGCTGGATCCCGCGCTGCGCAGACCGGGGCGCTTCGACCGTGAGGTGAGCCTGCACGCGCCAGATAGGCTGGGACGTGTGGAGATTCTGCGCATCCATAGTCGGGATATGCCGCTGGCGGCGGACGTGGATGTGGAGGAGCTGGCGCGGATCACGCCGGGGTTTGTGGGGGCCGATCTGGCGGCGCTGTGCCGGGAGTCGGCGATGTCGGCGCTGAGGCGAACCTTTCCACGGGCGGCGCTCACGGGCGGAAGCATCCCGACGGAGGAGCTGCTGGGGCTGACGGTGACGATGGACGATTTCCGCGATGCGCTGCGGGGGATCGAGCCGTCGGCGGCGCGCGAGGTGGCTGTGGAGATCAGCTCGACGGCATGGGACGATGTGGGCGGGCTGGCGGAGGCGAAGCGGACGCTGGTGGAGACGATCGAGTGGCCGCTGCGCTATCCCGATCTCTACGCTTCGATGGACCTGGAGGCAACGCATGGGGTGTTGCTGAGCGGGCCGCCGGGGACGGGCAAGACGCTGCTGGCGCGGGCGCTGGCGACGGCGTGTGAGGCGAATTTTGTGAGCGTGAAGGGTCCGGAGCTGCTGTCGAAGTGGGTGGGGGAGTCGGAGCGAGGCGTGCGCGAGACGTTCGCGCGGGCGCGGCAGGTGGCGCCGTGCGTGCTGTTTCTGGATGAGCTGGATGCCCTGGCGCCGGCACGCGGCATGAGCATTGACGGCGGGGTGACGGACCGCGTGATCGGGCAACTGCTGACGGAGCTGGACGGCATCGAGGGGCGGCGTGGTGTGGTGGTGGTGGCAGCGACGAACCGGCCGGAGCTGATTGATCCGGCGGTGCTGCGCTCAGGGCGCATTGATATGACGGTTGAGCTACCGCTGCCAGATAAGGACGCGCGGCGGGCAATCTTCGCGATTCATCTGAAACGGCGTCCGCTGGCGCCCGATGTGTCGCTGGATGCGCTGGCGCGCAAGTCGGGAGGGCTGAGCGGCGCGGATATCGAGGCGGCGTGCCGGCGGGCGGCGAATCTGGCGGTGGCGGAGTGGCTGCGCATGCACGCGATGCGGGAGGGGGCGCGGCTGCTGGCGGGGAGCGGGCCGAGAAGCGCGAGTGGGGCGCGGATCGAGATGCGGCACTTGGAGGGGGCGATGCGCGAGGCGCGGGACAGGGCGGAGTAGGGATGCCGCCGACGGTTTTGTTGCGCCGCCTGGCACGGAAAGGTCCGATTACCAGGCGGTTTCTCATACGGGCGGGGTGCCTTCGCGGGCGAAGAGCTCGCTGAGGGAGAGGCCGGAGTGCAGGCGGCGAATGGCGTTGGCGAGCAGGTCGGCAATAGAGACGACATGCAGCGATGGGAGGGCGGCGCGCAAGGAGTCGGAAGTGGGGATTGTGTCCGAGACGACGATCTCGGCGATGGCGGGATGCCGCAAAAGATGCGGCGCGTCGCCGGCGAAGACGCCATGTGTGGCGACGATGCGCACTTCGGGCCGGGCGCCGTTGGCGATGAGCGTATCCACGGCCTGGCGGATGGTGCCGCCAGTGGCGATGATATCGTCCACGATGATCGGGCATTTGTCGCGGACGTCGCCAATGATGGCGGCAATCTCGACTTTGCGGGCGCTTTCGCGGCGCTTATAGAGGATGGCGATGGGTAGGTTCAGCAGGCGCGCGTAGAGGTCGGCGCGTTTGACGCCGCCGGTATCGGGCGAGACGATGATGCTTTCTGTGGGGCAGCGATCAGCGAGGTAGTCGGCCAGGAGCGGTATGGCGGTGAGATGGTCCATGCCGATGTCGAAGAAGCCCTGGATAGCGGGGCTGTGCAGGTCAATGGCGACGATACGGTTGGCACCGGCGGCGGTGAGCAGATTGGCAACGAGCTTGCCGGAGATCGGCTCGCGGCCAGTGACTTTGCGGTCCTGGCGGGCATACCCGTAGTAGGGGACGATGGCGGTGAGACGGCCGGCGGAGGCGCGGCGGAGGGTGTCAATGAGCAGCAGCAGCTCGAAGAGATTGTCGTTGACGGGGGCGCAGGTGGGCTGGATGATATAGGCGTCGCGCCCGCGTACGCTGCTACCGACTCGCACGTAGGTCTCGCCGTCGGGGAAGCGCTCGATGCGGCGCTCCAGCAAGGGAATGCCGAGGCGCGCGGCGATGGCTGTCGCGAGGGCGGGATTGGCGCTGCCCGCGATGACACAGGGTGGCGTGTTCAAGTCGGTTAGCTCTACCACTTCACTGATCGCGACATTGAGTGTCGCGGAGTCTCCCGCGGGCAGATCACCGGCGTTGGCAGGCATGGTGCTACCTCCCGTGGCGCCTCACGTGCGCCCTGCTCCGATCAACCACACATCCGTCGTGCTGGCACCTGGCCGTAGTGTAAAAGACGTCGCCCTCACACTATACGCACGCATTCATCGCACAGCGTATCAAGGCGCGATATCCGCAGGCAGCGGAAGCGGCAAGCGGGCGTCCACCGGGCGCCCCTACAACACCGGTACCTTCCAACCCATCGCGCGGTGTGTACCATTCGCTCGCGGGCCTGAAGGGCGGACGCACGTAAGGCACAGGCTGAAGCCCTACTCATAGACGCGCTATTCTGTAGAACAGTGCGTCACGGCGAGATATCCGCGGGTAGCTTGCCGCTATCCGTTAGCGGGTCGTGCGCGAACGCTGTCGAGCTGGGCGTGGGTGAGGGCGCGGCAGGCAGCGCCCCTACAACGCGGTAGGCGCTGGTCAGCGGCAAGCGGCGGTCACGTCCAAAGGCGCGCTCGGTGATCTTGATGCCCGGCGGAGCCTGGCGACGTTTGTACTCGCTTTTGTCAACGAGATCAACCACTCGACGTACGGTCTCAGGTGGGTAGCCCTGGGCCACGATGGCGTCAAAGCCGCGATCCTGCTCGACGTAGGCTCGCAAAATCGGGTCCAATATGTCATATGGCGGCAGACTGTCGGTGTCGCGCTGATCGGGACGTAGCTCGGCGGAAGGCGGCTTTTCAATCGTTCGCGCGGGGATGAGGTCGCGCCCAGCCTGGCTGTTGCGCCAGCGGGCGAGATCGTAGACCAGCGTTTTGTAGACATCCTTCAGGACGGCATAGCCGCCCGCCATATCGCCGTAGAGCGTGGCGTACCCGACGGCCATCTCGGATTTGTTGCCGGTTGTAAGCACGATCGAGCCGAAGCGATTGGAGAGCGCCATGAGCAAGATGCCGCGAACACGGGCCTGGATGTTTTCTTCGGCGATGGTTGACTGCGTGGGGGGGCCGCTCTCGAAGGTGTCTTTGACGGTGGCGATGGCGGCAGCGAAAATATCCTCGATGGGCAGAGTGAGGTAGCGGATGCCGAGGTGCTCGGCCAGCGTGCGCGCGTCGTCGCGACTGTGGCCGGAGGAGTAGCGCGAGGGCATGGAGACGCCCCAGACATGCTCGGCGCCGAGGGCGTCAACGGCAATGGTGGCGGTAAGCGCGGAGTCAATGCCGCCGGAGAGGGCGATGACGGCATTCTGGAACCTGTTTTTGCGGACGTAGTCGCGCGTGCCCAGGACGAGCGCGCGGTAGGCTTCCTCGACGGGTGGCGGCAACGTTTCGATACGCGGCGCTACGCGGTGGGCGGGAAGCGGCGCGGGCGCGGCGCTAACGATGATGGGTGAGGCGGCATGCTCGACGGCGGCCTGGCGCTCCTTGCGACGGCGAGGATCGTGGAGGCGGGTGCGGAAGACGCCTTCGACATCCAGGTCTACCACTAAGAGATCTTCCTCGAAGGTTTTGGCGCGGGCGATCAGCTCGCCCTGCTCGTCGAAGACAACGCTGGAGCCGTCAAAGATCAGCTCGTCCTGACCGCCGACGAGGTTGAGGTAGGCGACGATGGAGCCGGTATCGGCGGCGCGGGTGGCGAGCATGCGCTCGCGTCCCCTTTGTTTGCCCATGAAGTACGGAGATGCGCTGATGTTGAGCAGGACTTCGGCGCCGGCGTAGGCTTGGGTGGTTGGCGGGCCGCCGGGATACCAGATGTCCTCGCAGATGTTGACGCCAACGATGACGCCGTTGATGAGGAAGTTGGGCGCCTGGGTGCCGGCGCTGAAGTAGCGGTCTTCGTCGAAGACACCGTAGTTGGGCAGGTAGTGCTTGTGGTAGGTGCCCACGCGCGCGCCGTCGCGGAGGATGGCGGCGGCGTTGTAGAGATCGCCCGCGCGATCGGCAAAGCCCACGACAACGGTGAGGTCGGAGAAGTCGCGGGTGGCAGCGGTGAGCGTATCGAGGGCGCGGAGGTTGTCGGCGACGAAGCCGGGCTTGAGGAGGAGGTCTTCGGGTGGATAGCCAGTGAGGGCCAGCTCAGGGAAAGCGACGAGGTTGGCGCCGGCATCCGAGGCGGCGCGCATACCGCGCAGGATGCATTCGACGTTGCCCGATAGGTCGCCGACGGTGACGTTGACCTGCGCCAGCGCCAGCCGGATGGGGCGTAGGCCGTTGTCATTGCCGTTTCTGCCGCTATGTTGATTCTGTGCGACCATACCACGCATTTCTCCCGCGCGCCGAGGACCACGATGCACCGACATCGGTGCCGAGATGCCGGCTCAGGTATGACTTCCGTACGGCGACGCGCGAATTGGCACTCACCTGGATTGTAGCACGCGATGATGGGTGAGATGTGGCGCGAGCTGCCGGCGAGCGTGGGGTAACCATACAAGGTGACGACGTGACGACGTGACGGCGCGTCGCTGTCTTTGAGAAACGTCACTCATTGGGCGCGAAGGCCCACGCGGCACAGCATGATACAATGGGAGGTGGCGCGGCAGGCGCGCGGATGAGTAGTGTGGTTACACGGCGGAGACTCTATATCATGGCAGAGGCGGCGTTGGCGGAGCGGTTTCCTGATGGAGTGAGCGGTAAGCGGATCCACGCGGTGGGTGCGGGCGGGCACGGTATCTCGGCAGGGGTGGCGCTGGCGCATGCGCGGGGCGCACTGATCACGTGCTGCGATGTCTCGGGTGGGGCGATGTCACGTCTGCTCACGAACGCTGGGATACCGTTGACGCTGGGGCATGATCCGTCGCATGTAGCGGAAGCTGAGCTAGTGGTTGTCTCGCCTGCGGTGACGTATCTGCATCCCGATCTGCCGGAGCTGGTGGCGGCGCGCGCGCAGGGCATCCCGGTGGTGAAGTGGCAGGCGCTGCTGGGGCTGCTGATGAGCAGCAATATCGGGGTCTCCGTGGCGGGGGTTCACGGCAAGGGATCTACCACGGCGCTGCTGGGGTTGCTGGCGATTCATGCGGGGATGGATCCGACGGTCGAGGTGGGAGACACCGTCATCGAGTGGGATTCGAATATCCACGCGGGAACGGGGCGGTACTTCATCAACGAGGCCGACGAGTGGGATTACAACTTCCGCTATTATCACCCGCGTATCGTCGTGCTGAACGCCGTGGAGTACGATCACCCGGAGTTTTTCCCATCATATGAGGCGATACGTGATGCGTTCGTGGGCTTCTTGCGCGGCATGGATACGACGTCGAAGCCTGACAACGTGCCGCCGCCGACAATCGTGGTGAACGCGGACAGTCCCGGCTGCCTCGATACCCTGCGCCAGCTTGGCGACTGGCCTGGTCACGTGCGCACATTCAGTCTGGAGAAGGCGGATGCGGATGCGCGGGCCACGGAGATACGAATGGACGATGAGTCGAGCTTTACGCTGGTGATGGGCGGCACGGAGGTGGGGCGGGTGCGGCTGCGCGTGCCGGGGCGGCACAATATCGCCAATGCGCTGGCGGCGGCGGCGGCGGCGGATGTGATCGGCGTGCCGCGCGAGACGATGCCGGGTGCGCTGGCTACGTTTCGCGGCCTGAGCCGGCGCTTCGAGATCATCGAGGATGGCGACGTGACGTTTGTGGACGATTACGCACACCATCCTCACGCAGTGGCTATCACCATCGAGACGGCGCGCACGCGGTTCCCTGGGCGGCGGATCGTCGCGGTCTTTCAGCCGACACTCTATACCCGGCTACACCGCTTCTTGGCGCCCTTCGCGGAGGCATTAGCGACAGCGGATGACGCGGTGGTCGCGGAGATTCAGCCGTCGCGCGAGGTGGATACGGGCTTGATTCACGGCACCGCGCTGGTGGAGGCGGTGGCGCGGCGCCCGGAATTCGCGGCGCACGGCGGGAGGGCGCGCTACGGCGGGAATCTGGACGAGACGGCGGCGCTGCTCAAGGAGATGCGCAGGGCGGGGGATGTGTATGTGGTGATGGGGTCGGGGCCGGTGAACGCGGTGATTGGGAAGGCGCGGCAGGGCTAATTCAGCTTGTTGCGAATTTCGCCGATGGTGGAAAGACGCTTTCGCAGCCGACCCATCTCAGGCGCCTGGGGGGCACGCTCGGCATAGGCGGCGAGGTCGGCGGCAGCAAGGAGTGGCTCGCCGCGTGCGAGCCGGAGCAATCCGCGGTCGCGGATCTCTTGAGGGAGGTCAGGACGCAAGGCGACGAGGCGGTCTACGACGGCGAGCGCGGCTGTGGTTTCACCGCGCTGCAAGTAGATGAGCTTCAGATTATTGAGCATGCGGGTCAGGATGGCCCGCGTGCTGACGGTATCGAACCACCGCGGATCAGGCTGGTCCCCGCCGGTGGATGCAACGAAGCGACTCAAGAAGTCGGTGCAGCCGGCCTGATCCATCACTTCCCCAGCGGTAAAGGCGTCAATGAAGAGGTCACCGCCTTCGTCGGGGGGTAGGGGCCATTTCGCGACGAAATGCACCGGGAGTCCGACGCCCTCCAATGGTGCGCCGAGACGCCGCGCGACGGCAATGTATATGATACTGAGACTAATGGGGATCCCTTGCTTGCGGTCCAAGACATCGTTGAGAAAGCTGTTGCGGGGGTCGTAATACGCTTCGCGGTCGCCCGTGAAGCCCTCGCGGTCCGCCAGGACACGGCGCATGGCCAGCAGGATGCGCATCGCTTCGGCACGGCAGCTCGCCTGGTCGGATGGGAGCAGCGCATCGGGGGCCAGGCTCAGCTCGGCGCGCACGGCGTCGGCCAGAGCATCCAGGCGATGGAAGTATGTGGCGTGATTGAGACTGGGATATGCCATTTCAGCGATGAGCAGCGCGCCTTCGGCGAGGTCCAACTGGCCGTCTGGCTGCGCAGCGAACGCCGTGAAGCGAAGCAACGGAAGCAGTGGTCTCTCGTTCTCGTCCACTGGTAGCTCCTGAGCAATCCACAGTTGGCAGGTATGGTCGTCCGCCGGTCTTGCACGTGGTGCCGCGCGCGAAGGGGTGACGCCGGGTGCGAACGCACATCCCTATTGTATCCCTATTGTATCCTGCCGGAAGGCGCGGCGTTGCCGCTCTACATAACCTGTTCCGCGCGCATCCGGAAGAATAGATAGATGTATGGCGAGCGGACCGCGGTGAACGGCGGCGAAGACCGCCCGGTTGTCGCAAAGGTGTATGCCACGCGGTTTCGCGACCAGCAGCAGACGACATAATGTGCTATAATCAGAACGTATGTTCGTTTAGTCTCCGCTCCCAGCGAGCAGCATTCGCAAGCGGAGAGGAGGAGTACCATGTTTCAGTTTACGCAGTCAGTGCAACTGATGGCTGATCCGGGCGAGCGCGACGATACTGTGCTGGCTCGCGTGAGCAACCAGAAGGTCGCTGAGGTTCTGTTCAATATTGCGACCATCCTGGAGATGCAGAACGCCAATCCCTATCGCATTTTGGCATATCGAAACGCGGCGCGTGGCATTCTAATGCTCGATGAGCCTGTTACGTCGTACATCGGACGTGGCGAGCGGCCGCCGGTGGCTGGCCTGGGTGAGCGGCTGACACGCAAGATTACGGAGCTGGTAACGACAGGCCGCATGACGTTCTACGACTATCTCTGCGAGGAGTCACTGCCGGAGGATGTGCGGGAGCTGATGCGCGTGCCGCATGTGGGACCGCGCACGGCTTTGCGATTGGCTGGCCAGCTTGACATCCACACGGTGCCGCAGCTCTGGGAGGCGGCCGAGCGGCGGAAGCTGCGCGAGTATTATGGCTTCGGCGCGCGAAGTGAAGCGCGCATCGCGGCCGGGGCGGCCTCGCTGTTGACGCATGCGGCGACGGCGGCGTAGTGCGCCATAGTGCGGTACAGTGCGGCCGGAGCCCGAGGATGCGACAGGCCCCACTGGCGGCTACTTTTAAGGGGGAGCCGCGAGCGGAGAGTGGGGCAATTTTACACCGAGAGTTGACGCTTGCGTAACACTCCTCTATACTTCCCGACAAATCGCAGAAACGCTATCCGCTATGTGGGGTCTTTAACGCGACGGCTCAGAGGGGTCCCAGTCGGGCAGCCAGCGGGGAGTGGGTAAAGTGAGCAAGGCGGAGTTTCTAAAGCGCATGCGAACGGCCCGTATAGCGCTGGATGACGCGGTCAGCGGCTTGACGGAAGACCAGATCACGTATGACATTGTGGCCGGTGAGTGGACCGTGAAGGATGTTTTGGCGCATCTGGGAGCCTGGGAGAATGAGGCGGCGCTCATGGTGGAGCGAGCCGCGCGGGGTGAGGACGAAGGCCCAGGTATCGCCGAGAGTGTGGATGAGTGGAATGCGCGGCGTGTGAGCGAACGCAGGCGGTTGCCGCTCGTTGAAGTGATGCAGGAATTCAACGACGCGCGGGATCGCTTGCTGGCGGCGCTGGAGGAGTGGCCTGACGATTCGGCTCCGCTTGGGCCGGACGGATGGGATGAGTCTGCCCGTCTCTGGTGGCTCACTGAACATGACTTTGAGCACCTCGGCGCGGTCCAGATCTATCGGGCGCGGCTGGAAAATCCGCAGCCGGCATGATGTTTGCCAGCTCCAAGATGTCCGTGCCTTCACAATGGAACACAATACTGCCCGTACGGTCACGACCGTACGGGCAGTATTGTGTTTGGTGGTACGAGGACGCCGCCAGGCCGGGGGGCCGTGGTGGATGCCTCATGAAATGGGTTTCACCTCGTACCAGTTGCGGCCAGTCTTCATCTCGACTTTGACGGGGACGCTCAGGGTCATCGCCCCAACCATCGCGTCACGCACTAGCTCGCTGACCGCGTGCACCTCGGCATCTGGGACTTCGAGAACAAGCTCATCGTGAACCTGGAGGATCATGCGAGAGCCAAGCTCTTTGTCTTCGAGGTGGCGCTGGAGGGAAACCATCGCGATCTTTATCATGTCGGCATTGGTGCCCTGGATAGGCATGTTGATGGCTTCGCGTTCGGCGGCCTGGCGGAGATTGACGGGCAGCGAGGCCATGTCGGGCATGTAGCGGCGACGGCCCAGGAGGGTCTGCACGTAGCCCAGGGTGCGCGCCTGGTGGAGGGTGGACTGAACGTACTGGCGGACCAGCGGGAAGGTTGTCTCGTAATTGCGGATGAACTCGGCGGCTTCGCTGTTCCCCATGCCGGTGACGCGGGCAAGACCGAAGGCGGACTGGCCGTACAGGACAGCGAAATTGACCGTTTTGGCAAGGCGGCGCTGGTCGGGGGTGACCTCGCCGAGCGCGACCTTGAAGAGCTGCGAGGCGGTGGCGGCATGGATATCTTCGTCGTCCTCGAAGGCGGCGACCAGTGCTGGCTCATGAGTGATGTGGGCGAGGATGCGCAGCTCGATCTGCGAGTAGTCGGCGGCGAGCAGATAGCAGCCTACGTCGGCCAGAAAGGCGCGGCGGATACGCTTACCGACTTCAGTACGAATGGGAATATTCTGCAGGTTCGGGTTGGAGGAGCTGAGGCGACCGGTACTGGCGATGGTCTGGTTGAAGGATGTGTGGACACGGTGGTCGTCCGTATTCATCAGCTCCACGAGGCCATCCACGTAGGTTGATTTGAGCTTCCCAAGCTGGCGGAACTCTTCGATCAGGTCCACGATGGGATGGGTGCCACGCAAACGCTCCAGCTCATCGGCGTCTACGGAGTAGCCGGTCTTGGTCTTGCGGCCACGGGGCAGCTTCAGCTCACCGAACAGCACTTCACCAAGCTGCTTGGTGGAATTGATGGTAAATTGGTGGCCAACGACGGCGTAGAGCTCCTGCTCCAGCGCTTTCAACTGCTCATCTAGCTCGGCGCCCATGCGCTTGAGAAATTCAGCGTCTACGCGGAGGCCGGTCAATTCCATGCGGGCAAGGACAGGGATGAGCGGCACTTCTACTTCGGCCATGAGCTTGTCAAGCTCGCGCTGCTGAAGCTGTGGCTGGATGTGATGCAGGAGCCGAAGCGTCATGTCCGCATCGGCACCGGCGTAGTCGGCGGCGGCACGGATAGGAACGCGATCCATCGTGATCTGATTCTTGCCGGTGCCAATGAGGTCGGCAATCGGCGACATGATGATGCCGAGGTTCTCGAAGGCTTGCTCCTTGAGTCCAAGGTTGCGGCGGCCAGGATTGAGGAGATAGGCGCCGACCATGCTATCGAAGCGCAGTCCCTGGACCCAGACGCCATGACGGGCAAGCACCATGATGTCATACTTGGCGTTGTGGCCGGTCTTCCCAACGGCGGCGTTGGTGAGGACTGGACGCAGCTTGTCCAGGACGAGGGCAAGGGGAAGCTGACGACCTGCCTCCTGGCCGTCTGGTGTGGCGAGGTGGCCGGTAGGGATGTAATACGCTTCGCCGGGGCCAGATGAGAAGGAGAGGCCGACGATATTGGCGCGCATCTCGTTCACGGAATCGGTTTCGAGGTCGAAGGCGAAGATAGGCACGCCGGCAAGTGTGCGGGCGAGCACGTCCAGTGCGCCGGGTGTGTCAATGACGAGGGTATTGGTGCCGGTGGTCGGCTCGACACGCGGGCGGGGGGGAACGGTGACACGGAAGCCAGGCATGTCGGTGCCCTCTTCAGCAAGCGATTGTAGCTCGGATTCGTCGAAGAGGCTGAGCTGAATGTCGGGCGCATCCAGCTCAGAGGGCGCAGCAGGCAGCGCCCCTACCTGCTGCGAGGAGTGGGGAGAACCTGACATGACGCCAGTGGTGCCGTTATCGTCGCCAATGTCGGGGAACCTCACTCCCGGCCCCTCTTCGTGCGCGGCGAGAGGAGCAGGTGAGTCAGGCTCACCGAGGCGGCGCGGGAGGCGATCCACGAGACTATGGAACTCAAGCAGGCGGAAGAGCGCCAGCACGCGATCTGGATCGTAGTGGAGCGCGCGGGCGGCTTCAAGATCCAGTGAGACGGGGGCGTCGCGAACAATCGTCGCGAGAAACTTGCTGTGGCGGGCCTGGTCGGCGTGCTCCATGAGCGAGGCACGGATGCGCGGCGCTTGCTCTTCGGCGTGCGCAAGGATTGCTTCAAGCGTGCCATATTGCTCGATGAGCTTCGTGGCGGTCTTGGCGCCGATGGCGGGAACGCCGGGGATGTTGTCGGAGGTGTCGCCGACGAGCGCCTTATAGTCCACCAGTTTTTCAGGGTCGAAGCCATAGCGCTCGCGCACAGCGGTGATATCGAAGAAGTCGAAGTCGCCGCGCCGGGGGGAGCGGGCAAAGGTGACACGCACCCACTCGTCCACAAGCTGAATGGTGTCTAAGTCGCCGGTGGCGATGGTGGTTTTGACGCGCTGGCGCTCGGCCTGGAGGGAGAGGGTGCCGAGCAGGTCGTCGGCCTCGAAGCCATCTAGCTCGTAGATAGGCATATTGAAGGCAGCGACGATCTCGCGGACGCGCGGGAACTGGGCGCGCATGGAGTCGGGCAGGGAAGGGCGGTGCGCCTTGTAGGGGCCATACGCTTTGTGGCGGAAGGTGGGGGTGGGGCGGTCGAAGGTGACGGCCATGTATTCGGGCTTGAGGATTCGTAGGATGTCGAGGAGCATGCGCGCGAAGCCGAAGACGGCGTTGGTTGGCTCGCCGCTGACGGTGCTCATCGCGTCGGGGAAGGCATGGAAAGAGCGATGGAAGAGGGCGTGGCCGTCAATGAGGACGAGTGTCGGGGCGCCGTCGCCTGGACCCGACCCTTGATCGGAAGGAGTCGCAGTATCGAGACGGTGTGAGCCGTTTGTTGTGTCCGTTTGTGTCATGTAAGATCCTCTCCCCCGATTGATATGAAACGCCGCCGCGTAGCGGGATTTTTGGCTAAGCTCCCGCACCGGAACGCTAGTGGGCCTGACTTCTCTATTCTCGCCTATTAGAGCGAATACGGCAAAGTATACGCGGCGGACATTACTCGCGGGATCGTGACCGTGTTATACCAAGTTTGGGTAGGAGTTCGCTGCCATTAATGGCAGGCGCACGGGGCGGGAAGCGGGCGTCCACCGGACGCCCCTACGGATATGCGGGGGCGAGGGCTAACGTCCCATCTGGTTTTGATTTTAGATGGTCGCTCTGTTTGAAGCGCAGGGTTCGTGTGTAGGCAAGCTGGCAATACGCTAGCGGTATGGGTCGAACGGTCGCATAGCAAGCCGCGCCGCTACTGGCTGCTTACAGAAATGGGCCATTCATCCCTCGGCATTCGCCAGGGGATGAATGGCCCCCTCCCCTTGCAGAACACGCCTGCTTTATGCGATAGTGGAGACATGCGTAAAACATTCAGGTATCGCCTCTATCCGACACCCGCCCAAGCGCGCCGCCTGGAGCAGCAGCTTGAGGAATGCCGGTGGCTCTACAACCATCTGCTGGCTGAACGTCGCGATGCGTGGGAGCAGCGCCAGGAGTCGGTACGTCTCTATGACCAGCACGCCACACTGCCCGCCCTCAAGGCGGAGCGGCCCGCGTTGGCGGGCGTACAGTCGCAGGTCTTGCAGAATGTCGCGGTGCGCATTG
>DATGEP010000162.1:0-1260 GCA_035310125.1 Ktedonobacterales bacterium
GCGCGCGGGAGCGCGGCGGCTTGCACGAGCACATCACCCGATTCGCAGTAGCGCCCGACGACGCGCGCCGTCTCATCGGGCGGCGCGGTCATGCGCTCCGCCAGTGCCGCCCAGTAGCCCGCGCCGTAGAGGGCGGGCCGGGGATTGTCACCCATGCCACCGTCCACCGCCAGGAAGGTCGTCCCGCCGGGCACCGCTTTGCGCGGCCCGGTCGTATAGAGCGCCACGCCCGCGCGCGCGACAATGGCTCGCCCCGGCTCAACGACTACGCGCGGCGGCTCCAGCCGGTGGCGGCGCACCGTCTCCGCCAGCGTGCGCGTCACGACTTCGGCGTAGTCCGCGATGGATGGCGCTTGCTCGTCCGGCAGATAGGCTACACCCACACCGCCGCCAGGGCTTAGCTCGCGGATCCGTACACCTGCCGTCTCACGTATGTTCGCCGCGAAGGCACCCAGGAACTCGACAACCCGCGCGACGGGGCCGACATCTAGCAGATGGGAGCCGGCGTGCGCGTGCAGCCCCAGCAGATCGAGCCAGGGTGAGGCGTGGGCATGCAGAGTGGCGGCGCGGGCCGCGCCACTGGCGACATCCAGCCCGAACTTGGAGTCCGCCTGGCCTGTCTGTGTGTAAGTGTGCGTTTCTGTGGGAACATCGGGGCAGAGGCGCAACCAGATTGGCGCAGGTTTTCCGCGCTCGCGGGCCAGCGCTTCTACGCGCTCCAGCTCGTCCAGGCTATCCACGACGATGCGACCGATCCCCAGATCGAGGGCCGCGGCAAGCTCAGCATCCGGCTTGAAGTTGCCGTGGAGATGGATCTTCGCGGATGGATATCCAGCGGCCGTGGCGACGCCAATCTCGCCAATCGAGACGGCGTCTAGCTCCATGCCTTCCTCAAGGAGAATTTGGCAGAGCGCGGGCGAGAGGTACGCTTTGCCCGCATAGGCGACGGCGCTGGCGGGCCAGCGAGCGGCAAACGCTTCGCGAAACGCCCGACACCGCGCGCGGATCGTCGCCTCGTCGTAGACATAGAGCGGTGTGCCGAACTCGCGGGCGAGCGCGGCGGCGTCCAGTCCCGCGAGGCGCAGGTGATCGCTGGCATCTTTCGTGGCGGTATCGGGCCAGAGGTGCGCGTGTGGTGGGGGCGTTTGCTCAGGCATATATTTTTTCTCGTGCATTTGGAGAGTCCCCTTGATGCCTCCCCATACTAGCACAGCACGGCTACCATGCAGATGTGTCGCGGGGTATACTGAAGTCGAGCAC
>DATGEP010000163.1:0-37567 GCA_035310125.1 Ktedonobacterales bacterium
GCGGAGGCGGCGGCACGACGCGCGCGTCCGGCGGTGGCGGTGGCGGGGCCACCCCCTCAGGCGCGCCCGCGCCCGTGGCCAACCCCGGCCAGGCCGAGGCCAATTCGGTCGAGCCCGCGGCCGGCCCACCCGCGGATCTCAACATGGTCCAGTTGCCGCTAGCGCCTGCTGCGCCAGCGGTCTCGGCGCCACACCTGTGGCAAGTCGCCGTGTACGGGTGGGGAGGCGTCTTGACCAGCGATCGACTGTCCGTCAGCGTGCCTTCCAACGTCGTCGGACCCGGCGGCGCCGATCTCAACGTGCTGGTGATGGACTCCGGTGCCGTGCCCGGGCCCGCGGATGGCTTCGCACTGGGCGACATGGCGTTCGCGATCACCCTCAATGAGCTCGGCGCGGCCAACCAGGTCAGTCACTCGTCCGTTCCGCTGGCACTCGAGTATCAGCTGAGCGACGCGGAAATCAGTGCCGCGGGTGGCAACCTCGATCGTCTGAAGGTGGCGGCGTGGAACAACGATGCCTGGGTGGCGCTCCCCTGTACAGCCAGCGGTTCCGCGGTCGACTGCGCCGTGCCACACCTGAGCTTGTTTGCGCTGGTCGTCGCGCCGCCGCCGGCGGACACACTCGACGGTCCGCTCAGCAATGGGTGGTTCTACAAGCAGGCGAACGGCTTCGACGGCGCCGGTGACGCGGGCTTCTCGATTGTCGATGATGCCGATGCCGCATTCTGGACTGAGTTCCAGCGTTTGGGCGGTGTCCAGCGACTCGGATATCCGATCAGCAAGCGCTTTGAGTACGGCGGCTTGCTGACACAGGCGTTCCAGAAAGGCGCCTTGCAGTGGCAGCCAGAGTTGAACCAGGTCGTCCCCGTCAACATCCTGGACGATCTGTCAGCCCGTGGCGCCGATATCTGGCTGGACAACGTGCGCCAGGTGCCACCCTCGGGACCCGATGCCGGCCAGGTGGCGCTCCTCGACGGATATCCTGAACTGAGCGACTTCTACGCCCAGGATCCAGGCATCCTGACGCTGTACGGCTTGCCGCTCTCCATCAAGCAGTACGGTTCGCTGGTGAGTGTCCGGCTGGAACGCGGCACACTCCAGTACTGGACCGCTGACACCCCGTGGGCACCCGCCGGAACGATCGTTACGGGAAACGCTGGCGATCTGGCTAAGGACGCGGGGCTGTGGCCGGTCGACGCGGTGACTCCGGAGCGATGATTGCTGGGGCGGTCTGGCCCGTTGAAAACATCGGAAAGGCGATCCTCGGCACGAGGGTGTTACCTGCGCCGCCGAGCGTGCGACGTTCGACGGTGAGGAAGAGCGTCCAGGCAAGCAGCAAGATGAGCGGAAAGCTCAGGACAAGCGCCACAAACACCAGCGTCGGCGACAGGTCGGGTCGGTACAGCTCGAGCCAGGTGGCCAGAAACTGAATCACCGGTTGATGCACCAGGTACAGGCTGTAGGACATCGTCCCGAGCGCCACGAGCGGCCGCCAGGCCAACAGACGAGCCACGCGATTGTCGGACGCGATCACGACGCAGAGCAGCGTGAAGAAGAGTAAGCCGTATACGATGTGGGCAAGCTCAAACCGGGCGGCCAGGAAGCTGGTCGGAATCAGGGCAACCATCGCGACGAGCATGGCTGGAACGAAGCGTGCCCATCTCTCGAGTCGGCCGCTGGCGTACAGGTCGGCGGCCAGCATGCCGAACGCGAATTCAGCCCATCTGCCCGGCAACTGGTTCGGGAATACCGCGATAGCCAGCAGCCCGTTGGCGTCGAGCACTCCGGAGCTCATTGCCAGGCCGAGGCCCAGCCGGTAGGCCATGTTGACGGCAACGGCCAAGCCTAGCGCGCTGAGTAGGCCGAAGCGGCTGGTGAGCCAGACCAACAGGGGCAGGGCGAGATACAACTGCCACTCGAGGCCTAGCGACCAGAACGCACCGTTCAAGCTGTAAAACGTGTCAGGAAACAGGGTGTGCATGAGCGTGAGGTGGGTGGCCATCTGCCACGCCGCCTCGCCGAGCGTCAGCTGCGGCACGCCCAGGACAGCCGGCGACACAAACGCCAGCGCCAGAGCCAGCAGCAACGCGACGTAATACGCCGGCATCAGCCGTTTGGAACGGCGACGAAAGAACTCGCCCACCTTGAAGCGTGCGGTGCGCCCGCCGGCGAACGGCAGGAACAGGCAAAAGCCGCTGAGGACCAGAAACAAGCTCACGCCGGTCGAGCCACTCTTCAAGAACAGGTCGAGACCCGGAATCTGAGGGAACTGCGCGTGGCTGAACGCTGTCATGTGGAATAACACGACCCAGAGCGCCGCCACGGCGCGCAGGCCATCCACGCCAGGCAAGCGTTTGCTACTGGACATCGTCGGGAGTGTGCTGGGCGAGGCTGGAAACGTCAGTTGCCCAAGGGTTGCGATTCAGTTGAGTGGACACGACAGGCTGGTTGACCTGTGTCCATCATCGGCCGGGCCGTCTGGACGCCGTAAGCAGCCGCTGCTCCTCGGCAGTTAGCTTATTGGCTTGCAGCGCGCGCAGGTTCGGTTCAACCTGGTCCGCGCGCGAGATACCGAGCAGGACCACCGATACGTCTGGTCTCGCCAGTGCGAATTGCAGCGCCATCTCGGTTGGAGTGCGGCCGCAGCGCTGGGCGATCGCTGCGTAGGCCGCGAGCTGATCGCGCTTGCGCACAGCAACCTCCGGGTCGGAGTCGATGTCCTCCAGCTTCAGCAAATCGACCCGTCGGGTGAGCAGTCCGCTGGCAAAGACCTGGCGGGCGATGATCCCGGTCCCGCGCTCGGCCGCGCGCGGTATCGCGGCATCGAGCGCGGCTTGCTCCAGAACGCTTAGCCCCACCTGAATCGATCCGATCGATGGGTAGCCGAGCGACACGAGCGCGTCCTCCGGCTGCTGGCACGCGACGCCCCAATGCCGCACCTTGCCCTGCTGGCGCAGCCGGTCGAGCGATTCCACAAACTCGCCGCGTTCCAGCACCTCGAGCGGCGGATCATGCAGCTGATAGATGTCGATATAGTCGGTTTTCAATCGACGGAGGCTCGCCTCAAGGGCACTGGCGAGGTACGCCGGCGAAAAGTCCTGCTGCGAAACCGTGCCGCGCAAGCTGGCGTGCACGTGCTGCGATTTCAGCCCGAGGCGAGCGATGAGCGGCTTCAAGAGCGGTTTGACGCGATTCAGGACACGCTTGTGTGGCAGCGACCTGTAGCCGAACTTTGTCGCGATGACGACTCGGCTGCGGTCGTGCTGAAACGCCTCACCCACCAGGCGTTCGCTCTCGCCCTGCGTGTACATGTCCGCGGTATCGAAGAACGTCACCCCGTGATCGAACGCGCAACGCAACAGGCTGACCAATTCGAGGCGGCTGCTGCCCTGAAAAACGCCGCCGATCCGGGCGCATCCGAAGCCGACCTCGGACGTCGTGAGGTCGGTATTACCGAAGCGACGGTATTGCATGCCGGCGCGGGGTCCCCAGATTCAGTGCATCGGTCCTCAGATCATCGGCCAGGCGGTCCGCGGCTCGAGCCGCCAGGGCCATGGCAGTCAGCGTCGGATTCTTCTCCACCGCGGTGGTGAAGCTGCTGGCATCGACCACCGCGACGTTGTCAGCCGCGTGGAGACGATTCCAGGCGTTGAGCACGCCAAATTCGGGCGAAGCGTGCATGCGCGCGGCGCCCGCGTAGTGCGCCGACGCGCCCGGCACCAGTTTGTCGAGTGGGCAGTCGAGCGTAATTCTGAAGCCCGCCTGGTCGAGGATCGCCCGCAAGCGGGCGTGCGCCGCGGCGACGGACTGAGCCACGTCGTTCCCATACCGCAGGTGAATATCGAGCACCGGCATGCCGAACTGGTCGCGTTTGTCCGGATGGAGGCGTACGTAATTGACGGCCTCGGGCAGCATGGTGGCAAATGTCACGAGCCCGAATCGGTTCGTGGTTGCCCCCGCGAACGAAAGGACTCGGTCTACTTTGGCGAGCGGGCCGATCGTGAGGGACGCGCCGCTGAGCGGGGGTGACTGCGCGTACGGGGCACGGCTCAGGTACAGCGGCTGATCCAGTCGCGGCAGTGCACGGTCCAATTCGAGCACACACCAGTCTTTCGGATGATCGTGGAGGAAGTGGCCAAGCACGCCGTGGCCATTTCCGAGACCCGCTGGGAAATCTGCCGAGACGGACTGAAGCAGCAGCTTTGGGCTGGCAAGTGGACCCGCGGCAACCACGACAGCATTAGCTTTGACATGGTGGGGAGTACCTGTCGCGCGATCGACGTACTCCACGCCATCCACCCGGCCCAGGGCCGGGTTCCACGTGAGCCGCTGGGCATGTGCCCCGAGCCGGAGCTCGAAGTGACTGTAATGCCCGAGGCGTGAGACGATCCCCGCGTAGGAGTTGAACGCTGCGCCCGCCCACCGAACGGTCCACTTCGGACCGTCGGCAATGGGCGTGTACACGAGTCCCTGGCCGCGGCGCGCCGCCTGTTCGGCGACCCGGCGCCACGCTATGGGTAGCTGACGCTCCTGCACCAGCGCCTCGGGGGTAGACAATTGTGGGATGGCGCGCCGCTCGCCGACCACCCCGAGCAATCGCTCGGCATGTGTGTAATACGGCGCGAGCTCGGCATACGAAACAGGCCAGCGATACCGTTCGTGCAGGCGCTCACCTTCGAAAAAATCTTCTGGCGCGAAGCGTGGGACGGCGCCGGTCCAGTAGTTGGACAGGCCCCCAGGTGTCAGCGCACTCAGCCACTCAGTGTCCGGATCACCCGTGGCGACGTACTGATACCGTTCGTGATTGGTGGCCCACTTGCGGAAAAGATTGCGGCCGAGGGCCCGCACAACAAGTCCGGCCTCAAAGGCCTGACCAGACTCCAACAGCGTAACCGGGATGCCCCGTTCGAGGAGCATCAGGGCCGCCGTGGCCCCGGTCGGGCCGCTGCCGATCACAATCGCGCGAAGGTTGTCATTCATCGGCCGGGGGCGCCACGATAAAGGCGCCGGCCGTATCGCTCCACGCATACATAGTGCCCCAGCCCGCCGCGAACGCGCCCGTTTTCAGGATGTACTGGCCCGGCGGCAGCGACCCGGGCAGCGTGAAGGTCGCACTGAATGAACTCAGCACGCCAGCGGACAGCGACTGGTTGTCGAGCGCTGTCTGTGAAACCTTCGTGCCCTTGGTGTCGTAGACCTCGAAATCGACGAGCACTGTTGCGTCGCGCGTGCTCGCGACGTCCTGGTGGAAGGTGACCACATCGCCGGGCGACGCGTAGGTGGGCGAGACCCAGTTGGTCAGCAGTTGCACCGTCGTAACTGCCTCGGGAGTGGCTCCTGGCGGCGCCGATACGACCGGCGCAGCGCCAGAATCACTCGCGATGAATTTCGTGACCGCATTCAAATCGGTGCGCTTGCCGTCACTGGTTTTCTCGGTAAACAGCGACCACGTCCACGCGCCAGCAAAGCCCTTGGCGCGAAAGTCCCTCAGGCGCTGCAGCGTGTCCACGTCCGGGCCACCGTAGAACTCACCCAGAACGATTGGCAATCCGTCGAATGGGTACGTGGCACGAATGGTGGCAACGTCGCTGCACCTCGCGCACATCAGACCCGAGGCCATGTTGTCATACCAGTGGGGCGAGTGGAAGTCGAGGCCCAGGCCCGACCACAGCGGCACACCTTCGAGGGTGGCTTCGCCAACGGTGACCGCTGTCGCCGTATGGGCGTGCACGGTGCTGGCCAACAATTTCACCGTGGCCTGGACGGCTTCCAGGGGGATCTTGTTGGCCTGAATATCGTACTCGGGCTCATTGAAGATCTCCCAGGCCAGGATGCGCGGGTTGTCCTTGTAGCGTTCGAAGAGTGGCGCAAGCGTGTTCGCCAACTGCTGGCGCCGATTCGGATCCACCAACCACGCGCGTGGTAGGCCGGTGGGCGGCGAGAACAGGACGAAGTCGAATGCGAGGTCGTACTGGTCAGCCAGCGCGAGCGCGGCATCGAAGTCGGCATAGACGTTCGGGTTGAGTCCGGTTGGAGATCCTGCGGCGTCGCGGGTGATCTGGGAGGCGTCACCTTCGAATGTCCACCAGCGGACGGTGTGCACCCCGGCGCCCTGGAGGCGTGCGAACGCCTCCGTCAGGGCGGCGCGCACTGTCGGCGAACTGGCGCCGTTCGCGGCGCCGCAGCCGAAATCGCAGCCCCAGTTGAACCATGGCAAGTTGACGCCAGCGAAGAAGCGCGGGTCGGTAACTGACGGCACCCCGCCTTCGGCCGCCAGCACTGGCTGGGGGCCGTGCGAGGCGGGCAAGAGCGCCACTAAGGCCGCCAACGCAAACGCAATCAGTCCTCGAGCCAGCATAGCCGGGAGTTTGCCACGTCCTGAATCTGTTACACGTTCCGCGACGGTTAAGTTCCGGTTGATCGGCTGTGTGCGAATTTGTCTCCTCGCTGCTCAACCAAAACCATACCGCGCTCAAATGGCACACACCGCGCCATTTCGGCAGACTGATTGGGATGCAACAGACGAGTCCAGTTTGGCTAATCGGCATCGGGGCTCGTGCCGACGCCAACCGTTGAAGTGCCCGTCGTCGGCCACACGGGCGTAGCGGCTGCACCCGAACCCGTTGACTCGGCAACGCCGCGTCCGCCGGTCGGCGAAAGCGTGACTCGCGGTGCCCTGGCCTTGCTGAGCACGCAGCCGCTGACCTGGGCAGGCACCCTGCTCACCACCATCGCCGCGCCACGGCTTCTCGGCGCCAACGGTCTGGGCGAGTTCACGATCGCCTTCACGATCGTCACGCTTGCCGCGACCGCAACGAGCCTGGGTGTATCGGAATACCTGGTTCGGCGCGTCGCGCAGAGCCCGGCGACGCTGCGTCAGGACGCCGGGGTCGCGCTCCTGGTGCAGACGGTCACTACGGTGCTGGGCGCCCTGGCGATCCTCGGGCTCGGTACGTTCGGGGCATTTGCGCTGGTGGATCTGCGGGTGCTGGACGTGGCCCTGCTGATGATGCTCATCACGCCCGCACAAACCGTGTTGCTGTCGTCCTTTCGGGGGCGTGAGCTGCACCGGCAGTACGCGTGGTTCAACGCCCTGAGTGTTGTGGCTGGTCAGGTCCTGGGGGTGGTCGGCCTGCTCGCCGGCGGCGATGTCTTTGTGTATACGTTCATTGTCGGCGCCGTGTCGGTAGCGTCGACGGCGATCGGTTGGAAGCTCTCCGGGCTGCGCCCGAGTCTGCCCCCTCTCGGGCTGACCCTCGGGCGCGAGATTCGCGACTTCACCTGGGGCGGGTTCCCGTTTCTGTTGTGGAATCTCACCGTAGCCATTACCGGCGGGATTGATCGGGTCCTCCTGGGGGTGTTCGTTCCGGCGGCCGAGGTTGGGTGGTATGCGGCCGCGTACCGCGTCTTCTCGATTCCCATCTTCATGCCGACGCTGATCATGACCCCGCTCTTCCCCGCGCTCAGCCGCAGCGTGAATTCGTCCGAGACGATCCGGCGCACCGTCAGCAAAACGCTGCGCGTCATCTTGCTGCTCATGGTGCCGATGACCGCGGGTATTGTCGTGGTGGCGCCGGCTGTCCCGTCACTGTTCGGCTGGCCGGAGGATTTCGACAATGCCATCCCTATGATGATGATCCTCTCGCTGCAATTGCCGCTCATCGCGGTAGATATGGTCTTTGGCGTCGTGCTGATGGCCATCGGTCGTCAAGGCCCCTGGGTGGTCGTGGGCCTCATCGGCGCGGCGGCGAAAATACTTCTTGACTACCTGGCGATCCCCGTGTTCGAGAGCCACGCCGGCAATGGCGCGATCGGCGCGTCGGTCGTCACACTGGTGATCGAGGCGCTGATGTTCGGCGGCGCCTTGATCTTGATCCCCAAGCATTTGCTCGACGCTCGGGTGCTCTGGGACGCGGCGCGGATCACGATCGCTGGCATCGCTACCGTCGTCGTCGGGTCGCTCCTCCTGCCGGTCGCCCTGGTGCTGGCGGTCATCGGTGGGGGGCTCGCCTACGTGAGCGTGGCTTTTGCGCTGCGAGCGCTGACGCTCGAAGACGCTCGCCCGGCAGTGGCGAGGCTCGTGGCTATGCTCCCCCGAGGCGGAGCTAGCTCGCGTGCACAATAGAAGCATGGCCCGCGGAATCCACGTCCTCTTCTTGAGCGCGCACGGCGGCATGGGCGCGGACGCGGCCGTTCACGTCTCACTCGCCCGGACCCTCGATCGCAACCAGGTGCGCGTCAGCGCCGCGACCAGTGCGCACGAACCCCCGGGTGCGTCGGCACGTGAGGCGTTCGAACGTATCCCGGACCTCACCCTGCTCCCGCTGGAGCTGGGCCGTACGTTCGGTGAACAGCACGGTCTGGGTAAGGCCGTAACGATGCTCCACAACCTGCACGGCATGGCGAATCTCGTGACCCTGGCGCGTTGGTGCCGCGAGAACGATGTGGATGTGATTCATGTGACCGAGCGACCACGCCAGGCGTTGTTCGGGCTACTGCTCGCGCGTTTGTCAGGTTGCGCCTGCGTCGTGCAGGCACACACGTCGTTCTATCCGCACGACGCGACCCGACTAGCCAACTGGAGGCTGCACCAGGCCGACGCGGTTGTGGGCGTGTCACACTTCACCGCCAACACGTATCTGCGCCTCGCAAACCTCGCGCCGGATCGAGTGTTCGCGGTACACAACGCAGTCGATGGGGTCGTGTTTCGGCCCGAGCCGACGCACCGCGCGGCGATGCGTCAGCGGCTCGGTGTTCCCGCTGACGCGCCGGTCATTGGTTGCGTCGCGCGCCTCATGCGCTGGAAGGGCCAGGGCACGTTGCTCGAAGCGTTCGTATTGGTGCGGAAGACGATTCCGAGTGCACAGCTCGTCCTGGCCGGGCTCTCGGCGGATTCCTCACCCGACGGCGACGGAACCTACCGGGACTATCTCGTACGTCGAATCGGCGCGCTGGGGCTGGAGGAGTGCGTGAAGTTGCCCGGTTTCCTGCCCCAGTCCGACATGCCCAGCTTCTACTCGGCGCTCGACGTCGTCGCGCACCCGTCAATCGAAGAGCCATTTGGCCTCGCGGTGGTCGAAGCCATGGCGTGCTTGCGGCCGGTGGTGGCCATCGGCGGCGGCGGCATTCTCGAGATCATCCGCGATGAGGAGAATGGTTTACTTGTGCCGGCTGAGCAACCCGAGGCGATGGCGAATGCGATCACGCGTTTATTCGGCAACCCGGCATTCGCCCAACACCTCGCAATCTCCGCACGCCAGCACGTACTGGAGAGATTCACCCCCGCGATCCAGGCCGCGGCGATGCTGAAGGTCTACCAGGAGGTCGTCGACCGCCGCGGCTCAGCCCACCGGTTGCACCGCGACGACGCTCAGCCACACCGGCACCGGTACGCTCCGCTGCAGTAGATCGAGTTCCCAGACCTCCGAGCCGTCCGCGAGCCGCTGGATCAGGTTAAAACCATGCCGCGAGTAGCAGTCCCCCGCCGGCGCATTCTTGGCGGTCGGAATGAACCGACCGCGCAGCCGCGCCGCGCCCGTGGCGCGCGCACGCTCGGCAGCGCACCCTAGCAGCGCACTCTCGACGCCGCGACCCATCACCCGACAGCTCAGCAGGAACGTGTCGATCTCGCGTGCTCCGTCCTGTAGCGGCTCGAGAATAACCACACCGACCAGCCCGTTGTCTCCGAAGCGGTCGGTGACGCGCATCCCCCATACATCCGCGCCACCCGCCAGCATCGCGCTCAGGTCACCCTCCGAATAACGGCGCGTGGTCAGGTTGAACTGGTTGGTCTTGTTGGTGAGCTGGGCAATGCGAGGCAGGCTCGCGGAATCGGCCGCGGCGATCTCGACGACCATGCTGAGCCCGCTCAGGTACTCGTCGAGCGAGGTCGAGACGCCGCGCGTCGACGCCTCGAAGTCCCGACGGTGCGCCTGGGCCGCGTAAAGCCGCCCGCGCGCGCGGTCCTCGGCCGTCAGGGCCAGGCTTTCGAACACGTCAAGGTCCAGGAGTGCGGCGCGGTACTGAGCCGCATCGCTTGGCAGCTCGGGGACGAGGACCTCAGGCAGCTCAGCGCGCACGGCCGCGCGCTCGACCGGGTTGTCGTCGAGGAGGACCAGACTGTCAAGGCCGATATTGAGCTCGACGGCAATCTCGCGCAGGTTGGCCGCTTTCGAATTCCAGTTGATGCGCCGCGCCGCGAAGTGGGCGGGCTTGAGGACCATCGCGGGGTGGTGCTCAATTACCGGCCAGGCGTCCTCGAGGTTGTTCTTGCTGCACACGGCCAGCAGGATCCCCCGCCGCCAGAGTCGCTCCAATTCGCGCTGAAACGCGCTGAACGCGTTGCCGGGCGCATCGGCCCCGAGTTGCAGCCCGTCCATGCCGTCCTCGCCGACGACTCCGCCCCACAACGTATTGTCGAGGTCGACAACGATGCACTTGCGGCCCAGCCCGCGGAGTGGTTTGAGATAGCGCAGGTACTCGCGCGCGAGGGCGAGGTGCATGCTGTCACTCCAGGCGACGCGTGCGGTCAGCCAGACGCGTGCATCAGTTGCCGTGGTTTTGCCAGCCTTAGCCTGGACTCTGTCTTCATCGACGACGTACACCGTCTGGTATCGCGTGCGCACCAGCTCGGCGATGCGTCGATTGAGCTCGCCGAAAAGTTCGGCCTGGCCCAGCTCGTCCCGCCAATCAAGAATGCCGAGTGCAGGGTGCTGCGGAGTCACCATGTTGTGCAGCAGCACCAAAGCCGAGCTGCGCTGGGTGAACGTATCCATGAGGCCCTGGAGGCTCGCCAGGCCGGTGTCACCTTCGGCGCGGCGCTGCTCAACGGAGAGCTCGCTGGGGTCATCATGCAACCGCGGAAAGAGACGACTGGCATGGATCGCACAGACCAGCACATCGGGCCCAAAGGCATACAGGCCGCTCGACGGATCAAGGATCTCCTGCCTGACCTGATCGAAGCCGGCCAGGTACAGCGTGGGTCGCAACCCAGCGCGATAGCACTCCACACTGATGTAGCTGGCGAGGTGATCCAGCGTCGCATTGCCGACCAGTGCGATCCGCAGCTGGCGTGCGGCCGGCGCCTCGGGCAGGACCTTCCGGAGCTCATCCAGGCGCGCCGCAACGGTCAGGTAACTGCGTGCCGTCGGTAGCGCTTCGACCAGTTGGAGGTAGCTCGCCAGCGCCTGCTCGGGTTCGCCCAGGCGCTCATGCACGCGCGCCAGGCTCAGGTACGGGTTGGGCTCGGCTGGCCGCACGGCAATTGCGTCGCGCCAGGCGGTGGCAGCCGCGGACCACCGCTGCTGCCGCTGGAGGTGCTGCGCGAGTGCCGTTCGCCCCTGAGCCGGGTCCAGGTCGATGGCATGTCGAAGCGCATCTTCCGTCTGCGTCTCTGGTGCGGCCTTCGCTGCGCGCAGCCAGTGTGACGCCAACTCGCGGCGCAACTCGAAGCGGATTTGCTCGGAGAGCGTCGATCCGTTGCTGGCCAGGAAGGTGCTCAGTGCCTCGATGACGTCATGCGGCACAGGCGCTGGCCCTCTGCGACGCCGCGGCGACAACAGCGACGAGCGCCACCGCCCAGGTTTCCGCGTGTGACAGGCTTACCCGAAGCTGTGGCTCACCCGGCAGGGTTAGCCGAGCGACTCGATCGAACGTCCACAGCGCGAGTTCCGGCCGCCCGTCGGCTCGGCGTTCGACCTCAACCTGCCAGTAGGCGAGGGAGGTGACGCTGGCGAGCGCTTTCACCGCCGCTTCCTTGGCGGCGAATCGCGCCGCGAAGTGCTGGGCTGGGCGGTCGCCATGGCGTCTTCCTTGACAGCAATCTGCCGTTCGCGGCTGCTCATCGCGGTACTCAGAATTTCTTGATCACGCGCGCCGGGTTGCCCATAGCCAGCGTTCGGGCGGGCACGTCGCTCATCACCACGCTGCCGGCGCCGACGACCGCATCGTCGCCAATGGTCACACCCGGTAGGATGGTTGCCCGGTTGCCGATCCAGACGCGATTGCCAATCAGCACCGGTCGCGACTCCGGCAGCCGCGAATGGTCGGCCACTTCGTGGAAATCGCTGTCGAGGATGATCACGTGCGTTCCAATGAGACAATCCGCACCGATGCGGACGAGCTTGGTGGCGCAAATATCAACACCGTAATTCAGCACCGTCCGGTCGCCGATCTCGAGCAACCCGCCAGGGAACGTAGCGAAGACTGAATGGGCATAGTGCGACAGCAACTGGACGCGCTCGCCGATCCGGATGCGGCCGCCATTCTGGACAAAGATCTTGCCGGTAACCCGAGTCCAGGCGCCCACCTCATCGCACGATCGGAGCCACAACCGTGCTCCCAGCCACTCCCGAACCTTGCGGACGGTCTCGAAAGGTGATCGCCAATAGTATGCCGGGGAGCGGGGTAGCACGTGGATCATCGCCAGGGTCCCAGGCTCACGCAGGGAGCCCCGCGGCACGCCTCTGGTTGAGTATATCGACGATACGGTCGAGCGAGGTCATCGACGTCATTTCGTCCATCGACAAGGTGAGTTCGAAGTGTTCTTCAAAGGCGACGAGCAGGACCATGTGGAGGATCGACGTCCAACGCCCGAAAGTAGCCTGACTCGGGTTCTCGGGCAGGTCGCTCTGATCGATGCCGAAAGTGTCGGCCATGATTTCGCGGACCTGCTCAGTTAGCGTCTCGTCGTACATGATGGAAGTCTGGACCGTGACGCTGTGTGTTGGCGTTCGACGCCGGTTGAGTTTCGGTGAAGCCGTCGCGGGCGTCCTATGCCGGTGGATTGCCGAGTCGCAGGATGCGTGCCGGCACCCCGCCGACGACGGCGCCCGCTGGGACGTTGCGGGTCACCACACTGCCTGCGCCAATCACCGCGTCGGACCCGATGGTCACGCCCTTCAAGACGATGGCGCGGGCCCCGATCCAGACGCGATCGCCAATCCGTACCGGCTTGGCAACCAGGTCACTGCTCGGCAGCGCATGCTGGTCGGTATCCATGATGATGACTTCGCGGGCGACCTTGCAATCGCGCCCGATCGTGATCTCCGCTGCCGCAACGATCTCCGTGCCGCGATTCAAGTAGGTGCCGTTGCCAATCCGGATCAGCGCGCCTTGCCAGCACTCGATGCGCACCCCGCTGAAGAACGCACAGTTTTCGACTTCAATGCGGCCGAAATTGGTGACGCAAGGAAACGGCAGCCCGCCCACCACGACGACGATTCCGGCGCGTTGAAAGTGGCGCCGCAGCCACCACCCCAGAACGTGGGGCACGATGCCCTCTTTGGCGAGCCGCCGGCGCACCCGCTGCACAGTTGATGCCCCGGCAGAGTCTGGCGGTGCGGGGTAGGGCATGGGGTAGCTGCTTGGGGGCGACGTTCGCATGGAGTGTACTAGCTTGCTAACGGCGGAATGTGCATCGCCGGATCCTGCGGGCGCAGGCTGCCTGTATGTCCATTGGCCAGCCCACGGGCATGGCGCCTGGTCCACATGAACGATTCGAGTTGGCGGAGCACCGAGCCCCAACTGTAGCGCTCTTCGACGAGTGCGCGTCCGCGGTGACCCAGGCTCGCTGCCAGAGCCTTGTCGTCGAGCACTTGCAGCACGCTGCGGGCGAACGCCATCGGGTCATCGGCGACCAGCAGGTGCTCGCCGTCCGCGATCGCGATCCCCTCGCAGCCAACCGACGTCGACACCAGCGGACAGCCCATCGCCAGACCCTCGAGCACCTTGAGGCGGGTTCCGCTTCCCATCCGCAGGGGTATTGCAATGACGCCCGCGCGCGCGACGTACGGGCGCGTATCGGGCACCCGGTCAGTCACCACGATGTTCTTCGAGGCAAGCCGCCGCAACTCGTCCGGGGGTCCGCCGCCGACAATCGTGAAGACCAGGTTCGGCCGTTCGCGCAGCAGCCGCGGCATGATCTCGCGGGCGAAGTACAGGGCGGCGTCGACGTTCGGACGGTAATGCATGACGCCCACGAAGACGACGCTGTTTGCATCTCGGGCACCGGGCGTGGGCCGGAATTCATCGATGTCCACGCCGTTGGGCACCACCAGCGTCGGCGTTCGCGGTGAGTACCGACGCAAAATGGTCTCTTCGCGGTCAGAGGTGACGATGCAGCCGTCGGAGTGCTTCCAACTCCGCTGCTCCTCGTGCCGAAACTTGCGGTATTCGACCCAGTTGTAGAATTTTCGCAAGGCGGAGCGTTCGATCGCGAACGTCCGATACAGCAGTTCGTACTCGATGTTGTGCTCGTCCACGAGGAGCGGTGCTTTGGTGGACCGGTAGTCAAAACCAGTCATCTGGCTGGACTCGACCTGAATAATGTCGAAATCCCCGTTTACCAGCACCCGATCGAGCGCCGCTTGCATCGCCCTCGACTCGAGGCTTTGCCATTGGAACGAGGCTGGCGAAAACAACGAGCTCAACTGCGCCTGGCGTTTGGCGGCGGTCGAAGGTTCGTCGCGGACCACCGCATGGATACGCGCGCCGGTCTGCTCGAGGGCGGCCACACTGTCCTGATCGTTTGGCCCCGCATACGCGAGTACCGAAACGTCGTGCCGCTGCGCAAGGTACTTGATGATCTGATAGACGCGAATGCCGAAACCCCAAACCAGGGGGTACGGCAACGACGGCGTCACAATCAGAACGCGTAGACGCTCAGGGTCGCTCATGTAGCGTTTTATCCGAAAGTATGTTCGAGCTCACTTCCTGTCGAGGATGGTCGGAGCCGTTGGCGCGAACATGGTTTGCATGATGGGAATGTTAACCAGCATAAGGATACCCATCAGCAGCGTACATGCCACGACCGCGGCCATCAGCAGCGGTTCCTTGTACAGGCCTTCCGGATTCTGCGCCGAGCTGTTCTTCTTGAAAGACAGTGAGAGGTAGATCGCCATCACCATCGCGACGAGCGGGAAAGCCAGGATCAACTCGAGCCGATAGCGCATGATGAACGCGCCGAGGAACAGCATCGCCGCCGACGCATAGAACATGATGGAGACCATCAAACGGTCCAGGGTGTAGTGGCCCAACGACTTTCGATACGCCGCGGCCCGAGCAGGATCGCCAATCTCGCGATACTCGGCGTAGCGCTTGGTCGCCATGAAGAAACATCCCACCATCCAGTAGCTGAGCAACAGTGAGGCGGGTGCGACCGACGCCGTCGACGCAATGAACCAGCCGGCGAGCATACGCAGCGGGTTGTTGATCGATTCCGAGAGCACGTCGATGTACGGCACGTCTTTACTGCGGATCGGTGGGATGTTGTAGATACAACCCAT
Organism: Ktedonobacterales bacterium; assembly: GCA_035310125.1. Lineage (GTDB taxonomy): Bacteria > Chloroflexota > Ktedonobacteria > Ktedonobacterales > JADMIN01 > DATGEP01. Next base: position 15,284 of record DATGEP010000163.1, read on the forward strand.
CACCCAGAGCACGAACAGCGTGATCGCAAATGGGATCGAGACGATCAGTCCCAGTCCGACTCCGACCAGCATCAGCACCAACCACTGCACATACGCGAGCGGGATGCTGACCCGTCCGGACGGGACGGGCCGGGCGTGCTTGATCGGGTGAAAGCGGTCGGTCCTGGCGTCAAGGACTTCGTTGATGACGTAGTTGCTAGAAGCCACGAGGCACGTCGCGAAGAGGCCGACGAGGATATTGAGCCACAGGTTGGCTGGGATGTGGGTTGGGTCGCTGCCGATCGCGGCGATGATCCCTGGCAGAACGAACACGTTCTTGAACCAATGATCGATCCGGGCGATCTGGATGTGACCGCGGAGCGTGGGGCGCGCGGGCACAGACTCCAGAGGGGGTGCGCCGAGGCCGACGATGGTAGTTGCCATGATCAGATGTTGTGTGGCATTGGCAGCATGGGCCGTTCAGCGGCGGTGGAGGCTTGGTTGAGCCGCCCCAACCGGCGCCTGGTCGCCCGGGTGTCCCCAGATCAGTTGGTGCAATTCTGGGTAGCTGGTCACAATGAAACACGGCATGCCGGCAGCCTCCGCGGCCGGTCCATCGACCTCAGCGCGGTCGCCGACATAGACGCATTCGTCCGGCCGAACGCCCAACCGTTCGGCCGCCAGCAGCAGCCCGCGCGGATGCGGCTTAAAGACGCCGACCTCGGGGGATTGCGCGGCCAAAACGACGTCGAAGCGATCGCCCAGGCCGAGGGCTCTCAGCTTTGCCTCGGCCGGATAGTCAGACAGAACTCCAAGGCGCAGGCCGCGCGCCTGGCACGCGCGCAGGAAGTCGAGTAGCCCGGGTTGGAGATAACGCGCCAGGATCGTCAGCGGCTCCTGGTCCATCCAGCGCGCTACACACGCGGCTACGAAAGCGGGCTGCGCGTGCGTCCGCTCGCACGTCAGTCGAAGCTGCGCCTCGGCCAGATCCGGACGTGCCGTGGGCGCGGCCACCGACTGGCGCAGGTGCTCTTGTGCCTGGCGGTAGGCGCCCAACACGCGGAGCGTGCGCAGCAGGCTTAGCGGGCGTGTGGCGTAGGCCCGCAGCAGTCGCCACAGCATCGCTTTTCTGAGCGGGCGCTGGCGGTAGAGGGTGCCGTCCAGATCGAAGACGATCCCCCTAAGCATTGGCGGCCGGGCGCCGCGACAGGAGCGTATCGAGGCCGAAAGCCGCCACGATCAACAGCGCCGGCAGAATCGGGACCGAGTAGCGCCCCAGCGCCAGCAGTAAGGCCAGGAACAGATTCAAATAGACGACCGGTAGAATCAGCAGCCAGGCCGGACGGCGTTCACGGCCCGCACGGCGCAAGCCGATGATGGCCAGGACCCAGGCGACGACGGCCAGACCGCCGGCCAGAATTGAGTTCGTCAGGCTGGTCATTTCGTACCAGAACGTCAGGAGTCCCGTGGCCGACTTGCGAACGAACTCGCCTGGCTCGCTGACCAGCTTCTGGATGGCGGCACGGTTCAGAATCTGATCCGTCTCGTAGTCGTCGCGTTGCCAGGTGGTGCCAGCGGCGATGCTGAGACTGCGGAACCACTCATTGCTGGCGTTTTCGGCGAATTCGTACGGCGGCAAGCGCAGCGTCGCGTACTCGGGTTCGCTGAAAACGTAGCCGCGCAGAAATGCGTCGCTGGCGCCAGACGAGATCAGCACGATGTGGCCGCCAGTAGCGACATAGTTACGCACAGTCCACGGGGCGATCACGACGGCCATCGCCGCGAGCATGGCCGCCAGGGGTACCCAGGGCAACGCTGCCGCCTCGCCGCGGCGGCGGCGCAAGAGCGTGAACGCGACCACGGCGAGCGCGAACAGCGCCGGATAGGGCAGCACCACGGCCTTGGTCAGTGACGCGAGCGCGGCGCTCACGCCGAGCAGCACGCCGAGCGCCAGGGTGGGTCGCGCGTAGAAGCGGACCGAAAACCAGATGGTCAGGCTGAACAGGAAGGTCAGCAGCGTTTCCAGTTGCAGATCTCCGACATAGCGCAGCAGCATCGGGTTCAGTGCGCAGAACAGCGCCGCAATGACGCCGGTTCGCACGTTGAAGAGACGGCGGCCGATATCGAAGACCACGACGCAGGTGCCGGCCAGCAGTACGCACTGTGCCAGCAACACCAGCGTCGATTGCTCACCGAACAACCAGTAGATCCCGCCGATCATGAGCGGGTAGAGCGGCGCGCGGCGCTGAATCAGCACGCCGTAAGGCGCGAACCCGTCCCCGCGAGCCAGGCTCTTGCCCATTTCGCCGAAGTAGTACGGATCGAATCGCGTATCGGCGAGGGTCTGCATCCGGAAGCCGACGAACACCATCGCCATGCCAGCGGTCAGTGCCACGAGAAAGAGCGCGACGGCGATCCAGAGCAGGCGGCTCGTTGCGCTGGCCAGCATGGGCGTGCGCGCCGACGTCGCGCTGACTTGCATCGTCATCTCCTGGAAGTCCTCCTCGGGCGTACCTCGGCGACGCTCGCGGCAGATATGCGCCGAGCGAAACCTGAGGCTGTGGTGTGTATAGGTCGAGCCGGCGTTCCCGATCGTTGGCCGCCGGTTGAGAACTGGTTGAGGGCCAATCAGCCGGGTGTGGCGGCCGTTGCGACCGCGCTACCGCGCTGCCAACGGAGACTCCGTCCCAGGACGTCGCCGAGCGTCAGATCGGATCGCCACACCACGACCGCGCCCAGACCGACGATCGGCACGACGATCACGGCGTGTACCACGAGCGCGTAGGCGGCGGCCAACTCCAGGGGGATGCCCTGGACGTCTATGAGCAACTTGATGACGGCGGCGTCGAATGTGCCGACGTTGCCCGGGGCCGAGGGAAGTAGCGTTGCCAAGTTGGTCACACCGCCGATCAGCAGCGCGGTTGGCATCGACGCCGGCAGAGCGAACGCCAGCATGACCAGATAGAAGGCCAGAAACTGGCACACCCAGCCCACGACGGACAGCGCGACGTACCCCGGCAACACGCGCCAGTTGCGCAACGGCGCCAGGCCCAACGCGAAACTGGCGGCGAGCCGCTTGATGGCAGGTCCCATCCAGAGCGGCAGACGCCTGGCCACGGCCGCGGCCAGTCTCACGATCGCGCCAGCTCGCCAACTGAGGACAATCAATACCGCCGCCAGGCCGCCGAAAATGCCCGCCACGGCCAATCCCAGCGCCAGCACGTAGCCTGGAGCCGGAACGAAGAGCAACGCGACCAGCAGGATCGCACCTACGGATAAGCCGTCGAGAACTCGCTCGGCGATCAGGCTGGCCACGGTCGTGCCGTACGCAATCCCACGCCAGCGCGCCATGAGATAGGCGCGTGCGACTTCACCAATTCGCAACGGCATGATGTAACTGACCGCGAAACCGACGATCGAAACCTTGAATAACATCGCCAGCGACGCTGGCGCCGCCAGCAGTCGGCGCCACAATACCGCGCGAATCCACATCGCCGCGAGATGGACGGCCACCGCGGCCAGGATCAGCCGGACGTCGGCCACAGCCACCTCGGCCGCAACCGCACCCATGTCGATCGTGTGCGCTAGCAGGGCGACCAGCACGCTGCTGACGACCAGACCGAGCGAGAGCTGAATGAGACGCCTCTTCATCGTGTGGTTTTCAATCCTTCCCGTGTGGCGCCCGGCGGCGCGCAGCCTCACGCACCGCGCCGTAAGAACTCGGCGCTGTACCGTCGAACGCTGGTCCCGTCGGCTCGATGGAGTGGTGACTCCAGTCTGGACAACTCGGGCCGCCGAGTAGATGGATCTATGGTCGCGTTTCAGTTGACCCGGCCATCGACCTGCGACCAAGCCGATCACCGAGGAGATCGACGACCCGTCGAATATCGGCGATCGTCAACACGCGCAGCAGCGCTACCAGGGCTATGTATGTTGCGGCGCCGGCGACGATGCTCAGGACTGCCGCAACTGGCAGGAGTGAAACGCCGACAATCGCCGTTCCCGCACCAGCGATGACGATCCGGGTGATGTCCCAGACAGACCCTGGGTCGAGCAGATGTTTGGGGAGGAGCACCACCATTCCGATGAGCATCAGGATCTCGGATGCGACTGTCACAACGGCGGCGCCAATGCCACCGTTGCCCGTCTGCGCCTGAAGCACCGGGATCAGGAGTAAGTTCGCGCCAATGTTGAAGAGCGTCGCGACAAACGCGATGATCGAAAGGCGTCGTTCTCGGCCCACGGCCATCAGCACCGATCCGAGAACCATTCCCGCGGCGACCAGCGGCAACTGCAAAGCCAGGACGCTCATCGGCAATGCCGCGTTCGCGAAATCTGCCGGCCACCCCAGCCAGGAAGGCACCACTGATGAGATGACGATGGTGCCGGCGGACAGTGGAACGGTCAGCAGCAGCGTGAACCTCAGGGTCTGAGCGACGGTGCGCCGCAGAATCTCAGGCTGATTCGCGCTCCGACTCAGCGCGGGAAACAGCGGCGTGATGATCAATGTTGGGATGAAGATCGGGATTGCCACGATGCGGCCCGCCGCGGCATACCAGCCCACTTCGGATGCAGGCACCAGCATGCCGAGTAAAAGCCGATCGACCTGGGAATAGGCCAGTTGGGTGACCTGCCAGCAGAGGAAAGGAAATCCGGCGCGAGTAAATTGCCAGGCCTCGCTCAGCAACGCGGGGTTCAGGGCCGGAAAGCTCGGTCGTAGCCCAGACAGCCTCCAGCCAGCCAGCGTCGTCGCCGTCAGCATGATCGCGGTCGTGACCAGAAATGCGACCCCATGGCCGCCCACGAGCAGGGCGAAGATGCCCCCCAGCATGCACAGCACGGTGGTTGCGGCGAGGAGCCGGGCATAGTTCCGGTGCTGCTCTCGGCCACGAAACGACGACAACAGAACGGTTTGAGCGGGTGCCACCAGCACGACCGGCAAGGCCAACAGGAGAAATCGGAAATCGACAATCGACGTCGCAAACAGCCAACCGAGCAGCGCAATCACAACGAAACCCGCGCTTGCGGCGACCATTTGCACGGTGAGTGCAACGCCCTGGTCCCGCCGGAGCGTATGCGGTTGTTGAGCGACACGCCGGACGAGGAATTCAGAGACGCCGAGGCCAGTGACCGTCGACCCAATGGCCGCGATGGTCGTAGCGATCACGAGCTGGCCCAGCACCTCGGAGCCCAGGAGTTGCGGGAGAGCAATTGCCGCAAGCAGGCTGGCGCCCCAGCTCATCGGCTGGAGACTGAGTAACGCGAGTGCCCCGCGCACGATGCTCTGGCCGACCGAGCCAGGCGTATGCGACGTGGGACCCATCGCGCCGACCGCGGGGGTGCGTTCGCGCGTGTCGCTGCGTTCCTCGACCGTAAGCGTCGTCACGCGCCTGGCTGTCGCCAACGCCGCGCGCGGCCCAGTAGTCGCTGCATATGCAATGCAGTCTGCCCTGCACCCGGCGAGTCCCGGATGCACCGTGGGTTGCGTTTCGGTTGAGCGCGGCAGCGACGAATATCCTTGGGTGCCTCAGCCGGCCCGCAAACCCTCAGAACCGCCCCCCCGAAACCCTCAGAACGCGCTTAGGTCAATGCTGAGACGGACGCGCGCGCTGGCTGATAGGCTCTCGCCGCCACCTGCAGCTCGACCAACCAATTCGGTGATGCGCCCAGCGCGAGCTGGGAAGGGGGGGTCCGTCAGCGTGTCAGCCACTGTCGAGGTTCCAACTCCGAACGCCACGTCTCGCGTCGTCGTCTCGAAAAAACGCACGCGCGCGTTCGTCCTGATTGTCGCGCTGAGCGCGATTGCCACAATCGCCGGTCCGCCCAATTTTCCGCGAGTTGCCGCTGCGCAGACGGGCGATGTCAGTGTGGACGTCACCGACGTCCGCCAGCGCATCGACGGCTTTGGCGCATCGGATCGCAAGAATCCGCTCCTCACTGACGCCGATGCGGATCTGTTTTTCAGCATATCGAGAGGCATCGGCCTCTCGATCCTTCGGGCGAGCATCGATCCGAACGGCCAGTATTTCGGCGGAAACTGGACCAACGCAACGAAAGCTGCCGCCCGCGGGGCCGTCGTGTGGGCCGGACCGTGGTCGCCGCCGGCCGCGTGGAAGGACAACAACGACGTGAACAACGGCGGCCATCTGTTGCTCGCCGATTACGACGCCTGGGCTGCGCGGCTCGCGAATTTCGCGGTGTTACTGCAACAGAATACCGGCGTTCCGTTGTACGGCGTGTCTGTCCAGAACGAACCGGACTACTCGGCAAGTTACAACTCCGCGCTCTACACGACCCAGCAAATGGTCGATTTCATCAAAGTGCTGGGGCCGAAGCTCGCGACGCTCAATCCGCGGCCAAAGTTGCTTACACCTGACGTGGCGTCCTGGGGGGTCCTCTGGAACTACTCCGATGCAATCGGGTCGGATCCGGTTGCGGCGTCCTATACCGACGTGCTCGCGACGCACCAGTACTTCGCAATCGATCCGACGCCACACGCAGTACCGCCCGGAAAGATGCTCTGGCAGACGGAAATGTCCAGCTTCGATGGGCCGTCCACGGACATCACCAACGGCATTACAGTCGCCAGGTGGGTGCACAACGCGTTAGTCGACGGCTCAGTCAACGCCTGGCACTACTGGTGGTTGATCGGCATTAGCGCGGATAACGAAGGACTGCTGAATATCGGTCGCGAACCAACCAAGCGACTCTATACCTTTGGGAACTTCAGCCGATTCATTCGGCCTGGATTCGTCCGCGTCGGCGCAAGTGGCGCGCCGGCTGGGGTGTATACAACCGCCTATAGAGATCCAGTGACAAATACGCTCGTGATTGTCGCGATCAACGACAGCGGCGGGGATGTACCTCTCGGGGTCACGCTGAACGGGATCACCATCGCCGCGGTCACGCCCTGGGTAACCTCGGCAACCGAGGACCTTGCGCCGCACCCATCGATCGCCGTGACCGGCGGCCGGTTCGCGACAACGCTGGCGGCTGCGTCGGTCACGACCTTCGTCTCGGGTAGTGGAGTTGCGCCGACCGTCACGAGCGTGTCGCCGCTGTCAGGCGCGACAGGTACGTCGGTAACGGTCACCGGGTCGAATTTTGGGTCGACGCAGGGCGCGAGCACCATTCGATTCAACGGAGCCGATGCGACGCCAACGAGTTGGAGCGACACGACGATCGTCGCGCCTTTACCCAGCGATGCATCGACCGGTCCGGTCATCGTGGCGGTAAACGGCGTGCCGAGCAATGGCGTCCTGTTCACGTCGACCACGAACTCGGGCGCCTACGTGTTCGACATCTTCAGCGGCGCAAACGGAACCCCGTTGTCGGCGCACGTGCCCAACACCGGTGCAACCTGGGTAGACGATGCTCCGGGAAACACGCTGCTCAGCAACGAACTCGAATCGATGAATTTCGTGGCCGGACACAGCCACAACACGGCTGCGCCCACATCGCCCGACTATGAAGTGTCCGTCGACGTCACGATGAACGTCACTGGATATGGGAACCGGGCGGGTGTCGAAGGGCGAGTCCAGACCGATCGCGGCGATTTCGGGAACACGAAATACGTAGCGTATTTCAGCGAAGGCAGTCGCATTTGGTCCCTCGATAAGTGGCTCGGCGGCAATGCAACGACCCTCGGCACGTACGCCGACACCGCGTTCACGTCAGGCACGAAGAAAATGAAGCTCGGCATGGTTGGGGGAACCATAACGGTGTACGTCGACGGCACGCCGGTTATCAGTGTGAACGATTCGAGCGTGCAGACGACCGGTTATCCAGGGATCTTTAATGCCGGCGGCATTCACAACGGCATCCTGCTCGATAACTATCTGGTGACGGGTACGTCGCCGCCGTCAGCCACGCCGACCAGCACGGCCGTGCCGACGACGACCGGCACCGCAGTTCCGACGGTGACCGGCACAACAGTCCCGACAGGGACCAGTACGCCGGTCCCGACAGCGACCAGTACGCCGGTCCCGACAGGGACCAGTACGCCAGTCCCGACGACGACCAGCACGGCGGTCCCGACGGCGAGCACGACGCCACCGTCGTACACGAGCAGCGCCAACGTGTCGCCGGCCACCGTTTCAGCCGGCAGCACGGTGTCGATCACTGCCTCGGTCAGCAGCCCAACGGCCGCGACGGTCGGGATCGCCATCATCCTGTACGACCCGTCCGGAGCGCTGCTCTCCCATACGCTCTGGTACTCCGAATCGTTCGCGGCTGGTCAGACGAAGCCGTACACAGCCCAGTGGACCGTGCCCGCCTTGGCCGCCCAGGGCCGTTATGCCGTCACGGTCGGCGTAGCTTCCGTAGGCTGGGGCACCTGGTATAGCTGGAACACTAATGCTGGATCATTCACGGTCCAGTAACCGCCAGCGACGGATTGCAGGGGGCCGCGTCCACCAACTCTGCCGGCACGTCACGCGGATCGACGCGCTCTAACCAGATTTCGCGCCAATAGGGATAGTTACTGCGCGGGCAGAAGCTCAATCCCGCGTTGTAGCGGGCCTGGCAAATCACGTTCTCGAGAATGATGCAGTCGTTCTTGAAGTGCAGCATCTTGCCGTTTCGGTCGTCGATGATCCGGCTCACGCGACTCTGCACGCGGAAGACCTGTCCACAGTACGGCACGAGTTCCTGGCTGAAGAGCAAACCGCGGTTGAGCCCGTCGCGATTGATCGTGCTGAGGATGTCCTGGAAGCTCTTGACCCGCACGAATTCGCCGGGCTGCAGATGCAGAAGCTCGCCCACCGGCGTCTTCTCGCCAGTGGGTATTCGACCAGGCCGGTTGGGATAGGGGATCCCGCCCCGAACCCTTTGAAAGGCGTCATACACCCGCTGTGGGACGCCTGTGGCGCCCAGCCGCGAGCGCACGAGGCGATCAAAGACACGAAACAGGAGGGGCGCAAACATCTCACGCAATCGAAAATTCCGCGATACATACGCCTCGACGTATTGCTCGAGATCCGAAGGCGGCAACGGAGTCGTGAATTTGAGAATCTGCGTGGCCTGACACGCGTAGATCGTTTCTGGCTCGGTTGCCTCCCGCGTCGCCGCGTGAAGCTGTGCCTCGGTACACCCCGACCCGCTCGCCGAACCAGCCGCCGGGTCGGGGTTACCGACAGACAGGGTGGCGCGGCCTGCGCTCGGCTCCGGGACGGGCGTGAGCCACGCCTCCTTCCAGAAGAGGAGGCACCCCGCCTGACAGTCACCATGCGCCTCACCGGAACAGCGGATGCCGTCCAGATGGACTGCCGACGGCACGCGACGGCTGACCATGCCTTTCGAGTAATCGCACGTCTTGTGCGCGCGCTTGTAGACGCGGAGACGCTGGCCACAGTACTTGAGCATCTCGGGCATGAACGGCATGCCGTCAAGGTTGCCATCCTGATCCAGCGAGGCCAGGATGTCTGCCTCTGATTTCACCTCGACCCAGTCCCCCGCGCGCAGACCAGGTGGCACCGCCATTTGCAGACGCCGAAGCATGTTCGTCATAGCTACCCTTGGCTCAAAAGCTTACCGCGGCCGGGAGCTCACGCCGACATCCGTGTCCCTGACAACCGTCCATGTCGAGCCGGCCTGCCCTCGGTTGAGTCAGTCGCCGCCACCACGCGCGCCTGGCTGTGCGGGCAGCTCGAAATGCCGCAGGTAAGGCACACAGACGGGCTGTATAGTCGTGCAGTAGTACGATGAATGGGAATGTGCCCCACTCCATTTCGGTAAACATTCCCACCCGAAACCGCCCTGCACACGCGGCCGAGTGTGTCGCGACCGTCCTGGCGACGTCAGGTTTCGATGAACTGATCGTCATCGACCAGAGCGACGGTACGGCGACTGAGGAGGCTCTTGCGGCGATCCATGATCCGCGATTCCGGTATGTCCGCACGCCAACCCGCGGCGTAACGATCGCCCGCAACCTGGCCATCGAACTCAGCAAGGGGACGATCGTCGCCTGCACCGATGATGATTGTCGTGTTGCACCCGACTGGGCAACCAGAATCGCTGACCTCTTCGAGGCCGATCCCGACATCGCGGTGATTTGTGGACGGGTACGCGTGCCCGAGGCGTTGCAGGGATCCGGCTTCACCCTGGGCTTCGACCCGCAAGTGCGCGAATGGAAAGGGCGCTACCCGTCTCTGGGCGACGAGTGGGGGATCACCGCCAACATGGCAATTCGGCGCGACGTGTTGGCGCGGGTAGGGGGTTTCGACCCGATGCTGGGCGCGGGCGCGCCACTGCGCTCTGGCGGTGAGCCGGACTTTATTTTTCGCGTTATCCGTGCTGGCATGAAGGTTCTGAATGCCCGCGAGGTGGTGGTGGATCACCTCGGCGTGCGAACGGACGGCGAGGAGGCACAGAAACTCATCCTGGGCTACGGCGCCGGCACGGCCGCGGCGATCTACAAGCACGTGCGTTTGGGCGACCCGGCCGCGATAAGAGTGTACCTCGAGTTCCTCTGGTCCACGATGTACCGCGTTGGCGTAAACGTCGTCCGTGGCAAGCGACCCATCGGCCTGGGCTATCTGCTCGCGTTCATGTCCGGCTCAGCCCGGTCCTACAGATTCCGGGTGGACCGCAGACTGCGGCAATACGTGAATCGCTGATCACCGCATGAACGAGGAGAACGCCGGCGACGCTGTTCGCTATTTCTCGGACAACGCGCAGCAGTTTACACAGCTCTACCGCGCGCAGCCAGAGTTCTATGCGGACCGAGTGCGGCTGTGGCACCAACTGCTGGATCGGTACGCTGCCCGCGGCGGACGGTCGATCGATATGGGCTGCGGACCCGGCGTGTTCAGCTTCTATCTAGCGGACAAAGGCGGCACGGTCGTCGGCATTGACGGCGCCTCGGACATGGTCGCAGCCTGTGAGCTCCAGCGGCGCGAGCGTGGTCTGCTGAACATCACATTTCTTCAGGCCCGCCTACCAGATGTCGATGAACCCGAGCTCGGCGAGGCCGACCTGATTATTAGCTCCAGCGTTGTCGAGTATGTGGAGGATCTTGACGCCACGCTCGCGCTGTTCTCGCGCCTCCTCCGGCCCGGCGGAGCCCTCTTGATATCGATGCCCAATATCACGAGCGTCAGTCGTACGCTTCAACGACTGAAATACAAGTTACTGGGCACGCCCGAGATCTACGAGTACATTCGGCACTTCTCGTCACCTGGCTTGCTGCGGCGGCGTGTCAGGCCACTTGGCCTGACTCTGGTGGAGGCGCATTACTACACGCACTTCACGAGGCTGGCAAAACTGGGCCGGGCGCTGCGGATGCCGCTGGCGCTTACTGAGGATCTCTTCGTAGCGGCGTTCCGCAAGGGATGACGCAATGAGCACCAGCGAACCTTTCGTCAGCGTGGTGACACCGGTCTACAACTGCGGCCCGTATATCGCGGAGTGCATCGAGAGCGTCCTGAATCAAACGTACCGGAACTTCGAGTACCTGATCGTCAACAACTGCAGCACGGACGGAACGCTCGAGATCGCGCAGAACTACGCGAAGCACGACAAGCGCATCCGCGTCAGCGATAACGCCGAATTTCTGGGCGTGATTGCGAATCACAACAACGCTTTCAACCAGATGTCACCGAACAGCAAATACTGCAAGGTGGTATCGGGGGACGACTGGCTCTTCCGCGACTGCCTGACCCGGATGGTCGAGCATGCGGAGGCGTATCCGAGGGTCGGCGTCGTCTGTTGCTATTCGATCGAAGGCAAACGGGTGCTGTTTCAGGGACTCGACTACGCGGAGAGTGTCGTGGACGGTCGTGAAATCAGCCGGAATACGCTGCTCGGCAAGCTGCCTTTCGTGCTTGGCGCTCCCACCTCCCTGCTCTATCGGGCGGATCTGGTGCGCCGGACGAAGACCTTCTACCCGTACGCCGACCCAGCGCCCCACGCGGACGTTTCGGGCATCTATCAGGCGCTGCGGGATTCCGACTTCGGCTTCGTGCACCAGATTCTGACCTTCACCCGAATCCACGCGCAAACCCAGACATCGGCGAGCTTCAAGTTCGGGCGGCAGCACCACGCATTTATCGCGGACGTGGCGCGCTTCGGCCCGTATTTCCTCAGTCCGGCGGAGTGCGCGCAGCAACTCCACGTCTTCACCGACAAGTACTACGCATGGCTGGTCGCGGCGCTGATCGAGAATTCATTCGACAAGGAGTTCCTGGAGATTCAGCGCGCGGCCATGCGCCAGATCGGGTTCGAGCTCAGCACGGCGCGCATCGTGAAGGCTGCGCTACTGAGAGGAGTCGAGTTCCTCGGTCAGCCGGGCAGCACCTCGAGGAAGATTGCCGCGATGCTGAGGCGCAAGGGCAAGATCGAGGCGCGCGGTGCGAGCATGACCTAGTTAGGGCCGAGGAGAAAGAGAGCGAGCATGAGCGCGATTGCGATTTTGGGCACCGGAATGGCCGCCCTGGGGGCGTCGTATCGCCTGCGCGGGGAGAAGCACCGCTGTGTGCTGTACGACAAGAACACCTACGCCGGGGGCCACACGGTGACCGCGCGCTCGCCGGACGGGTTCTCTTTCGACGTCGGGCCGCATGTTTCGTTCACCAAGGACGAGCGCATCCAAGAGCTCTTCGCGAACGCGGTTAACGGCGCTTACGAGGACGTGAAGTACAGCCTGAACAACTACTGGCAAGGGCATTGGATCGTCCATCCGGTGCAGACCAACCTCTACGGGTTGCCGCCCGACGTGATTACGAAGATCGTGCTCTCCTTCGTCGAGGAAATGCAAAAGCCCCTCGGCGAGGTCGAGAACTACGCGGAGTGGCTGATTGCGAGCTACGGCAAGGTCATGGCCGAAACCTTCCCGATGGCGTACACGGCCAAGTACCACACGACGCCGGCCGAAAATCTACGCACGGACTGGATTGGCCCGCGCATGTACCGGCCGACCCTCGAAGAGGTCCTGATGGGCGCGCTCACGCCCAAGGTCGCGAACGTCCATTACGTCCAGAGCTTTCGCTACCCGACTTACGGCGGCTTCCAGGCGTACCCTGACGGGCTGCGCGGCGAGGCCGAAGTCGTGCTCGGCCACGAGCTCGTGCGGCTCGATCCCTCAGCCAGGGAGCTCATCTTCCGGAATGGCGCGCGCGTTGCATACGACGCCCTGGTCTCGTCGATCGCGCTCCCGGATCTGATCCCGATGATTGTCGGCGTCCCGGCGGAGGTCGTCGAAGCCGTCTCGCAACTTGCCTGCTCGAGCGTGGTGCTGGTCAACGTGGGCCTCGGTCGGGCCGACAACATCTCAAAGGTTCAAATCTCGTACTTCTACGACAGGGACGTGATCTTCTCGCGCCTGTGCTTTCCGCACATGTTCTCGCCCAACAACGTGCCGCCCGGTCACGGCTCGATTCAGGCCGAGGTGTACTTCTCGAAGAAGTACATGCCCATGTCGGGCACGCCCGAGTCCTGCATCGAACCGGTCATCGCCGACCTGCGTCGGGTCGGACTGATCCGCGAAGACGACGAGATCCTGTACAAGAACGCGACCTTCGCCAAATACGCCAACATCATCTTCGACCACGATCGGCCAAAGGCGCTGGCTACCGTACACGGCTACCTCGACGAGATCGGCGTCAACTACTGCGGCCGCTACGGCGACTGGGCCTACCTCTGGACCGACGACAGCTTCAAAAGCGGCGAGCGCGCCGCGGAGAGCGCGCTCGCCAGGCTGTAGCGGACATCAGCTCGCGCTCACCGCTGCTTAGCGCGTCACTTCCTCCTTAGCGATCAGGGGCTCGGCTTCGGTCGCGTCGGTTTCCGTTGCAACCAGTTCTGGCACGGTGGCGAGCTCCGCCACCGCGAACAGCACGCGGCCGTCGTCGAGCATCGTCGGCTGAAGGTCGACGAAGGTGCCTGCCCCAGGATCGAGTACGCTGACCGTGAACTGATCCATATCGCCGCCGGTCGCCGCGTATGGCGTCGGGTTGACTACGAGGGACAGTTGCGGATCGAACACGGTGACCGTGTTGCCGGCACTGTCGGTCACCGCGAGTGCGTACATCTGACCGCCCACCTTGAGGTTGCCAGGAGGCAGGCTGCCATCGGTCGTCGGCGGCAACAGCACGAGGCTCATGGACAGTGTGTCGGCTTCGCCGGCGGTCACTTCGACCGTCAGGGCGCCGTCCGCCGACGTAAGCGAGCCGCCGAGGGATGGGTCAATGGTTGCCTGGACCGGAGCAACTGCGCCTGGCGCGCCGGCCGTGACTCCCGCCACGTCGACGACTGCGGGGAGTGCTGGCGCGGTGGGGCCCGCGACGTCGACCGATGTCGGCGTGGCCGCGATGGGCGCTTGGGCGAGGGGGACGGGCGCGCTGGCCGACGGAACACTGGCGACGAAGGGCAAACTCACCGTGCTGCGCGCGCCGCCGCCGCCACCGCCGCCACCGCCGCCGCCACCGCCACCGCCGCTGCTACTACTACTACCGCTGCTAGAACCGCTGCCGCTGCCGCTGCCTGTCGGCGGGGCCGGCGTTGCAGTCGGCGTCATCGTCGGTATGTCCGTCGGCAGCGGTGTTGCGTTGGCCCCGGCCGCCGGCAGCGGTGTTGCGGTGGCCCCGGCCGTGTTGGTGGCGGTCGGGCTCGGCACGCTGGTCGGCGGCATCGGCGTGCTGGTCGGCGGCATCGGCGTGTTCGTCGGCGGCATCGGCGTGTTGGTCGGCGTCGGGCCTGGGGTATTCGTCGAGGTCGCCCGTGGCACAGCGGTCGGCGTGTGTGTCGGGCCACCAGCCACCGGTGTCCCGGTCGCGGTCGGCGTCAGGGTCGCTGTGGCAGTGGTGGTGCGGGTGGGCGTCTGAGCGGGCGTCGACGTGAGGGTGGGGGAGGGCAGCCCCCCAGCCACCTGCGTCGGCGTCATTGTTGGCGAAGCCGTAGCAACCGGCGGCGGCGTCGCCGTGAGTGTGGCTATGGCCGTCGCCGTTGGCGTAGCCGTCGCAACCGGCAGCGGCGTCGCCGTCAGTGTGGCTGTGGCCGTCGCCGTTGCGGTGCGCGTTGCAGTCGCCACCGGAGTCGATGTCGCCGTTGCGGTCGGGCTGGCTGTCGGACTGGCGTTAGCCGCGAAATCGCTAAAGCCGTAGTTGCCATTTATCCCGGTTTGCTTGTCCACAAACCAGCCGATTCCCGGCGCTCCTCCCGAAAAGCTCGTATCCACGACCCTGATGAGCTCGATCCCATTCTTGGCAAACGTTAAGGTTGAACCGACCGCGGTGGCGCTAATGACATCACCATTTGCACAGCCGATGCCCGAACGTAGAGTAACGGTGGCAAAGCTCCCTAATGGCCCGAGCCAGCGCGCAATGCCCACGTATGCATTAGATTGCGCTACGCTGCATGTGAATTCATAACCCGTCGAGCTATTGGCAGTCATCGTCGAGCGCAGCCGCAATTCAACTTCCGCACAACACGCCACTGGAGCGGAAGTTACGTACACCGTCGCCTGGGCACTCTGATCATTGCCCCATGCGCCCGTGAGCAACGCGGTTGAATCATTGAATGGATTGGAACTATTCCCGGGCTGCGTTCCAAACGCCTTATTTGGCGTGGTCCGCATGTCCGTCCAGTCCAGGCCGGTGCTCCCCCCGTTGATCCAATTACCCGATTCAGAAATCGGATTCTCCGTAGCCGGGAAGTTGGTGGAGTACGTCGTGCGGGCTCCCGCTGCTTGCGCGTCTTGAAGAAGGAGGGTAGCTGGCGACGTCCATTGCCAGGCAACCAGACCAATACACAGGAGCGCGAATATCGCGCGACGTGCCATGCGCGTGACGCGCTTGGCGGGACCTCTCGGGCTGGGTCCGGATGGCGACAGGTCAGTACTCAAATGGGCCCACTTTCGATTTTGTCGAGCGTAGCTGTTTTTTCACACACGGGATTACTCCAGTCACGTGCCATCGTCTACCAACGAAGCATCTGGCGGGTTTGTTATTGCCCAACCGCACGTTCGATTTAGGGCTGTAACCAACCCTTCACAACCGGGTAACAGTTCCGACTTCAGGATCAGGCTCGGTCCGCCCAGTCTTGCGAGCGCGCCTGCAGGCGCCTACGGACGCATCGAACGCGCCGGTACGGTACACCACGGCGGCGTGTGGAGTCCACAGCCGTATTCCAGCGCTAGACAGCACTCTAACGAGGAATCGGATGTGGTTCCCCTAATCGGCGCCGGAACCGCGCATGGCACATGCAGTGCGCTTTCGCGGCGTCGAAGACCAGCCAGCTCATCCAGTCCAGGCGAATAGTTTCGCCACGGGCATCAGGCGGCTTCGACGCCGGCGTCGACATTCGTGGGAACGGCGCGGTTCACTTCCGTGACGGCCTCAGGCACCCCGCCCCGGTTGACGGAATCGGGTAGCAGCCCGTAGCGCAGGATCGCGACCAATGCCCAGAAGGCATCGGTCCAGCGGATCTTCTTCCCCTCCTCGTAAGTCCGACCATTGTACGAAATCGGTACTTCGTAGATCCGGCAGCGCATGCGCGCAACCTTAGCCGTGATTTCTGGCTCAATTCCAAACCGGTCCGACTGAAGATGGAGGTTGTGCACCACGTCAGCGCATAAAACTTTGTAGCCCGTCTCCATGTCCGTTAGATTCAAGTTCGTGGTCATGTTGGAGACAAGCGTCAGCAGGGTATTGGCAACCATGTGCCAGAAGAAGAGTACGCGCCTGGGTCCTGAGAGGAAGCGTGATCCGAAGACCACGTCCGCTTTGCCACTCAGGAGCGGCGCGAGGAGCGTGGGATAGTCCTGCGGGTCGTATTCCAGGTCGGCATCCTGGACGAGCACATAGTCGCCTGTCACCTGCGCAAAGCCGGTTCGCAGGGCCGCACCCTTACCTCGGTTCTTACTGTGAAGAAACACGCGGACGGTTGGATCTGCGATTGCCGCCAGCACTTCGCGCGTGCCGTCAGTCGACCCGTCGTCGACGACGACAATCTCCTTGGGGAATGGCGTCCGTCGGACGCGTTCAAGAGTGGCCAGAACTGTGGCTGCCTCGTTGTAGACGGGGACGACGATCGAAAGCTTCATCTCAGGGTCTCCATCTCGGACAGGCGACCCAAGCATAAGCTGGCACGGCTAGAACTTCATCGTTGCGCGGTGTAGAGACGGTTGAGCTTGGCCGCGCCACGCGCGCTTCCGCCCCTTCGACTTGAGATACCTTACGATACATCGGAAACATTGCATTCCCCTGGCGCTACTCGAACACTCACCGTCTGTGGTGGATCGGAGCACTGGCCCTCGCCACGCTCGATGTTCCAGCCAGGAGCAGTCGCGATGCAGCCCAGGCGAGATGACCGGTGAACCGCTTTGCCCCCACAGGTAGGGCCTCCAAACGCCTCGTGCGCGTACGACGCCTGGTGCACCTGGGCTTGCCGCTCGTTCTCGGGCTGCTGGCGGTACTTCCCAACGCGCCTGCGGCAGCCCGTCAAGTTGCGGGGACGCGGACATATTCCACCAACTTCCCAGCCGCCGAAAATCCAGTTTCCGAGTCAGGCAATTGGATAAACGGCGGCACCACAGGACTGGACTGGACGGACGTTCGTACCACTACAGGCAAGGCTTTTGGCACGCAATCTGGGAATGACTCGAATCCGTTCAATGATTCCGTAGCTCTACTCACTGGCTCTTGGGGCAATGACCAGGTTGCCCAGGCGACACTTTATGTAACTTCCACTCCAGCCAGTTGCTGTGTGGAAGTTGAATTGCGCTTGCGTTCCACAATAACCGCTCATAGTTCTACTGGTTATGAATTCGGTTGCAGCATAGCCTCATCGAGTCCATACATGGGTATTACCGTGTGGCCCGGTGAACTTCAGCCCACTTTGAATGATTACCCGACCGTCGCATTTCGTGGAGATACGGGCTGTGTCGATGGCGATGTCCTGGGTGCGACTGCCGTTGGCTCGACGTTAACATTTTTTAAAAACGGGGAGGCGGTCCTCAGTGGCACTGACACCACGTTTTCTGAAGGAGCCCCTGGTATCGGTTTTTTTCTACACAACCAAACTGGGATAATGAACTTTTTATTGCACAATCAAACAGGGATAAATGCACATTACGGTTTCATCAACTTCGCAGCTAACGACCTTGGCGTCTTACCCGGCGCAGATAGGCAAACTTCAGTTATCTGGCCGCAGGTCGCCGCGGCCGTAACCCGCGAGCTGAGGTGAAGCTCCACTGCGGCGCCAGGCGAGAAGCCGCCATACGCGCGCACGGCGGTAGCAGGCGATGAATCTCAGCCTGCCTGTTCGACTGAGCGATGATCTACGAAGTCGCGTATCCGGGGCCGTCAGTTACTTTCGCAATCCGCAGGTTCTCTACCCACTGACAATCGCCACTCCAATCGCGCTCCTGACCCTGTACTTGTTCCTGACGCTGGGCAAATATTCCCTGTGGCTGGACGAGGCCTGGGTCGCCAATAGCATTCTGCGCAACGAACCGTTGAACGCCGACTCTCTGAATTCGACGCCGCTGGGATTCTACCTTCTGGTCAAGGTGTCTTCGCTCTTGTTCGGCAGTAGCGAGTTCGGGTTTCGACTCCCAGCACTGGGCTTCTTCATCCTCACGATTCCGGCCATCGCGGTCCTCGCTCGCGAGGTCTACGGTCGCGGCACCGGCGGCTTGGCGGCCGTCTTGTTCACGACCAACTTCGTTGTGATCAACTATGCCCAAGAAGTCAAGCCGTACAGCGCCGATATGTTCTTCGCGGTGGTGATCCCGCTGGTCGCGCTACAGCTCGACTCCCGTCCCGCACCGTGGCGTTGGGCGGTTTACACGACTATCGTCGTCACCGCGCCGTTGTTCTCGTTCACGTCACTCGTTGTCTCGGCTGCTGCCGCGGTGTTTCTGCTCGTCCAATCCGTGCGCAGTGCGAAACGTCGTCACCAGCTAACCGCATGGTTTGTGGTCCATGCCGTCGCCACTCTGTTGGTCACGCCCTACGTCTGGTTTTTGTTTCGATCACAACGCTCGAACAGCCTGCTGGACTATTGGAGTCAGGGGTTTCCCCCAACGAGTAATCCTGCATCGATGGGGCTCTGGGCCGGGCAGGAGGTGTGGCGGTTGCTCGTGTGGTTTTTCTGGGGCGATGCGGAAGGCATCTTCCTTCTTCTGGTGTATGCCTTCCTGTGCGTAGGGTTGCTTGCGCTGATCATCCGCAAGCCTACCGCGGTCATCCTGTTCCTCGGGCCCGGCGCGCTCCTGCTGATGAGCGCGCTGTTGCACGTGTACCCGTTTCAGGGATGGCTGGGCGGGCGACTGCTCGTGTGCATCTTGAGTTCCTGCCTTGTTGTTGTTGCAGGTGGTCTTGTCTCGGCTCCAGTTCGGCAACGCCTTCCAGTTCGTGTGTGGATGGCATATCGCGTTGGGGCAACAGTCGTCGTCATACTCTTTGCCGCCCGCGGGCTCTTTCAGCTCTGGAGTAACGAGGAATTGCCGGGGTTAGTACGCGAAGAGGTGCGGCCGTTGATCAATTCGGTCTTAACTCCGCAGATTCAACACGGCGACTCCATCTATGTCTACTACCCTGGAGTGCACGCCTTCGAGTTCTACGCTCCCACCTACCGAGCGGCCGTTCGACCCGCATGGGGCAATTACACCGTTGCGAACCGCGAGGGTGTGCAGATCGTCTACGGCGGCGAACACCTTGACGATCGCAGCGAGTACGGTCGTGAGGTCGAACGGCTTGTCGATCTCCCGTCAACTGGGCGTCTTTGGATTCTTGTCACCCACGTTATCGGCGACGAAGATGTCGCACTAACCCGGCCGATCTTTGAACGTGGCCTGGTGGCCCGCGTCTGGCAGGAACGCGGGGCTGCTCTGTACCTGGTCAACCACAGTTCAGGAATTTGACCCGTGCGAGTGCTCAACCGTGCCTCAACCGCCGCTGTACGCCACCTGACGCGCCGTGCGCCAACATGCCGAGCGTGCGGTGCGGTTGATGCGATTTGTCGAAACCAAACTCCAGGGCGCGTTCATACTTGAGCTCGAACGCCGCGAGGACGACCGCGGCTTCTTCGCGCGGTCCTTTTGCCAGCGTGAGTTCGCGGAATATGGCTTGAATCCCGTGATCGCTCAGGCGAACGTGCTGTTCAGCAAGCACAAGGGCACGTTGCGGGGCATGCACTTCCAGTTCCCTCCAGCGGCTGATACGAAGCTCGTATCGGTGACTCGCGGAGCGATCATCGACATCATCGTCGACTTACGACCCGAAAGCCCGACGTATCTGCAGCACGTGGCAGTCGAGTTGACGGCGTCCAACCATCGGTCTGTGTACGTCCCGGAGCGGTTTGCACATGGGTGCCAGGCGCTCGAAGACAGCACCGAGTTCGGCTACCTGGCGGGCGCGTATTTCGACCCGCAGTCCGTGGGCGGACTCGCCCACGACGACCCGCGGCTTGGTCTCGTTTGGCCGTTGCCAGTGACTCACCTGTCAACGCAGGATGCTGCCTGGAAACCCGTTGCCGAAATCGAATTTGAGCTCAAGCGCAAGATGTCGCTTGCTGAACTGGCACAGAGGAGTAGGCCGTGATTTTAGTCGACAAGGCGCTTGAAGCTCGCGAGCAAGAAGGTCGGCCCATCCGCGTCGGCATGATTGGGGCCGGACAGGTGGGCCAGGGTCTGGCTAACCAGATCGTCAACAGCGTCCGTGGGATGCGGCTATCGGCCGTCTTTAACCGCCACCCGGAGCGGGCCCACCACGTGTACCGCTATGCGGGCCGCGACGATAACCACATCGTTGAAGTCGCCAATGTCCGTGACATGGACGAAGCTATCTGGCGCGGCAAATCTGTCGTCGCCGAGGACCCTTTCGCCATCTGCCGCTCGGACCAGATCGATGTTGTTGTCGATGTGACGGGGGCGGTTGATTTCGGGGCTCAGGTTATTCTTGAGGCGTTCAAACATGGCAAACCAGTCATCCTGTTGAACGCAGAGGTCGACGCCACTATCGGCCCAATCTTGCAGACCTACGCCCGAAAGTATGGAACCATTCTTTCGGCAGCGGACGGAGACGAGCCGGCGGTACAGATGAACCTCTTCCGGACGGTGAAGGGGATGGGACTTATTCCGCGGGTCATGATCAACGTCAAGGGTCTCCAGGATCCGTACCGCAACCCGACGACACAGCAAGCCTGGGCCGAACGCTGGGACGCGAACGCGGCGATGGTTACGTCGTTCGCGGACGGCTCCAAAGTAAGCTTCGAACAAGCGATCGTCGCCAATGCGACCGGCTTCAAAGTGCGGACCCGCGGCATGTCGCGCGGTCTGAAGGTCGACGGCCCAATTATGGATATGGGGAAACTGTACGACCTCGACGAGGCGCGTGCGATGGGCGGAATAATCGACTACACCGTCGGCCCCGCGGGGGCGAAGGTGTTCTGCCTGGCTGAACATCCGGACCCCAAGCAACGGCATTACCTGAACCTGTACAAGATGGGCGAGGGACCGCTCTACCCCTTCTTTACGCCGTACCACCTCGTCCATTTCGAGACGCCCAACACCATCGCACGCGTAGTGCTCTTCGGCGATGAGGTGGCACCGCCCCTGGCTGGTCCGGTGGTCGAGGTGTGCGCCGTCGCGAAGCGCGACCTTAGGGCAGGCGAGACGCTCGACAACTACGGGATGTATACAACGTACGGCGAGGCAGTGAACACCGAGGAAATGAGCTCACGTCGATACCTTCCCGAAGGCCTGGCCGAGGGCTGCATCCTGCTCAGAGATATCCCGAAGGACGGCGTGCTGACCTATAACGATGTGGAACTGCCGCGCGGACGACTTGCGGATCAACTCCGCGCTGAGCAATACCGTCACTTCTCAGGGGAGACATGGCTTGAAGATCTGCTAGCACCAGCGCTGGCGGTCTAGCAGTTACCTGACGAAGCGGCGTCGCGGAAGCGACGTCGGCCAAACAAGATCGCAACCCATCCGTCACCGGCTTGGCCGGGTGCGGATGACAATCACTCGCGGCAGCGGTTACCGTGGTGTTGACCCGCGGGGACCTCCTACACGTGGAACCCCAACCGAGCACACGTGGAGGAAACATGAAATTGGCCCGCCATGCCTGGATAGGCCTTGCCACGGCGATTGTTAGCCTGGTCGTCCTGCTGCTACCTGGAAACTTTGTCAATGCCGCTTCAGGACTGATCGCCGGGTATCCATTCGCGACGGGTAGCGGGACGACGGCCGCCGACGTCTCGGGCAACGGTCTCACCGGCACGCTGGTTGGCGCGACGTGGACGACCGGCAAGTACGGCTTCGGACTGGCGTTCAACGGCTCGAGCAATTACGTCGATCTC
>DATGEP010000164.1:0-2981 GCA_035310125.1 Ktedonobacterales bacterium
ATCTCGCCTCCTGGCTGGCTCTCGCCCCCGGCGGCACCTCTGGCTGGCAGTACAGCCAGACAAGAACGGGCCTTCGCCTGTGGGGCTTCGCCACCTCCGGCGGGCCGCCCGCCCTCAACGACATCACCCTCGATCCCATTGGAGTATGATGGGCCGCTCCGTAAGTCGCTTGATATCGCCCGGCGCACCACCATCATGTACACTAGAGAGCAAACTGCAGATAGGTGGAGCAGACTAACGGCGTTATTTTCGGCAAGCGCATTATTCTGCGCGCAGGCCGTCTGCCCACCATTTGCACGTTTGCTCTAACCGAGCTAGTCACTACGGCGCCTCAGCATGCTCCACCAACTGCGGCGTCTCGCATCGCGCCGCTGCTCAGGCTGAGCGTTCATAGGATCGGAAGCTGGCGCAATGTTCTGATTCAGATGGAAGACATTGTCTGGGTCATATTTTCGCTTCAGCTCCGCCAGCCGTGCGTAGGTCTTCTCGCCATAGGCTGCCCTGACCCGGTCCTCTCCCTCGCTGCTGAGAAAGTTCACATAGACGCCGCCAGCCGAGAAGGGCTGCATCGCTGCCCAGAAGTCGCGCGCCCAGGCGATCTGCGCCTCCGATTCCGCTGGGTTGGTCCACATCGCGTTAATGTTGATCACGAACGGCGCTTGACGATGGCTGTAGGCGCTTGCATCAGCATCCACCCTGGCGATCGCCCCTTGGAGCTGCGAGAAAAGCGTCTTGCTGTAGGGCGATGGCGCCTGCTCCGAAAACGCGATAACGGTCTCGATCGCCGCGTCGCTGTAGCCCGTGACGTTTTCCGACTTCCAGTAATTGAGGCGTCCAGCGGGGTTGGACGCATCCAGCAGTTGCTGCATCTCGATGTACGGTCTCACCCGTACCAGGTCCGCATCGGGCGGGCCGAATGCACGCAACGGCTGGAGGAACCGCGCACCGTCCTCGACATTTCCGGCATAGCAGATAATGAACAGCAGCACGGGCTGACCCCGCAGGCGCTCAGGGATATGCGGCGCGGCGGGCGCTGTCGTAAACAGCGCGATCGTGAACAGCTCGTCAGGAGCCGTCTCCGTATATTCGCGAAAGTGGCGCAGGACTTCGGCGGCGCGCGAGAGTGGATAGATCAGCATGCCTCCGAGGACAGGTCCGAGCGGCGCGAGCTGTAGCTCAAACGAGGTGACGATGCCGAAGTTGCCCCCACCACCGCGCAGTCCCCAGAAGAGGTCGGCGCGCTCGCTTGGGCTCGCCGTGAGCATCGTGCCGTCAGCTGTGACGACGTCAGCGGAAAGGAGATTGTCGCAGGTGAGACCGTGCTTACGCGCCAGATAGCCGAAGCCGCCACCAAGCGTGAAGCCTGCGATGCCCGTGGTAGACTGGACACCGCCGGTAATTGCGAGCCCATGCTCTTGCGTCCCTCGGTCAAATTCTCCCCAAGTGAGGCCGGGTTCCGCCCGCACGACACGCCGCGCTGGATCAACCTGCAGGCCTTTCATTGGCGAGAGATCAATCATGACCCCGTCGTCACATACGGCGTTGCCGGCCACATTATGCCCGCCGCCACGCACCGACACGACCAGCCCATGGGCGCGCGCAAAGGCCAGGGCCTCGACCACATCTCCCGGCGCCACGCAGCGCGTAATTACTGCCGGGCGCCGGTCGATCATCGCGTTCCACACCTGCCGCGACGCCTCGTAGCCCTCGTCCCCCTGCTGCAGCGCTTGACCGCGCATCCTCGACTTCAGCCCTGCCAGATCTCGCGCTAGCGATAGACTGTTTCCCGATGTCTCCATGCTCATCGCCCCCGACTCCTGTTCTCTCTCGTCTTCTCTCTCGTCTTCTCTCTCGTCGCCGACCAACTGGCCGTTGCTCCTTCACCATAGTCGACATAGTCCAGTGCGCCTAGTACAATAAATGGACTGCATTGGGCGCCCGTTGTGGAGGTCATCGCCATGAGCGGATATGGGCAATACTGTCCGATTGCGAAGGCGGCGGAAATCTTTGCGGAGCGCTGGACGCCGCTCATCATTCGCGAGATGCATTACGGCGTCAGCCGCTTCAACGAGCTAGAGCGTGGTCTGCCTGGTATCCCGCGCTCGACGCTGGCGCAACGGCTCCGCTGGCTCGAGACGCATGGTGTCATCGAGCGGCAGGTCAACCCAAGTGGGCGTTCTGCTACCTATCAGCTGACGGAAGCCGGACAACAACTTGTGCCCGTCGTCGAGGCGCTTGGCATGTGGGGCGCCCAGCATGCCTTTAGTGATCCCGAGCCTGAGGAGCTAGACCCCCTCCTCGTGATCTGGTGGATGCAGCGGCGCGTCAATCTCGACAAGCTACCGCCACGGCGTGTCGTCATCCAGTTCGATTTGCATGGCTTTGTTCCGCGCAAATCGCGCCTCGGCACGTACTGGCTCGTGTTACAGCCAAGAGAGGCCTCGGTGTGCCTGCAGCACCCTGGTTTCGACATCGACCTGCTGGTCGATGCGGATGTGGCAGCGCTCTATCGCGTCTGGTTCGGTCGGCTCACCTTTGCTGAGGCAGTGTATGATGATCTCATCACGCTTCACGGACCAGCGCCCTTGGTGCGCGCCTTTCCTGGCTGGCTCGCGCTGAGCTCCTTCGCCACCACGGTACGCGCAGCTAGCGCCCGCCCCTCAGATTGAGCTAAGCTAGAGCAAACTGCAGATAGGCGAGACAGACGAACTGCGTTTTTTGGCGCGCGCAGGATCCTGCGCGCAGCACGTCTGCTCAACCTTTGCAAGTTTTGCTCTAGAGGCGGCGTACCGCAAGCCGCCGCGCGCTGGTTGCCGCGACATCAGCGCTACCCTACGGAGAGAAACATACCCATGAATACGCCCGCGTCCGCGCGCCTGCCGCGCCTGCCGCGCCGTCCCGCCGTCACCCAGAAGCGCCTGCGCCAGGGCGCGGCGAATGCCGCCCGCTGCATGGCCGTCCATCCCGGTGATCGCGTCTTC
>DATGEP010000165.1:0-16172 GCA_035310125.1 Ktedonobacterales bacterium
CGCGCGCACCGTCGTCCGTACCGGCTTCACTCCGGTGAACTTCTGCGCGTAGACGGAGTTGAACGCGGGGAAGTCAGCCAGGTCAACGAGGTGAACGAGGCAAGAGATGACGTCGTCGAGCGATGCTCCGGCAGCCTCGAGGACGGTCTCGATGTTGTTGAAGGTCTGCTCGGTCTGCTCAGCCAGATCATCGCTAACCACCTTGCCCGTGTTCGGATCGAAGCCGCCTTGGCCTGACAGGAAGATCCACTCGCCCACCGTTAGCCCCGGCGAATACGGCCCGGGGGGAGCGGGAACCTTGTCAGAGCGAATAAGCGCTTTCATGGATGGGGGCCTCCTCGCAGTGTGGTGGTCCGTGATGTTTCCGACCAAGTATACATACCGATCGGTATACTGCAGCATTATGAACAGCCGCGAAGTCGACGCGCAAGTCCGGCTCTGAGTGCCGAGATGTCTTCGCTATTGATCCCGAGGCTCACCGACTGGCACGGACCGGCCCGGCTGCATCCGTACTTCGTGTGCGACGTCTTCACCTCCCAGCCGTTGCAAGGAAATCAGCTCGGCGTCTGCGTTGACGGTCGTGCCTTCACGCCGGAGCAGATGCAGAGCCTGGCTCGAGGGAAAGGGTCATCGTCACTCCGTGTCCGGACGGTCGGACACATCCAAGCCGGGCTTGCGTGCCGTCGACTTCGCGGGTGCCGAGGGTCACGTAGTATACCGAGCGGTATGTATACTAGCGGCCATGACCGACCGGCCAAATGCGCACGACGCGCTCCTCGGGGCGACGAGCGAGCTGACCTATGAGTACGGCATCACGGGCACCGGAGTGGACGCGATCGCGGCCCGGGCAGGGGTGACGAAGCGGACTCTGTACCAGCACTTCGGCTCCAAGGATCGGCTCGTCGCCGAAGCGCTCAACGACCGAAACCGACGCGCACTCCTTGCCCTCGAGACGAACGCGAGGCGTCGCTCCGAGGAGACCGGCGAGCTGGTGATCCTCGCGCTCTTCGATGTCATCGAGAACGCCCTCCGCACCAGAACGAAGGCTGGATGCGCGTTCATCAACGCATCGCTCGAGATCAACCGCCCGGGCCATCCTGTGCGTGAGGCCGCGCTGGCGCATCTGCGCGCTCGGGAGGGACTCGTTCGTCAACTCCTCACCGAGGCGGGCGTGGAAGACGCCGACCTGGCCGCCCAGGTGACGGTACTCGTCGACGGTGCGTACGCCGTTGGCGGGTCTCGCCGGGACCCGGCCGCGGCGCATCATGCGAAAGCTGCAGTGGCCGCCCTGCTCGCGAGTCGAGGCGTCTCCTGACGACCAATAAGCGCGATCGCGTCTCATGCGCTCGCGGCCCGGCCCTCGGTGCACCACCACCTCGCGCCCCTGCGCCGGCCGGTCTGGTGCGGGTCGATGTCCCCTTTCCCGGACCGAGCCGCTACGGCCTCAGTCCACACGCCCTTGGTGCGTTTGCCGTTCAGCTTGGCACGTACCTCGAACCTGATAAACAGCAAGGCGGCCACTCAGATGCTCCTCCCCAACTCACTCGAAGTCCTCGTCGCCGCGCGTCACGCTGACCTTCTGCGTGAGGCGGCCATTGCCCGCCTGGCAAGCCAGGCAAGTCAGGCCAACCGTCGGCCGCCGGCGGTGCGCCGGCGCCTGGCTGAGGTGCTCTACGCCCTCGCCGCAAAGGTGGACCCCTGCGCCCGCGGCGTGCCAGCCAACACGCCTGCGTCGCGAACCGCGTGAGTACCGGCCAGATTGTTGGGTGGCACGTCGTTGCGACGGACCGTTTGGCGCGATCGCCGGCGACCAGTTCCCCCACCGCTCACACGTACGAGCCGCGACATGTGATGCGGTTATCTCTAGCGAGCGCTTGGCGGACGGACCTGCCTCGCGTGGTGCTGCTCTTGCAGGCCGGGAATGCATTCAGCTGGTTCGGCTATGGGTTGATCCTCCCGTTCGAGATCATCTACCTGAACCAGTTCCGCGGCTTCTCGACGGCGACCGCCGGTTTGGTGCCCGCTGCGATCCTGGGCGCGGGCACCCTCGTAACCCTTCCCTCGGGAGCCCTGTTCGATCGCGTTCGCGCCAAGCCGATCCTGATCGCCGCCAATCCTGCGAGCGCGCTCGGCTCTGCCGGCCTTGCGTTCGTCGACCGGCCGTGGCAGGCGTTCGCTTGCGCGGTCCCTGATCGTCATCGCCGTGAACCTCGGCCTCATCATCGTCGGCTACGCGCTGTCCTTTCTAGCGCGACATGCTGTTCCGTCGAGCAAGCCCCAAACACGAGGCGATCGTCGACGATCGAGCGTTCTACGCCTTCGTCGATCTCGAGCCCGTGCCGCACGCAACATACGCGGTGCCCAGGCATAGGATCGCCGGGCGGGGCCTTTGACTCGGTCGCGGCGAGCGGCTTGTTCGGGATGCGATCGCCGACGAGGAGAGAGAGCCCCTGTGCTCGCTGCGCCGAGCTCAGAACGTCTGGCTGGCTTTGAGTGCAAAATTGAATGGCGGAGGTGCATGGGAGTCGAACCCACCCTCGACCAGGAAGCTGGCCGAGCAACCGTTTTGAAGACGGCCTAATGCCTGTTCCAGAGTGCTCCCGAAAGCGCCAGGTACCGAAATTCGAGTTTAGATCGGCCAGGCTCTTGCCTCCGGTTGGCCCTGGCCGCGCCATCGTTGTCCATGGTTTTGCAGCAGATTTTGCAGCATGCCGCGCCGGTCCGAACCCAAGTCGATCCGTGCCCGCAAGAAAGGACTCACAGGATCAGACGGCAGTTCAGCTGGGTGGTCCTGTGCCCGAGCAACGCTCGCAAGCAGAGATTCGCGAGCACGCCATGGATGGCGGGAGCCGATGGCATCGCATCCGCCGCGCGCTCAAACAGCGCTGCGCAGCCGCGCATGCTGTCCATTGAGGGTGACATTAACTACGGATGGCATGCAGCGTGTACTTGAGAACGCGCGGCTTCCAAACCGGAAAAAAATAAGTAGGTGGCTTCGCCTTGCGCAGAACCGATGCGAGATCGTGCGAGTGGATAAGCAGTTTCGCGCCGGCTTCAGGCCGAACTGTGGCGAACATCAGCGCGACGATGAACTGCAAACTGAGCCGATTCTGCCTGTTGCGCGCCGGCCGGGTGTCGGCAGGGGAGTTCATCACCTGTTTCAGAAGGCGATCATGCTCCACTTCGGCGAGAGGCGACTGGTGGCGTTGTTCGGCGAGGAAAACGCGATCTGTGGGCCGACGTGCGAGCTCAACATGCAAATCCCCTGTACTGGATCGATGGTTATGCGCGGCCGGAGCACTGACCGTCTCGCCCAAGTACCGGTCGGTCTCTCAGTGACGCCGGCGGCGGTGGCAGATGGGCAGAAGGTGACGGCCGTAGCCCTGGTGTCTATTGGAAAAGAGCAGGTACGAAACCGTTTGGTTTTCGATGCACAGGGGCTACGGTTGGGAGGGCTAGCCGAACCAGTGGGCGTATGCGAACGCGGGAGCGAAGCTGAGCGCCGCGAGGACGGCGCTGACGATGATGAGCAGAACCTTGCGCATGGCCGGTCTCCTTTCGTGCCATCTGTTCGAGTGATCCGTCGATCGACTCGGGGACAGATTCGCAGGTGCCGCTGAAGATTCGCTGAAGGAACGCTTAAGGCGTGGATTCAGTCGTGCCTCAGCGTTCGCTGTAGACGATCAGCGCGGCGGCTGCGCAGCGGGCAACACGTCTTCATCCCCGTACCGAACGGCATCCATCAACGACATCTGGATACCCTCGCGCCAGGCAGCGTCGGCCGCTTCCTGACCGAGATGCTGCCGCGCCGAACGTTCGGCTTCAGCTCGTCGCCGGCTCCACTCGGAGCTGGACACTAGGCCTATCCGCTTCTGGAGAACCGACGCCGCCCCGAGCAACCGGAGGCAGCGCTGGGGCTGTTCGGTCGCGGCCGCCATCAGCGCGAGCAGCGTCAAACTTGTCATCACCCATCCGTGACTGCGCAAGTCGCCTGCGATCCGGAGTGCCCGCCGGCAGTGCGCGTCGGCGGCCTCAACTTCGCCTCCCTCGAACTGGATTCCGGCAAGCGTATTGAGGGTTACATGCATCAGCATCGTGTCGCCCAGCGAGTGAGCCAGGCTCACCGCTTCCTCCAGCTTAGCTTTCGCCGTGATGAGATCGCCAGCTTCGCGAAGGATGACACCGATGTTATTGAGTTCCCGCGCCAGTTCGTCCGGCGATGCCGACTGCCGGAGTAGGGGCTCGGCTTGTTCGCAGAGCGTCCGGCTTTGTTCGATCCATCCCTTGCGGCGTTCTAAGCTCTCCACACATCCAAGCGCAATGAGCGCGTGGCCGGTAAGTAGAGAACTGCCGAGTTGCTGTGCGAGCAAGAGGCATTCCTGCCCAAGTCTACGTGCTTCAGCATATTCACCCCGGTAGCTAGTCCAGAAGGAAGCACCGTACAGCCCGTGCGCGCGAAGATCGTCTCGATGCGGATGCGCAGCCAGGGCTCTGATCAACCATTCCCGGCCCTCTCCACCATAGTGGGCGTCGGTCCAGTAGCGCCAGAGGGCCAGGACCAACCTGAGAGCTAACGCACCATCCTCGCGGAGTATCCACTCAAAGCACACTCTGAAATTGTCCAACTCATCTTCTACACGCCTGAACCACACGAGCTGATGTGGGCCTCGCAAACCAACTTGTGCTTCCTCTCCTAGTGCGAGGTAGAAGTGCGCGTGCTTGCGCTGAGTATCTTCTGTCTCGCCGGCCTCCATTAGGCGGTCACGTCCGTATTGTCGGACGGGCTCCAGGAGCCGATAGTGTGGAGACGGATCTGACCCCTCTTCCCACAGCACCAGCGACTTGTCGACGAGACCGCCAAGACAATCAAGAACCGATGCGCGCGCGGTGTCAACTTCGGCATCCGCACACACGGCCCCCACGCCGGAGAGCGTGAATCCTCCGAGAAAAACGGAGAGCCTGCGGAACAGCTTCTTCTCATCCGGCGTCAGCAGATCGTGGCTCCAGTCGAGCGTCGCCTGGAGCGTTTGTTGGCGTGGCAACGACACCCGGCTCCCGCTGGCTAACAACTCGAAGCAGTCATCGAGATGCTCCTCGATTGCGGTCACTGACATCCGGCGCACGCGCGCCGCGGCGAGCTCAATGGCCAGCGGAATGCCATGAAGCCGGTTACATATCCGAGCCACCGACCCGGAGTTGTCATCGGTCAGCCCAAAGCCAGGGCGAGCCGCGACAGCGCGCTCGACAAACAACTGCACTGCCTCCGGCGATGGCCGATCAAACCACGGCGTGCTCGCTGAATCCGAGGTAGTCGCTAGCGACGGCACGCGCCACGTGGTTTCACCTTCCAGACCGAGCGGCTCTCGACTGGTAGCCAGGACTCGCAGACGCGGGCAGCGCCTCAGCAATGAGTCGCACAACCGCGCGACCGCGTCGACGAGGTGCTCGCAGTTGTCAATGATGCACATCCGCTCTTGTGAAGCGAGTGCGCTGATCAATGATTCAAGCGGCGTGCGGCCCGGTTGTTGTGTGAAGTCGAGAGTCGCCAGCATGATCTGGGGAAGGATGCCCGGGTCTGTTACAGCGGCCAGCTCCACTAACCACACGCCGTCGGCGTATTCATCGACCAATTGGGAGCCGAGGTGCAGCGCCAGACGCGTCTTTCCAATTCCTCCCGCGCCTGTGAGTGTGACAAGACGTGCCTCATGGAGAAATCGCTTTATTTCCTCCAGTTCCGCTGAGCGTCCGACGAAGCTGGACAGCTCCAGCGAAAGATTCGTCCGCTCGGCACTCGGTGACACCACTCGCCGCCGAGGCGGACCGATAGCTGCGTGTTGATTGAGGATCTGCTCGAGTAACTGCTGCAGCTCGGGTCCTGGCTCCATCCCCAGCTCTTCGACCAGCCGTTCCCGAATCCCCTGGTACGCTTGCGAGGCTTCAGCCTGACGACCGGACCGATACAGGCATAACATCAGCAGGCCGCACAGCCGCTCGCGCATCGGATGTTGCCTCACCAGTGCCTCCAGTTCGCCAACCAGGTCACTTTGGTGTCCGAGCGCCAGCTGCGCTTCGATGCGACTCTCCTGCGCGACAACCCGGAGGTCCGCCAGTCGCGCCGCCTCAGCTTGAGCAAATCCAGCATCGGCAACATCCGCCAGAGCCGGCCCGCGCCACAATGACAGCGCTTCACCCAGCACCACCGCGGCTTCAGCGGGGCTTTCGTTGAGCAATTCTTTGCCACGCCTGAGCAGGTCTTCGAAACGCCCAACGTCAAGCTGATCGCGTCCCAAGTCAGCACGTAGCCGGGCGCGACCGTTTGCAGGACCCGACCGGGCGCGCCTGCGAGTCGCTCAGGTTCGAGCACCTTCCGTAACTGCGCCACGTACGTCTGCAGCGCGTTGTACGCCGTTTCCGGCGGCGCATCCCCCCACAGGTCGTCGACCATACGATCGGCCGAGACGAACCTCGTTGGCGTGGGTGAGCAGATCCGCGAGCAGAGCGCGTTGCTTGGCGCCGCCCAGCGGCAACTTGCGCCCACCGTCCCGGACCTCGAGCGGTCCGAGCACCCCGAATTCCACGCCGCATTCCTACTCCGTCGCTGAACGGCCGTCAATCCGTGTGCGTTGTCGTTGGGCGCCAAAGGTCGAAGAGAGGCGCACGGCGGTCAACGTGGACAGCCAGCGGCCGTTTCCCGCGACCCAACGCGTGTCCACGATCACGAGTGCGTTCGATAGCGACCACGTCGTCGCCATCACGAAGGGAGGTTGCGATCGTAGAGCGGGCGCGGCACCATCTTTGAGCCGGCGATGGACTTCCGCATCCTGGGCCCACTCGAAGTGCTCGCCGATGGCCAGCCGCTGCGTCTGGGGGGCGCGAAACAGCGAGCGCTGCTGGTAGCTCTGCTGGTGCAGCTCAATCGAGTCGTCACTGCCGAACGCCTTATCGAGCTGGTCTGGGGCGACGAGCCGCCCGAAACATCCCCGAACGTTCTACAGGTGTATGTTTCGCAGCTGCGCAAGGTGCTCGAGCCGGCACGCCGCCGCGGTGAACCGCCCAGGATCCTGACCGGCGGCGCCAGAGGGTATGCGCTGCTCGTCGAGCCTGACCGACTCGACCTCCAACGCTTCCAGCGTCTGGCAG
This sequence comes from Ktedonobacterales bacterium, assembly GCA_035310125.1. GTDB lineage: Bacteria > Chloroflexota > Ktedonobacteria > Ktedonobacterales > JADMIN01 > DATGEP01. Next base: position 7,141 of record DATGEP010000165.1, read on the forward strand.
ACGACGGGCGAGCCGCTCGCTTGGCGGGTGATCCTCGGGAGGCTGCGCGGCTGCTTCGTGCCGCCCTGGCCCTTTGGCGCGGCCCGGCCTTGGCCGACATCACCGACGAGCCGTTCGTAGTCGCCGAGCGCGCCCGCCTGGAGGAACTGCGGCTCACAGCGCTCGAGGAGCGGATCGAAGCCGACCTGGAACTCGGCCAGCAGGCTCAGGTTGTGGCTGAGCTGCAAACCCTCGTGGCAGAGCACCCGCTGCGAGAGAGACTCTGTGGCCGATTGATGCTGGCCCTGTATCGCTCTGGTCGCCAGGCCGAGGCCTCGACAGTTTTCCACCGGTTGCGGAACGCGCTTGACGAAGCGGAGGGCATGGAACCTGGCTCCGCACTCCAGCAACTTCTCACGCAAATCCTCAATCAGGATCCCAGGCTGAACCTGGCGCCGACGCCAATTCCGCAACAACAACCGACGAAGCACAACCTGCCCCTTCAGCTCACCAGCTTCGTGGGTCGCGAGAAAGAGTTGAGCGAGCTCCGCCGGTCGCTGAGCGAGGGACGGCTCGTCTCATTGGTCGGACCTGCTGGCGTCGGCAAAACCCGACTGGCACTACAGGCGGCCAACGGTCTTGTCGCGAACCATCGCGATGGCGTTTGGCTGGTCGAGCTGGCGCCGATATCGGACGCGGGCCTCGCTCCACAAGCGATCGCATCGGTCGTCACCCCGCGGGAGCAGCCCGGCCGACTTCCGGTGGACAGTCTTGTCAGCGAATTGCGGAACCGCGATGTGCTTCTCCTGCTGGACAATTGCGAGCACCTTCTCGAGAGCGTCGCGGCGGCGGTCGAAAGTATCCTCCGCCAGTGTTCAGGCGTGCGCGTGCTGGTCACCAGTCGAGAACGTCTCAGCCTTGCCGGCGAGCGGATTGTGCAAGTCAGACCACTGGCGACAACCGAGCTGGAGGCGACGCTACCTCTGGAGACACTGCTCCGTTTCGACGCTGTCCACCTGTTCACGGACCGTGCTGGGTTGGTGGTTCCTAGCTTCTCGCTCAATGCCACCAATGCGAAAACGATCGTTCAGATCTGTCGGCGCCTCGAGGGCATCCCGCTTGCGCTCGAGCTGGCCGCGGCGCACATGAACGCTATCTCGGCCGAAGCCATGCTTGACCGGCTCGACGACCGGTTCCGATTGTTGGGCCACAGTCGCGGTGCGACGGCGCACCACCGGACATTGCGAGCAGCCCTGGACTGGAGCCATGCCCTGCTCGCCGAAGAGGAGAAAGTGCTGTTCCGTCGTCTATCGGTGTTCGTGGGTGGGTTCCAGCTGGAGTCGGCCGAAGCGGTTTGTGGATTCGAACCGCTCGCTCCCGATGACGTGGTCGCCCTCATGGCGCGGCTGGTGGACAAGTCGCTCGTCACCGCCGAGCCTGGCCCAAACACTCAGGCCTATCGACTCCTCGAGACGATGCGCGAATACGCTGAGCAGCGCCTCGCCGAAGTCGGTGAGGTGGACGACGTGCGCGCGCGGCATGCCCGCCGCTATGTGTCTCTGGCTGAGACGGACAGACCGTTACTGCGTAGCCTTGAAAACGCCGCCTGGCTTGCACGCATGATGCAGGAGGAGGGCAACCTGCGGGCAGCACTGGAGTGGAGCGCATCAGTCGACTCCTGCACCGAGGCGGCTGAACTGGGGCTGAAGCTTGCGACGGCGCTCGGGCCTTTCTGGGAGAGTCGCGGTCTCTGGATGGAGGGCCGCCAGTGGCTCGAGCTCTTCCTGAATCACCTGCCCGAAACGAACGCCGTCAAGGGGCAGGCCTTGTTTTGGGCCGGCTGGTTGGCGATGCGTGTCAGCGGAGCCGACGAGGCACAGACACGCGCTCGCGAAGCCCATTCGATTGGTCAGCAGTATGGCGATGATCTGGTTCTGGCTATGAGCCTCCTCCTTCTTGGATATAGCGTGTGGTTTCTCGAGCAATGGTCGCTTGGCGAGAAGAGATTGGAGGAGAGTGAGAGATTGTTCGCATCAATCGGCGATCCGCGCGGTTTAGCGATAGTTCTCGCCTATCGGGCGGAGTTTCGGCGGCTCCAGGGCGATCTAACCGCTGCAAACGATCTGGCGGACCGCGGTTTGGCTTTCGCTCGCGACGCCAATATGGCGGTTGGCTCATCCGTAGATACCGCCAAAAACTTGACCCTCCTGCAGAGCGGTGATGTGGAAGGTGCATGCGCTCGCTGGCTTGAGGGCTTGCGCCGCCCGGGTCAAGAAGTGGTGTACACCGCTTGCGGACTACTGGGGCTGGCCGGGGCTGCGGCTGTCCAAGGTCGCCCGCACCGAGCGCTGCGCCTCGAATCTGCAGCAAGTTCGCTGAGGGCCAAGTGGGGTTTGCACCCTGCGCCGATAGGATCGCCATTGCAAAAGGTGTTTGACAAGCTCCTCGAACCCGCCAGACAGGCGCTCGACGACGATGCCCGGACCAAAGCCGCCGCTGAAGGCTGTCTCATGAGCGACGAAGAAGCCATCGACTACGCGCTGTCGGATAATGATTGATTCGCCCGCCCTTCGAGCCTGAAATGCAGTTTGGGATCCTCGGTCCAGTCGAGGTCCGGGCGGACGGAAAGCTGATCCGTATCGGGGGCGCAAAGCAGCGCGCGCTGCTTGCCATCCTCCTACTCCACGCCAACCGCGCAGTCACCACAGATCGTCTCATCGAACTGCTCTGGGGAGACGCGGCCGGCGAGTCGGCGCTCAACACTTTGCAGGTCCACATTGCTCAGCTGCGTCGCGTTCTGGAGCCCCACCGTAAGTCAGGCGATCCCGCCAGCTTACTGCTAAGTCGGCCGTCTGGTTACCTGTTGACGACCGAGGCTCACCAGCTCGACCTCGAAGGCTTCGAACAATTGGTCGGTGAGGGTCGGCTAGCCCTGACGGCCGGCGACGCGGATTCCGCCGCTCGAGATCTGCATGCTGCATTGGCGCTGTGGCGAGGTCCAGCGCTAGCCAACATCGCCGACGAGCCGTTCGTCCTTGGCGAGCGCACGCGGCTGGATGAGCTGCGGCTGGCGGCGCTCGAGGATCGCATCGAGGCCGACCTCGCCCTGGGTCGACACGCTGAACTCGTCAGCGAGCTCAAACCGCTGGTCGCGGAACACCCGACGCGCGAGCGTCTGCACGGCCAATTGATGCTGGCACTCTACCGTGGCGGACGGCAGGCGGATGCCTCAGCCGCGTACCACCGGTTGCGGGAGACACTCGTCGATGAGCGCGGAATGGAGCCCAGCGCGCCGGTCCAGAAGCTCTTTCGGGAGATCCTCGACCAGGACCCCACCCTGGACCTGCCTTCTCGCACTCAGCCCGAGGTCCGGCCTGGCAGCGGTAATACCCTGCATTTCGGGCAGAAGCAAACACCGGCTCCTGCCGGCGGATTCCTGGGCGCTGCACCGGAACGTGCGTTGGTGGGGCGCGAGGCCGAACTCGGCCAGCTGCTCGGCGCTCTACAGATCGCAGCCACTGGGCTCGGTCAGTTAGTGCTCCTGGTCGGTGAAGCCGGAATAGGCAAGACGCGCCTGGCACAGGAGGTGATGCTCCGTGCGCAAGAACGCGGGTTCAGGGTGCTGGTGGGCTGGTGCTACCAGCAGCGTGCGTCGGCGCCACTCTTTCCTTTCGTTGAGGCCCTCGCAACTGCTGTAGCCCTGGCACCTGAGGAAGTTGTCAAGAAGGCAGCGTCGCGCTGGCCGGACCTCGGCCGCTTGACCCCGTCGGCCGCTACTCCGGACATCGGCAGTGATGACGCGGGAGGTCTGCAAAGGGTCCTCAATGCGGTCACCGGGTTCTTTCAACTTCTGGCAGCGGACGCGCCGCTGGCGGTGCTCCTGGACGACCTGCACTGGGCCGACAGCGCCAGTATCGAGCTGCTGCAGCACCTCGCCCGGCATTTGCACGGCGACCGCGTCCTGCTGCTCGGGACGTACCGAAACGCCGAGGTGGACCGGCAGCACCCGCTGGAGACTGCCCTGGGCGATCTTACGCGTGAACACCTGGTAGCGGAGTTGGAAGTGCGTCGCATGACGCCGGACGGAACCGCGGCACTCGTGCATTCACATCTGGCTGTCCAGGAGGCCTCCGTCGAACTTCTGAACTTCGTGCATGAGCGTACGGAGGGCAACCCCTTCTTTATCGAAGAGCTCCTGAAGGCGATGATCGAGCAGCGCGTCATCCACGAAAAAGACGGGGACTGGCAGCGCACGGAGGTTGGCGACATTCAACTGCCGCACAGCGTCCGATCGGTAGTCGGCCAGCGCGTGGGACGCCTCGGCCCTGGAGCGCAGGATATGTTGCATGTTGCAAGCGTTCTCGGACACGAGTTCGACCTCGAGCTGCTGCTCGCGACCGCGATGCAGCCAGAACCAGTCCTGCTCGATCACCTCGACACGGCGCTAGCGGCGCAGTTGATAGAGGAGCGTCGCGACGGCAGTCGCGAGCGATTCGGATTTGTACATGCATTGATCCAGCAGGCTCTGTACGACGAGCAGCGGGCGCATCGGCGCCGTCGAATCCACCTGCGCGCGGGCGAGGCACTCGAACGCGTGCAGACAGCGCGCACGGAGGTGTCGGACGAACTGGCACGACACTTCTTGGCCGCTGGCGAGACTGCACGCAGCATCCGCTACTCGATTCTGGCTGGCGACCGGGCCTCGGCGATGTACGCGCACGCCGAAGCGGCGAGGCATTACCGGATTGCTCTGAACCTGTTAGTTGCAGATGACGAGGAATTGCAACGAGCAGAGGTGCGCTGCAAGTTGGCCAGTGAGCTTAACGACCTCGACCGGCCTGACGACGCAATCGCGTTGTACCAGGCCGCACTTGCCAGCTACGAGCGCGTCGCGGATCCGGTGCTCCAGGCGCGAGTCCACCGTGGCATCGCCTGGGTTCACCAGATCCGCTTCGACCTCACCAGGGCATTGCCCCACCTGGATGCCGCTCTCCGCCTGTGGCCAGCCGAGCACGCGGATCGCGAGTTTACCCTACTCCTGTTGGACGCGGCCCGAGCACAGCTGTTCGCCCGCAATACCACTGCCGCCGCTAATCTCGCGGAGCGGGGACTTGCACTGGCAAACCGGCTCGGAGATCCGGCGCTCGAAGCGCGGGCGCTCCTCGAGACAGCCGTCGTTCAATGGCACGGAGTTGACGCAGCCGCGGTGATACGGCTGCTTGACAGGGCCGAGGTGCTCGGTCTTCGGGCCCGTGACTGGCCCACACTACAACGCGTGTACGCCAACCGTAGCGGTCTACGTTATCGTCACGGAGACATGGAGGGAGTCTGGACCGATAGCGGGCGGGCGGTCGAGATCGCGGAAAGAATGGGCGCGCCCGAACGTATCGCAGGTGCCCTCCTGAACTATGTTGAGAATTGCTATTTACGGGGCATGTGGCAAGAGGGCCGAGAAGCCGCGCGGAAAGCGCCGACTGCGGGCCGTTTTTATCGCCTCCTGATGGCTGTGATGGAAGGTGATCCTGAACGGGCGCTCAGCCTCGTTGACACACTCTCTGCGGACGCCCGTAGGAGGGATGACCGGCAGACACAGATATACATTCTCTGGCACCAGAGTAACATCGCACTCGACCTGGGTAGAAATATGGAGGCTGCCGCGGCAGCACGCCAAGTGGCGGATCTGGACCCCACTCGTCAGTTGGTAGGTTGGAGCGCTTGGGCCTACGGTCCGTTCGCGGAAGCGACCGCCCGACTTAAGACCGAAGATGCCGCGGCAATTCTTACGGAAGCCGACGCCGTTTCAGCAACATACCAGCTTCGCTCTATGCAGCCGCAACTGCGGCGTGCCCGTGGAATCCTCTTTTGGCACCGCGGTGATCTCGACGCCGCGATTTCAGTGCTACAGTCCAGCGCCAACACCGCACGGTCCCAGCACGCGGTCCTTGAACTCGGCCGCACGCTGGCAGTACTCGCCGATGTTGCACGCGCACGCGACGATGCGGGCCTGGCAGCGAACGCCGACAAGGAGCGAGCATCAATTGTCCAAGGCATCGGGCCGGAGGTCCGGGGCCTGGTCTGGGCCGGCGCGTCAGTCACTCCAGCCGCTGGTTTCTGAAAGCCGCGCACACCATTATGGGCCGGCGTTCCCGCACACATGCCGGTCGTCGTGGACAGGCATCAGCTCGCCGCACAATTGTCCCTGCAACGAGTGCTCCCGTCACCAGATACTCCCGTCACCAGATGCAATGACTTCTGCGTCGACCACTGACGGCGAGGTCCGCTTGGATCCCATCCTCCAGGGCGCCGACGACTAGCTCCTCCAGCCGCACCCCTCTGCGGTTGCAAACGGTGCTTCGACGTCGGCCAAAGCGTGGCCGCCGCCAGAGAACCAAGCCTCCCAAAGCGTCCTCGCCGCCGTTCGCGAGCGGCGTTGGAAAAGTTCGAGGTCGAGCTGCTCGGGCTCAACCACCAGCATGCACCCGGCCGTGCGTCCGACCACCACGCGCGCAGGCTCCTCGCGCCGGCACGCAGCCTCCAGAATTTGCGTACTGAGAGATGCAGACCTGCGGGATATTGTGCGCCGTCTCGGGCAGCTCATCACTCCGGATCAGCTCGACCAGACGATCAGCGGAAACGACGCGATTGCCCTGAAGTAATAGGGCCGCCACTACGGCGCGTTGCCGGCGCCTCCGAGGCGTGAGCGCCTCTCGCTGAGCACCTCAAGCGGCCTCACGATGCGGAAGTCCCACCCCCGACCCCACGCCGACATGGTGCGCCGCGCACGCCGCGGGCGTACTGCTCCTGAGCGGCTTGGCGCTCGGCTGGCGCTGAAGCGCGCCTGAAGCGCGGTCTTAAGCATTTCTTCAGCGAATCTTCAGCGCTCCGCGCGAGGCTGTCCTCGAGTCGATCAGTCGATCGCTCCAAGACAGTCCGCGAAAGGAGACACCCTCCCGAGGGAAAAGCGCCATGAACGACGACCAGCCGTGTCAATTCGTTTACCCATCCCCTGCGCCCGGGCGCATCAGCCCCGCTGCGCTGGTGGGCAGTAAAGACAGCGCCGGCGCCAGAGACCACGATCAACCCTTCGCGGGATTCCGCGCCTACCAGTTCAGCACGCGCCAGCTCGCGCGCCTTCTCATGCTCCGTGGACAAGTCCTGGAGGCCAAGCTGTGCCGGAGCCTCCTGGCAGCTGACCTGAACGGAATGCCCGCCACGGCTCCGCAAGACCTGGACCCTCAATTCACGCGGTACTCACTGCGGCACCACATCTCTGCTCCCGCGAGGTGAACTGACATGCAGTCGTTTCTTCTGAACGATCTGGCTACGCTCCGACAACGCGAACTCCTGGCCGAGGCGGATCACGACCGTCTCGTCCGCCAGGCCCTGGCCGCGCGACCAGACCAACCGCCGCGGGCCCCCAGACCGCGTCGACATCACTTCTTAATCGCGGCCCTGTGGTCGCGATATCGCCTGCGCCGCTCCGCTCCAGCCGCGACCTCCCCATCACTGTGAGGCTTCACCGGAGATCGACAGTCGGCTTCCGGAGGTCCATGTGCGCTTTCGCAAGCTGCTCATGCCATTCGGGGACTCATGCGAAAACGAGGTGAGACAAATGAACCGTTTGTGAATGTTCGGTGCCGGGACCGGTCAGCAGCCGGTCCATCCACTCATACGGAAACGAGGTGAGAAATTATGAGGTGGTGACAATGTTCGGTCGTCCGAGTCGGCAAAGTCCGGACAGCCGCAGGTCAGTCAACTGATGGGAAACGAGGTGAGACAAATGGGCAGGTGGTGATGACGCTCCATCGACAAAATCCGCAAAGTCCTGTCAGTAGCCTTTCCATCAACTCGTCGGCAAAGGAAGCGAAACGATGAATCGGTTTTAATATTCAGGGGTTCGTTGAGTCCAGCAATGATGCCGCTCGACGACAACGGTACTCATATTCGTTACGGGTGGTCGGAGGCTCATTGCGTCGGAGTCCACATCAACTTCGACGCAATGACCTCCGCTTTGCGATGAAACATCGGGGGGATAGCGTGTTTGTACAGCTCACATCTGCATCCAGAATAGCCGCTCCATCCGACTTTCCGGGGGGTCGTTGGCACCCGGACCACGCATTTGCATGCTGAGACTACTCCGAAACCGGAGCTTCGCCCTGGTCTGGGGTGGCGGCCTGGTGTCGCTGGCAGGGGATTGGGCGCTTATCACCGGCCTGCCGCTCGTCGTGTACCAGATGACCGGGTCCACACTGGCCGTTGGGATCACGCTGATAGCAAATTCGCTGCCGCGGCTCGCCTTCGGGTCGATGGCCGGAGTGTTCGTCGATCGTTGGGATCGGCGGCGGACCATGATGGTCGCCGACGTCCTGCTCGGACTCGCCATCTTGCCTCTGCTACTGGTCGCAAGCGCGGAATGGCTCTGGCTCATCGCTGTGGTGCTCCTGGTCGAGAGCACGATCCTCCAGTTCTATCGGCCAGCCGAAGCCGCTCTCCTGCCTCGATTGGTGGGAACGGACGAGTTGATCACAGCCAACGCGCTGAGCGCGCTCAACCAGAACCTTGCCAGGCTGTGTGGTCCACTTCTGGGTGCACTGCTGGTTGCCTCGAGCGGCATCCGCGGTGTGGTGCTCGTTGACGCTGGTTCTTTCGTTCTGGCAGCGCTGGCTCTCGTTCTGGTCGAGGTTGACACTCGCTCAATGCTCGATGAACGCGGCGGTCGCAGAGTCGTGGCCATCTGGGGCGAGTGGTTGGACGGCTTGTCCTTGCTCCTCACGCAACGCGCGCCACGCGTCATTTTGTTTTTCATGGCGTTCGCCGGGTTAGGCGACGGGGTTATGACCGCGCTGTTCGTGCCGTTCGCGACTCGCGTCTTGCACGGCGATGAGCTGACCTATGGCGGCCTGCTCAGCGCGCAGGCGGTCGGAGGTTTGCTGGGAAGCCTCGCTCTCGGACGTTTCGGCATGCGTACTGCGCCCGCGCTGCTACTCGGATTCGGAGGGTTCCTCCTGGGGGTCATCGACTTCCTGATTTACTTTGCGCCGCATGTCACCCCC
>DATGEP010000166.1:0-1486 GCA_035310125.1 Ktedonobacterales bacterium
CTCGAGGCTGCCGGAGCATCGCTCGACGACGTCATCTCTTGCCTCGTTCACCTCGTTGACCTGGCTGACTTCCCCGCGTTCAACTCCGTCTACGCGCAGAAGTTCACCGGAGTGAAGCCGGTACGGACGACGGTGCGCGCGGACCTCGTTGCCGGCCTGCTCGTCGAGATCACGGTGGTCGCTCGAGCCTCCTAGCGAGCGACGGAGTTTCGGGTGTCATCGAGGTGCCGTCCGCTCTCGGACTCCCGAGCGGAGTGGAAGGCCCCCACGAAGACGCTCCGCGAAGCCGATTGCATCATCCGCCGCTCAAGCCCGCCGGCTCCGGTCGGTCCTGCTCTCCGTCTAGCCCCTGTCCAGTCGATATCTGCACCACACCAAAAGGACTCGTGCATGCGTCTCGTAAGGTGAATCTGCTCAAGGGCCGCTCGACCGCAGAGACGGACTCGAATCGCCGCCTGAGGCTTGGTCGTCAAGGGCTCGATCACTCTGGTCATCGACGATCGACGCCGCGAACTACGCGTGGGCGAGATGTACTCGATTAAAGGCGGGATTCCTCATTCCGGGGAATCAGGGCCGGCTAGCGTCACGGTTCTAGATGTGTTCTCGCCAGCGCGATCCGACTGGAACGACACACCACGTCTTGCCGTCGCTGAGGGGCGCTGGCCGTGACGCAGGGGCGAACGCTGAGGCACCGGCTATGGGTCTGGTGCGTGACGGGTGGGAGTGAGAGAACGCGCATGGAGCACGAAGATATTCGGCAGCGGTTTGCAGCACTGAGTACCGCCCATCTGGCAGATGCGTGCATTCGCGCTCAGACCCCAGTGCGGTGCGCCCCCGCGCTCTTGCACGCTGTTGTTCCAGGAAGCCGCCTGGCCGGGCGTGTCATCCCTGCACGACACGCCGGCAGCGTCGACATCTTCCTGGAGGCGCTGCAGGAGGCTGCTCCGGGCGACGTGCTGGTGGTCGACAACGGCGGACGGATCGACGAAAGCTGCGTCGGCGATCTTGTTGTCCTTGAAGCCCACGCGGCTGGACTCGACGGCATCGTGATCTGGGGCCTGCATCGCGATACGCCTGACATACGTGCGATTGGGTTGCCTGTGATCAGCCTTGGAGCGATCCCGACCGGCCCTCAACGTCTCGATGTACGTCCTGACGGCGCGTTGGAGCGTGCCACTGTGGGAGATTGGACGGTGGATCGGGAGGATCTGGTCCTGGCCGATGACGATGGGGTGCTGTTCGTTCCATTGGCTGCCGCGGCGGATGTCTTCGCGCTCGCAGAGACGATCCGCAACACTGAAGCGCGTCAAGCCGAACTCATGCGCGGAGGAATCTCCCTGCGCAACCAGGTTCAGTTTGATACGTACCTGGCTAAGCGCCAGAAAACACCTTCCCTGACTTTCCGGGAGCATCTGCGAGGCGTGGGCGGCGCCATTGAGGTATGACCACTCCTTCACATGGTCGCGGTCGCTGCCGTCGATTGCGG